>CADECW010000270.1 GCA_902825855.1 uncultured Rhodospirillales bacterium | reverse complement strand
TCCCTTGGGATCCCTGCGGGAGTGTTTGCGGATCCCGACGGGAGTCCCTGCGGGATCCCGACGGGAGTCCTTGCGGGATCCCGGCGGGATCCTTCGCGCCGGCGGCTGGCATTGACCGAGCCCCTGCGTCCGCCATAACCCCCGGGTCGCATCCGCTTGATGCGACCGTTTGGCGTGAGCAGGAGGACAAGGTGGCCGATCCGATCGAGCTTCTCATCCAGGGACGCGCTCACGAGCTGGGACCGGGCTTCCCGGTGCGCCGGGTGCTGCCCAACGCCAAGCGGCGCATGGTCGGGCCGTTCGTCTTCTTCGACCATTTCGGGCCGATGGTCGTGCCGCCCGGCGGCGACGGCATGGAGGTGCGCCCGCATCCGCATATCGGGCTCGCCACCGTCACGTACCTGTTCGATGGCGGCATCTTCCACCGCGACAGCCTTGGCTATGCCCAGGCGATCCGTCCCGGCGACGTGAACTGGATGACCGCCGGCAGCGGTATCGTCCACAGCGAGCGTACCGAGCCCGAGATGAAGCGCACCGGCTTTCGCATGCACGGGGTCCAGACCTGGGTGGCGCTGCCCAAGAGCCACGAGGAGACGGCGCCGTCGTTCGAGCATGTCGAGAAGGGCAGGCTGCCGGCATGGCAGGACGGCGGCAGCGCGCTGCGCCTGATCGTCGGCACCTACGGCGGCCGCACGGCGCCCACGACGCATTTCTCGCCGATCTTCTATGTCGCGGTGGAGATGCCGGCGGCAGCGAAGATCGCGATCTCGCCCGAGCACGTGGAGCGCGCGGCCTATGTCGCCGAGGGCAGCCTGATGGTCGGCGACCGCCTGCTGGCGGTGGGCGACCTCGCGGCGTTCCATGCCGGCCAGCCGGTCGAGATGATCGCCGGTCCTGACGGCGCGAAAGTGATGCTGCTGGGCGGCGCCACGATGGACGGCCCGCGCCATGTCTGGTGGAACTTCGTGTCGTCGTCGAAGGAGCGCATCGAGAAGGCGAAGGCCGATTGGCGCGACGGCCGCTTCGCCAGGGTTCCGGGCGACGTGGAGTTCATCCCGCTGCCGGAAAGGTAGCGAGCGGCCGATTCAGACGCTGGTGGGCGGCGTCCAGCTCGTTTCCTCGTCGAGCGGGTAGACAGGCCTCGGCAACTTGGTCCAGGTGAAGTTCGCCAGGATCGGCGACGTCAGCCCCGGACAATCGACTTCGTAGATCTGACGGGTGTCGAAGAACTCGTCGAAACCGCCGCGGAAATGGCCGCGGCTCTTGACCACGACCACCCGCGCCTGGGCGATGTCGAGGCCGAACATTTCGAACTGCATGGGGTCCATGCACTGGCAACGGTTGGTGATGACCACCAGCTGGATGCCGCCGAGGTCGAGCAGCGCCGAGGGCCCCATGTCGGACGACACGTTCCTGAGCACGCCGCGGCGGCCGACATACTTGCCGTCCGACAGCTTGATGACCTTGGCCTCGCAGTCGAAGGGCAGCGAGAATTCCTGGTGCTCCTGGGAATTGAACGAGGCCGTGTAGATGGCGCCTTCACCAAGTTCGTGCGCCCTGGCGGCCGCGGCGCCGTCGTTGAACACGCCGAAGATCACGTGCTGGGCTCTGGCCCCCTTCAGCGCACGCAACAGATAGGTGGTGTTGCCGCGCCCGCCGCCGCCGGGATTGTCGGCTACGTCGGCCAGGATGATGGGCTTGCGCCGGCGGTCGCGGCCGACCGAGACGGCAAGCTGCACCGCATCGGCGAGCGGCGTCATGGCGCGCTTGAACCGCTCCTTCATGCCCCAGGCGCGCGTGGCGATGTCGAGCGACAGGTCGGCCGCCGCCTGGCGATTGCCGTTGCGCGCCGTCACCACGGCGG
The DNA here is from genome assembly GCA_902825855.1 of uncultured Rhodospirillales bacterium. Taxonomy (GTDB): domain Bacteria; phylum Pseudomonadota; class Alphaproteobacteria; order Reyranellales; family Reyranellaceae; genus Reyranella. Next base: position 1,895 of record CADECW010000270.1, on the reverse strand, counting down.
TGAGCCCGTTCTTGGGGCTGTCGCTGTAGGCGAAGCCCGCCATCACCGAGACGTTGAGGATGTCGCCGCCGACCTTGGTCTGGCCGTACCTGATGAGGTCGGCGTAGGGGCCCTGGGCGGTCAGCAGCGCGATCTGCGGCGGCACCAGCGGCACCTTGACCATGGTGACGGCGGTCCGTGCGCCGGCCAGGCACTCGCGCATGTGCCTGGCGGCTTCGACACCGCGCTCGTAGATGTCGTTGTGGGGGTTCTCGAGGTAGCCGACGAACACCGAAAGGTTGTCGGTCATCCTGCGCGAGACGTTGGCGTGCAGGTCGAAGGTCGAGACGACCGGTATGTCCGGCCCGACGACGCGGCGGATGGTCTCGAACAGGTCGCCGTCGGGATCGTCGGTGCCCTCGGCCAGCGCCGCACCATGGGCCGCGACGAACACCGCATCGAGCGGCATCGCCGCCTGCAGGCCGGTTTCGATTTCGCTCAGGAACGCCGTGAAGAAGCTCTGCTCCACCGGCCCGCCGGGCTGGGCCTGGGAGACGCGCAGCGGCACCGGAGTCCAGGTGCCGGTTCGATCCATCTCGGTGAAGAAGCCGGGCAGGTCGGGCAGGGTGATCGACGCGCCCGAGCGGGCCTCGCTCACGATCTGGTTGCCGCGGATGTCGACGTCCGTCTGGAAGTCCGCCTCCGTCGTCACCGGGGAGAACCGGTTGCACTCGATGGCGAAGCTCAGAACGGCAATCCGCGGATTGTCCTGCGACACGTTTCCTCCTCAGCGCTGGTGCGCCAGAAACGCCTCGACCAGCCTGTTGAAGGTAGCGGCCTCCTCGAAATATGGCGAGTGGCCGGAATGCGGGATCAGTTGTGCTTCGCCGCAGGGCAGGGCTGCCGCGATGGCGCTTGCCAGGAAGGATGGGAAGACGACGTCTTCGCCGCCGGCGATCAGGAACGTCGGCACGCGGAAGTCCTTCAGCTCTTCTAGGCTGCGCTGCGCGGTGCGGCGCAGGCCGGCGCGGATCCTTTCCTTGTCGAGCGCGCCCGCCATTGTGTCGATGCTGGCATAGAGAAGGTGCAGCGCCGGCGAGCGCTCCGCCGCGCCGATGCCCATCGCCGGATGGACGCCGTTCGCGAGCCCCGCTGTGACCTTTGCCTCGGCGTCCTTCGCCCAGGCATCGTAGGTCGTGCCGCCCGACGGATCGCAGCCGCGCCGATCGAGCGTGCCGGAGGTCGAGCTCAGGACCAGCGCCTTCACCCTGGCCGGGTTGGCGATCGCGTATTCGAGGACGGTCCAGCCGCCCATCGACTGGCCGACCAGGCGCACGTCGCGAAATTTCAGGTGATCGATCAGCGCGGCGAGATCGCCGGCGTAGTCGGCTGGGTCGGGGCCGCCGTCGATCGCACTCGACGGCGCAAAGCCGCGATGGGCGAAGCTCACGCACGTGTAGCGTGCCGCGAAGTGCGCGACCTGCTGCCACCAGCTCAGGTGATTGCCGCCCAGGCCATGGGCGAACAGAAGGGCCGGACCGCTGCCCGACACTTCATAGTAAAGGTCGCCGAACGGCCGCTTCAGTCGACCGACGCTGCGCGTCGGCGCTTTGTACGTCATGGAGATGAAGGTCCTCTCGGAAGAGGATCAGCGTAGAGCCGAAGACGCCTGACGGCCAGCGATGGTTATTTGATTCACCACCATCCTGAGCGGAGCCGCCCGAAGGCGGCGCATCAAATTCACCGTCATCGCAAGCGAAGCCGCCCGCAGGTGGCGCATCAAATTCACCGTCATCCCGAGCGAAGCCGCCCGAAGGGCGGCGCAGTCGAGGGACCTATTCTTGTCGATGCATCAGCATGAGCAGGTCCCTCCACTTCGCCTCGCTGCGCTCGGCTCCGGTCGGGATGACGGGGGG
>CADECW010000269.1 GCA_902825855.1 uncultured Rhodospirillales bacterium | reverse complement strand
TTCCCGTCATCCCGACCGGAGCGCGAAGCGCGAAGTGGAGGGACCTGCTCTTTTGATGCGTCGACAAGAACAGGTCCCTCGACTGCGCCGCCCTTCGGGCGGCTTCGCTCGGGATGACGTGGTGGTTCAGTTACCCGGACCGCGCTCCATCGAGAAGGGCTGCCAGCGCACCAGCTTGGACTTTTCGAGGATCGAGGGATTGACGCAGGCGCGCGGCCACTTGCCCGACAGGACCAGCGACAGCTCCGCACCGACGCGCCGCTTGCGCGCCTGGTCGAAGCGGTTCGAAGCCGAAGCGACGTGCGCCGTCATGATCACGTTCTCCATGCCGAGCAGCGGGTTGTTGTTGCCGATCGGCTCGACCTCCATCACGTCGAGCCCAGCCCCGGCGATCCAGCCCTCCTGCAGCGCCTTGATCATCGCCGCCTCGTCGACCGTCGAGCCGCGGCCGGTGTTCACGAACAGCGCCGTCTTCTTCATCTTGCGGAAGTGCTGCTCCTTCATCAGGTGATGCGCGTCCTTGGTGCCGGGCGCATGCATGGAGATGATGTCGGAGCGCTGCAGCAGCTCGTCGTAGCTCACCGGCTGCACACCGTGCTCGGACATCACCAGCTCTTCGATGTAGGGATCGTAGGCCAGCATCTGGAAGCCGAACGGCGCCGCCCGCTTGGACACCGCGCGCGCGACATGGCCGAACGAGATGAAGCCCAGGGTCATGCCCATCAAACGCGGGAACTGGTAGAGCATCGGCCGCGCCTTCGCCCACTCGCCCTTGCGCACCATCTGGTCCTGCACCACGAGCCTGCGCCAGCTCGCCAGGATCAGGGTCATGGCATGGTCGGCCACTTCCTCGATGAAGGTGTCGGGGCAGTTGGTGACCGGGATGCCGAGCTGGGTCGCAGCCTCGACATCGACCGAATCGACGCCGACCGATCCCAGCGAAACGACCTTCAGCTTCTTGCCCGCCTCGATCACCTTGGCGGTGATGCGCGGCCGGCCTTTGGCGTAGATCGCGTCGGCATCGGCCACGGCCTTCATCAGCTCGTCGTCACCGCCCGTCACCTCGACGATCTCCGCGCCGAGAGGGCCCAAGGTCTCCATTTCCAGCGAATGGTCGGTATTGCCGGGACCGGTCGTCACGATCTTGAAACGCGCCACGTGTTGTCTCCTCCGCGAATTTGACGGCAACATAGCGCAATCTTTCGAGCGGGGTGAACTCGGCATGTCAGCGCCCAGGAACGTCCTTCTGATCGTCGTCGACCAATGGCGCGGTCTCATGCTGCCCAAGCTCGGCGCCGACTATCTGAAGGTGCCGAACATTCACCGGCTGAGCGAGGAGGGCGTTACCTTCCGCAATCATTTCACTCAATGCGCACCTTGCGGCCCGGCGCGAGCGAGCCTGCTGACCAGCCTGTACCTGATGAATCACCGTGCGGTGCAGAACACCATTCCGCTCGATGCGCGCTTCACCAATCTCGGCCACGAGCTGCGGCGCGGCGGCTACGACCCCGCGCTTGTCGGCTACACCACGACAACGCCCGATCCGCGCACCACCGACGCCAACGATCCGCGCTTCCTAGTGCTCGGCGACATCATGGACGGCTTCCGCCCGGTTGGCGCCTTCGAGCCCTACAAGGACGCTTATTTCGGCTGGGTCGCCAACCAGGGGTTCGAGCTGCCGGAGAATCGCGAAGATATCTGGCTGCCGCAAGGCGGCGGAGGCGCGGGCGCAACGTCACGGCCGGCGATGATCCCCAAGGAGCTGTCGGATACCGCGTGGTTCACCGAGCGCGGCCTTTCCTACCTGCGCGGCCGCGCGGGCAAGCCCTGGTTCCTGCATCTCGGCTATTACCGCCCGCATCCGCCGTTCATCGCGCCGGCGCCTTACCACGACATGTACCGGCCGCAGGACATGCCCAGGGTCGTGCGCGCAGCGTCGGCGGCGGAGGAGGCGAGTCAGCATCCGCTGCTCGGCTACTACGTGAACAACATCCAGCAATCGAGTTTCTTCCAGGACGGCAAGGGCCTGGGCTCGGCGATGACCGAGGAGCAGGTGGCGCAGATGCGCGCCACCTACTGCGGCCTGATGAGCGAGGTCGACGACCAGCTCGGCCGCGTCTTCGACTTCCTGAAGCAGACCGGCCAGTGGGACGACACGCTGATCGTCTTCACCTGCGATCACGGCGAGCAGCTCGGCGATCATCACCTGCTGGGCAAGATCGGCTACAACGACGAGTCCTATCGCATCCCGATGATCGTCCGCGATCCGCGCGCCGAGGCCAATGGCACGCGCGGTTCGGTCGTCGAGCGCTTCACCGAGACCGTCGACACGATGCCGACCATCCTCGAATGGCTCGGCCTGCCCATCCCGCGCCAGTGCGACGGCCGTTCGTTGCTCGGCTTCTGCGAGGGTCAGGTTCCGATCGACTGGCGCACCGAGGTCCATTACGAGTTCGACTTCCGCGACCTCTACTACAGCAAGCCCGAATCGGCGCTGCGCGTGCCGATGGACAAGTGCTCGCTCGCCGTCGTGCAGGACGAAAGCTTCAAGTATGTCCACTTCGCCGCGTTGCCGCCGCTGCTCTTCGACCTGAAGAAGGACCCTGGCCAGTTCGTCAACCGCGCGACCGATCCCGCGTATGCGACCAAGCTCGCCGAGTATTCTTCCAGGATGCTCGATTGGCGATTGGGCTTCGCCGACCGCACGCTGACCGGCTATCGCGCGACTCCGAACGGTCTGGAAGTGCGCGCCGCATAGTCTTCATCGAAGTGTGCTGGTTACCTGCACGATATCTGCCGCACGCGATCGTGAAACACGGCGGCGTTGGTCACGGCCTCGGCCACTGGAAATCCATCGGGCTGCCCCCAAATCGCGTGCGGGAGATTGGATCATGGCCCGCATCTGTACGCCCGTATGGCTCACGCTTGCTGCGACTATATTCGTGGCGGCACATGCCTCCGCACTGGAGACGCTTCCCGGCGAACCGCTGATCGAAGAAAAGCACCACGTGGTGCAGGAGAAGGTCGCACCGTCCGACGAGCCGCTGGCGAGCGGCCGCGTCGTCGCGGTCGATCGTGCCGGCGGCCGCATCACGCTGGAATACCGGCCGATCCCGGCGATGTTCCTCGAAGGCGGTACGCGCATCTTCCAGGTCGGCGATCCAACGTCGCTGAAGGGCCTCGGCCCCGGCGACAAGATCCGCTTCGAGGTCGAGCGTGACGGCGGCAGCTACACCATCATCCGTCTCGTCAACAGCAATTGATCACGGGCTTCCCTGCGGTGTGAAGGCATGGGATGACTCCTGCGCGGCAGACCGATGGAGCGTCGCGTATGGAACGGATCGTCGTTGCCGGTGGCGGCATCATGGGCTCCTGCATCGCCTATCATCTGGCGCTGGCGGGCGCTGCTTCGGCGGTCACGGTGCTGGAGCCCGATCCGACCTACGAATTCGCCGCAACGCCACGGGCGGTCGGCGGTATCCGGCTGCAGCATGCTTTGCGCGAGAATGTCGAGATGTCGCTCTATGGCGACCAGGTCTACTCAGACTTCGCCGACCACGTACGCGGCGGCAAGGTCGAGTTCGATCCGCAGTTTCGCCGTCGCGGCTATCTCTATCAGGTGCGCGGGGCGGCCGGCATTGCAGCCCTCGAAGCCAATGTCCGTACGCAGCAGGGGCTCGGTGTCGAGGTCCACATCCTCGACGCCGCGGAGCTGCGCCGGCGCTATCCATCCTTTCGCTTCACCGACGTCGACTGCGCCGCG
>CADECW010000268.1:1819-3766 GCA_902825855.1 uncultured Rhodospirillales bacterium | reverse complement strand
TTGGTCACGCGGAACACTTCGTCAGAGTTTGACCCAAGGCGGTCATTGACCGACGGTAGCCAAAGCCTTCATGGCCCGTGTCAGGCTCGGCAACGTTCGATGTGGTTCGAAATAACCCGAGCGACCTCGTCCGGATGACTGATCGGCGACATGTGTTCTGCACCGTCGATGGTGGCACCATGGCCACGCTTTAGCGCTTCCAGCAGCAAAGCGGCAATGCGGCGATAGACAGGCCAGGTTCGCGTGCCGTGCGCGACGGTGGTCGGCATGCACAGCGACCGGCAGTCGGCAAACGATGTCTCGTTGTTGAAGTTGGAGATGAAGGCTTCCTTTGTCTGTTCCGATTGGGCAAGGAACCGCTGTCTCTGGGCCTCTGATAGCCGCGCCCAGGTGCCGGCACCGTTGCTGGTGTCGAGGAAGGTTTGCCAGCTTCGTTCCGGACGGCCGGCGTCAAGCTCCTCGATGAAGGTTCGCCCGACCATGAGGCTTCCCGCAAACAGGGGATCGTCCGCCTCCTTGAGCAGGTTGTGCAGTATGGGCTCGATCAGGACGAGCGAGCGGACGCGAGCGGGTTTGGCAAGCGCCAAGCAGATCGCTGTCGCTCCGCCATAGGAATGGCCGACGACATCGACGGTGCTGTCGGTTGCGGCCTCGAGCACCCGCGCGGCGAGACCGGCCTGCAGAGTGTGGGTCAGCTTGCCGGCTTCGGGCCACGATCCGCTATTGCCGAAGCCCAGCAGATCCGGCGCAATGATAGTGTGGCCGGGCGCGAGAAGCGCGGCCACCTTCTCCCATTGGCGACTCGAGCCTCCTCCGGAATGCAAGAGCAACACAGGCGGTCCCTCGCCCCAGGTCCGATAGGCGACCCGCACACCGAGAAAATCGAGTTCCAGCATGACGTCAGGCCATCGCTGCGCGCAGGCGCGGCACGGCTTCCTCGCGGATCGGCCAATGGACGGCGGCGGCGAGCAGCCCGAGGGCAATCGAGATCCACCACATCGCGTCGTACGACTTGGTCGCGTCGTACAGGACGCCGGCGAGCCACACTCCGATGAAGGCACCCACCTGGTGGGAGAAGAACACGATGCCAACCAGCGTCGACAGCCAGCTCGTGCCGAAGAAGGTGGCGACGAGGCTGCTCGTGACCGGTGCCGTGGCCAACCAGAACAGGCCCAGCAAGGCGCTAAGGACGATCAACACGAGCTCGTTCATCGGCAGGATCAGGAAACCCAGGAAGACCGCGGAACGCGCGAGGTAGATCGCACTCAACACGCGGCGCTGTTCCATGTACTTCACGGACTTGCCGGCCAGCCAAGTGCCGACGATGTTGGCAGCTCCGACCGCCGTCAGGGCAGCGACGCCCACCCAGCCCCCGAAGCCCAGGCTCGCCGCATAGGCCGGTACATGTGCGGCATAGAACGCGACCTGAAAACCGCAAACGAAGAAGCCGACGTTGAGCAGCCAGTAACTCGGCAGCTTGAACGCCTCGGACAAGGCGGCGCCGAAGGGCTGCGGCCGCTGGGTGAGTGCGGCGCTGCGGTCCTGCGAACCGAGGTAGATTGCAAGTGGCAGCGTGGCGCCGAGCGTGGCGATGATGACCAGGATGCTCGCCTGCCATCCGAGAGCTCCGATGAACAGGTGCACATACGGAAAGACGACAAAGCCGCCAATCCCGTTGGCTATAGTAAGGGTGGCGAGTGCCGAGGTGCGGTTTTCGGCCGTCGTGGCGCGGGCGACGGCGCCGATCATTACCGTCGCGCCCGTGCTGCCGGTGCCGAGGCCGAGGCCGATGCCGCTCCACAGCAGATCGTCGCCGGTCGTCGCCGAATACATGGCGTAGTAGCCGAACATCATCAGCAGCAGACCGGCGAAGGCGACGCGACCGGCGCCGTACTTGTCGGCCAGGGCGCCCGCGGCGATGGCGCTCACGCCCCACAGCAGGTTCGC
>CADECW010000268.1:0-1719 GCA_902825855.1 uncultured Rhodospirillales bacterium | reverse complement strand
AAGCGGCCGAGTCCCATGCTGCTTACGATCGGTTCCTGCGTCGTTGACACCGTGACTTTCGAGTTGAGACGCGACGGCAAGCCGGTCGCTGTCGAACCCAAGGTCTTCGACTTCCTCGTCATGCTGGCCCGCAATCCCGGCCGGGTGATTTCCCGCGACGAGATCATCGACACGCTGTGGTCCGGACGCATCGTTTCCGAGGCCTCTCTGTCGAGTTGCGTCAAGGCCGCGCGCCGGGCGGTCGGCGACGATGGCAAGGCGCAGAACGTCATCCGAACCGTTCATGGCCGGGGATTCAAACTGGTGCCCGCGGCTGCGGAGAGGCTGCGGGTCGAAGCCGGCCCCGAGAAGGCTGCTGTTCCTGCTGGCGAGAAGCTCAAAACGCCGAAGGAGCCGTCGATCGCCGTGCTGCCGTTCGACGTCATGAGCAGCGTCCAGGGCAGCGACATCATTGCCGGCGGTTTCGTCCAGGACATCATCACCGGCCTCGGCCGCAGCCGCCGCCTCTTCGTGATCGGAAGGGGCACGGTGTTCGCGCTGAGCCGGCAGGCTCGCGACCCGCGGGAGGTCGCCCGTACACTCGGCGTTCGATACGTGTTGAGTGGTTACCTGCGTTACGACGGCTCACGCCTTCGCCTATCCGTAGCACTGATGCATCGGAACCGTTCGAGATCTGGGCCGAAACGTTCGACAGAAGCGTTGACGATATCTTTGCGCTGCAGGACGAGATCGGCGATCTCGTGATCAACCAGGTACAGGCGACGATCGAAACAATCGAACGGCGGCGCGCCCTGCTGCGCCCCGTGGCCAGCCTGGATGCATGGGCCGCCTACTATCGGGCACGCTGGCATCTCGACCGGCATACTGCCGACGACTACGACAAGGCCGAAAGCCTTCTGAAACAGGCCGAGAAGCTCGATCCCGACGCCGCGCGCATCCATGCCGGATTGTCATTCGTTCATCGCCAGCGCGCGTTCCTCAACTTGAGAGCCGACCGCGAAGGCGAGATCCGGCGCGCCATCGACCTGGCAAAGCATAGCCTGTCGCTGGAACCCGAGGATCCGCAGGCGCGCTGGGCCTACGGCCGGGCTTTGATGCTGCGCAACGATGTCGGCTCGGCGTTGCACGAGTTCGAGACGGCGACATCGCTCAATCCGAGCTTCGCCATCGGCCAATACTCGGTTGGTTTTGCGCGATCGATGATCGGCGCTACAGCGCCGAGCGACGAGGCGCTCGACAAGGCGCGTCGGCTGAGCCCACTCGATCCCATGCGGTTTGCGATGCTGGCCACGCACGCCTTCAATTGCGCCGCGACGGGGCGGCATGAACAGGCCGTCGAGCTGGCTGGGCTGGCTGCCGCGCACCCCAATGCGCACTTCCACATCGTTGCGATCGCCGCCCTCTGCGGCGCGATCGCCGGAAAGAAGCCCGTGGCGGAAAAATACGCCCGGCTGCTGCGCCAGGCCAAGCCCGACTATGGGGCTGACGAGTTCTTCATCGCATTTCCCTTCCAGTCGGCCGACTACGTCGCGACCTTCCGCAGGGGCTTCAAGCTGCTCGGCCTGCCGGCTTGATGGCGTGGCGGCCGCCGACTCCTAGAGCTTGATGAGTTTGAGTCGAACCCGAGAAACAGTCGGTAAGAGGCGGGCGCAAGATGCCGCTGCTCAGGGTTGATGTGAGTAAGCCCACACCGTCTGGCCCGATGTCCGAGTTTGGCCC
>CADECW010000267.1 GCA_902825855.1 uncultured Rhodospirillales bacterium | reverse complement strand
GCTCCGCCGTCGTTCATGGTGTTCTTCGACTGGGATCGCTCGAACCTGAGCCAGCAGGCGCTGGGCACCATCCGGCAGGCCGCGGCCGCCTTCAAGTCGAAGGGCAACGCCCGCATCACCGCCACCGGCCACACCGACACGTCGGGACCGGAGAGCTACAACATGGCGCTGTCGCTGCGTCGCGCCAACGCGGTGAAGGACGCCCTGGTTCGCGAAGGCGTGCCGTCACAGGCGATCGCCGTGATCGGCCGCGGCGAGCAGGGACTCCTCGTGCAGACCGGCGACGGTGTGCGCGAGCCGCAGAACCGTCGGGTCGAGATCGTCGTCCAGTAAACGAAACTGCCAACCCTCCATCGGCGGAACGGCCGGGCCAGTCCCGGCCGTTTCCATTTGCGCCTCGGCCAGGCGCGTGGGCACAGTCGCGGCATGTCCGATCACGACGCGCACGACATCATCGTGCTGTTCAGCAACCGCAGCCGCGATGCCTATGCCGCCGAAGCCGCCGCCCGCGGCGCGACCTACACCTTCACCGACGCCTGGGGCCTGCCGCGCACCTGGATCAAGGGCGAGTACGCCTATCTTGCGCCCAATGCCGCCGGCCTGCTGCTGGCGCGCTGTAATCTCAAGCATCATCTGGTCGAGGAAGACAAACTCGATGCCGGCCGGCTCGCGCACTGCCTTGCGCTTCTAATTCCCAACGCCGGCCATCTCGCGCCCGAGACGATCACGCGAATCGAGGCGTGGCTGTCCGGCGGTGAACGTTGCCTGATGGTCACCGGCAAGACCAACCTGCCGGCGCATCTGCTGGGGCTGCAGTCCCATGAGGCCGTCCCGGTGCAGGGCTACACCGGCTGGCGCTGGCGGCCGGGTTCGCCGTTTGCCGGCGATGCCTGGGAGTCGCTCTACGTCAGCGGCTACAGGGGTCATCCCGCACACCGCATCGTGCCGGCCAGAGGCAGTCGCGTGCTCGCCGACCTGGTCGCTCTTTCAGGCGATCTCACCGACGCCAGCACCGCCACCGTGGGCGAGTTGGGACCGGCCATCGTGCTCACCGAGCGGACGGTCTACGTCGCCAACCAGGTGTTCGAACTGATCGGCGGCATGATGCAAGCCCATCTCAACGTCGAGGCGGTGCGTCACTGGGCCAACGCCACGCATTGGGGCGACACGCTGCTGTTCTTCCTGCGCCGACTGATGCGCGAGGTCGGACTGTCCTCGTTGTGGCAGACACGGCTGCGCTCGTTCGGCACCTACGACGGTGTGTTGTCGTTCCGCCACGACGTCCATGGCATGCGCGATTACACCTTCCTCGATTACCAGATCGAGAACCTGATCCCAGCGACCTATGACATCGAGGATCCGACCTTCTCGACCAACATCGACGACGCGATGGCGCGCGACTGGGTCGAGCGCACCACCCAGCACAGCTTCATCGAACCCGCATTGCACAACGACAGCTCGATCGGCGATCCGCCGACCGCCATCTTCGGCAAGGGCCTGTTCGAGCACGTCGCGAAGGCCGGCAAGAGTCTCGGCATCACCATCTGCACCTGCGGCCGCCACGCCGGCGGCCACATGCATCCCGAGACGATCGATGCGATGGACTATCTCTACACCCAGGACAAGACGATCCTCGGGCTCTGCACCTTCTGCTACTACCACATGATCGAATACGGCGTGCGCGATCCCGACGTCATGGTCGGCGGCACGATCGGCGAGAAGCCGCTCACCTACGTCACCGACGTGCGGCGGACCATCGCCACTTCGGGCATCTGGTTCCCCTTCCGGCCCGTCGTCACCACGGACAAGGAATGGCGCAAGCTGCGCGGCTGGGACCGCACGCACGAGTACGATGCCGCCTACGAGCTGGTCGAGACGATCTTTGCCGGCCACGGCTCACGCCAGCCGGGCGTCGAGGACAAGCTCGAGAACGGCGTCTATTCCTTCCAGTACCATCCCGAGCTGGCGCGCGACCCCTCGGTCAACAACGGCAAGGGCACGCTCGACTACGTGCGTTACTGCATCAACCTCGCCGAGCGCAGCAACTATTGGATCGCGACGCAGGCCGAGCTCTACCAGCGCATGGCCGACTACGAAGGGCTGGGCTTCGACGTCCGCGACGGCGGCCGCGAGGTCACGATCTCCAATCCGACCGATCGGCGCATCGCCGCCATGATGATCGAGCAGCGCCTGCCCTTCGGCAGCGTCTGGCTGGGCGAGGAGGAGCTGATCCACGTCGCCGACGGCAGCTTCGTCACCATCCCGCCGCTCGAACCGGGCACGTCGCTGACTCTCCGCTTCAGGCACGAGACGGTTGAGGCGCTGCTGGTCCGCCAGCCGTCGAACAAAGGCCTGGTGGTGCTCGATGCGCGGCACGATCCGCGCACCGGCGAGGCCCGCATCACCGTGAGCGTCTGCCGCCGGCAACCGCTCAGCATCGAGGGCGTCGATCCCGAGGGCGTCTATCGTGTCCTGATCGACGATCAGCCGCCTGAGGATGTCGGCGTGCGCGTCGTGCGCACCATCCAGGCGCTGCTCAGCGAAAAGACCGACGCCGCCGCCGGCCGCAGCCGGCGCGCGGTCACGCCGGGGACGACGCGGTTTCTCGACCTCGTCGTCGAGGGCGAGGACAACCGCTTCGTCGAACGCACGCTTCGCATCCGCCAGCTGCCGGCCGACGAGGCACGGCCGATCCGGCAGGCGCTCATCGCTGCCATTCCCGCCAAGCGCGGCCGCGTCACTTGAGGCCGACCCCGCTTGGCCGGTACACTCCGAACAAGATTTGGAGGTCCTGCATGTTCGACGTCGAACCGCTCAGGGACACGACATTCGGCGCCGTGGTACGTGGCATCAAGGTCGCCGAGGTCGATGAGCCGACCTTTCGCGCGCTTTACGACACCTGGCTGAAGTACGCGCTGCTGATCTTTCCCGACCAGCATCTCGAGCGCGACCAGCAGATCGCCTTCGCCAGGCGTTTCGGGCCGCTCGAATTCGAGATGACGGCGATCAGCAACGTCCGCTCCGACGGCACCGTTCGGGCGGAGAAGGATAACGATGACGTCATGAAGATCCTGAAGGGCAACATGGGCTGGCATCACGACAGCACCTACATGCCGGTCCAGGCCAAGGGCGCGGTGTTCAGCGCAGAGGAGGTACCGACGGTCGGCGGCCGCACCGGCTTTGCCGACATGCGCGCCGCCTATGACGCCCTCGATGCGGCGATGCGCGCCAGGATCGAAGGCCTGAATGCCTTTCATTCGCTGCACTACAGCCAGGGCCGGGTCGGTCATCAGAGCAAGAAGTCCGACGGGGAGTATTCAGGCTACGGCTTCCATGATGGGCCGGTGCCGTTGCGGCCGCTGGTCAAGACCCATCCCGAGACCGGCCGCAAGTCCCTGCTGGCCGGCCGACACGCCCACAACATCCCGGGCCTCGTCCAGGAGGATTCGGACCGGCTCCTGAAGGAGCTGATCGACTTCGCCTGCCAGCCGCCGCGCATCTACCATCACGACTGGACGCCGGGCGACGCCGTGGTTTGGGACAATCGCTGCCTGATGCACCAGGCGACGCCGTGGGACATGACCCAGCGCCGCATCATGTGGCACAGCCGCATCGCCGGCGACCCGGCGAGCGAGTCGGCGATCGCCGCCTAGAGGGCGGCGGAGCCGAGGGACCTCGTCTGTCGACGCAGCAACAGAGCAGGTCCCTCCACTTCGCCTCGCTGCGCTCGGCTCCGGTCGGGATGACGGCAAGAAAATTCCCGTCATCCCGAGCGAAGCCGCCCC
>CADECW010000266.1 GCA_902825855.1 uncultured Rhodospirillales bacterium | reverse complement strand
AGTCAACTGGGCCAATTGCTGATCGCGAACAGATTTGCCCAATCGGGGAATCGCCTCGAGACGCCGGTACTCGATGCCCCGACCGTGGGCGTACTTCCCGTCCATCGACGCGGCAAGATCGCCCTTGCGAATGTCGCTTGCCGACCGGGCACGAACGATTCGGCCTAATCGAACGTTGAGGAAGGCTCGAGCATAGCTGTTGTCCGTCGTCACCACCTCAGCCAGCGTTCCGGATCGAACGACCTGGTCCTGGGATGTAACATTTTCCGACTGAACGAGTTTGGTGCGCGTGGCTTTGTAGTTGGCGTCGAAATGGCCATATGCCCGATCCATGAATCGTGGCTCCACAATCACCGCGTCGACCCAGTCACCGAGAACCGATTCGACGATTGCTCGCCAGGAGGCAAAGTCCGGAGCGACGTCGGCCACCTCCGACAGACTGTGAGCCGGTACGTTCATGCGCGCCATGTCGGCCAGGAAGTCCTGCGTCTCCTTCGACATGTAAGTACCGCCCGAACGCAAGTTCTTGAGTTGCCGTTCAACGTCCTCAGCCGTCTGGGCTAGGCGTGCCTTCTCCGCGGTAGCGCTCTGATAAAGCCCTTCGACGTGGCCTCGGGCGTCTCCCAAAGGTGGCAGCGCCGCAATAGAGCGCGCCATCTCGCGCGGTGATTTTGGCCAGTCCGCGCCATAGTCACCGACCACGCCCGAAGTGAGATTGGCTTGTACAAATCCCGCAACCGCGGGGAAGGCACTGGCAGGAAAGACCGCACTCACCCCCGCCTCGCGCAGGGCTTTCAATGCATCAAAGATCGGCTTTGCCTCGATATTGCCCGTCCTGCGAACAGCATCTTGACGATCCTTCTCCGCCTGAGCTTCCTCAACTTGCTTGTAAGCTGGCGTGCCATTTATCTGCTGTTTCAGCGCACTCAATCGGAGACGGGTGGATTCGATGCTGTCGACGAGTGTTTCTTGATAGGCTTGGGTGCTGGTGAGCTCTTCCTGCATCTTGGCAATTTCCTGGCGCTGCCGGGAAATGACCTCGCCGTAGCGATCATATTCGGCGCGGTGCTCCCCATAGGCCCACATACGCACATTAAACTGGTCTTCCATGACGCGTTCCGACAGAGAGCGGATAGCATCGACGACTTTGATTTCGGCCTCGACTCGCGCGATCTGCTTCTGCATCTCGCGCCAGGTGGCATAGCGCGCTTGGAAGGTCTCGATCTCGATGGGAATATCATCGAGCAGAAACCGCTTCACGAAATCAGTGACGCTGGTGATCTGGGCAATGTCGAACGACAACGCCTGCCGCATGGCGGCGCGCGCCCGATCGGGGTCGAGCTGAGTGCCGCGGGCATTGGCGTTGATGATCGAATAGAGTTGCCGCAGAAAGGCGCGGTTACTTTGCCGTTGGAAGGTATGAACCGTATTGCCCTTGCGGCGCTGCTCGTCGAGAAAGCTTGACCATGCTTTCTCCTTGAAGCGGTCGGGACGCCCTTCGATGAAATCATTGAAGCGGAGAATCTTGTCCTCGACGATGAACAATCCAAGAACGGATTCCTCGTTGACCGCCTCCTTGGCTTCGAGACAGACGCCGGCAGTGCATCGCCTAGAACCGTCAGCCGCTTCGAAACCCAACGCGATGTACGTCAGGCAAGCGTCGCGCTGATAGCCCGCCCCATCGTCCAAGAGGCCCAAGCAGGCTTCACGAATCGTTCTGGTGCTCCGGCCGCCTTCCGACACGCGGCTGTTGAGATCGAGATAACGCCTGTTCATCCCGGTCATCACGATCTGGATCGCGTCGAGCAGCACCGACTTTCCCGAACCGTTGCCGCCTAGGAAAACGGTGTGACCTCGCCCCTCGATCGGGAAGTCCTGCGCATAGAGGTAGAAGTTCACAGCCGCGATGTTGCGGAGCACGAACAAGGGGATCATCGCGGCGTCTCCGGCGGCGCATCTGACACGGCGACGTCGTCTGAAGCGGGCTCTTCCAGCTCGTCGCTGTCTTTGTTGTTGGACGACCCGCCCCACGCCTCCAGGCGGGCCAAGAAGGACTCGTCGACTGTTTCGGTAATGGTCGGCCGGATCGTGATATCTGCCGCCACCTGAAGTGAATGAGTCTGATCAAACGTAATCAGGCCCTGGCGTTTGAACGTTGTCAGGATAGTGCGCAATTCACCGGGCTTGAGGCTCCGTGATCCCATCGACGAGAAGACCGTCTGAATTTCGTCCTCGTCCACGAGGATTTCGGCGGTAGAATTGACGAAGTACCCCTTTTCGGCTCCTTCATTGTAAAGAAGGCGCAGACACAGAAGAACGATCGTCTCCTGCGTCGGCACTCGCATATTGTTGAAGGCCGCCGGGCTGACGTACCCGACATAGCCCCACCCATCATTGAAGATGAAGCGAAAGCCGAAGCTTGCAAAGAGGTCCTTGAAGTAATCGAGATTGCCGACGATGCGGTCGAAATGGCTGCCGCCTCCCGGATCCCCGCGCGTGATGAATTGACGGTACAGCAGACGGTTCGCCGTCTCCGTCAACTGCTCGGCGGTGACATTGGGGTCCTGGTTGGCCTGGCGCGCCGCCCAGCGCGAGACGATCATTGCCCCTCCTCCTTGCGGCGGATGAGCAGGCTCGGCCCGGAAACAAACCGGCTCTGTTTCGTGGAAGTCCCCTTTCGAATGTCCAGCCCAGGTAACGAACCGATCGAGCCGCTTCGCATTTCGTAGAGAACAGCCACATCGCGGGCGGTTTCCGGCACGAACTGATCGAGATCGAAGTAGCCCTCGGAAGTCGCCAGCGTCCGCAGCCGGGCCGCGACCGCATTCGGCGTCACGTCCATCGCGGCAACATAGGAGTCTAACATGCTCTCGCGCAGGAGATCGGCCGGGTCGATCGTCGTCGGTCGGCGCAGCTGCGGTTCGACCGGTTCGCGGGCCCTCTTCGGCAAGGCGAGCGTTGCCGTCGAATAGGGCACGGGTATATCGACCAAAGGCGTGATGCACGTGGCGTGTCCTGCGTCGAGCTGGGCGAACGCAAGACGAATGGCGTTGCGAAGCGATTCTTCGCGGACGTTACGGGCGGTTTCCTGATAGCGCACCGTCGTGGCGATTCGGCGCTCCAGCTTGTGCGAGAACCGATCGATCAGATCGAGCTTCTCGCCCAAACCGGCGAACACGTCGCGTATCCGTGTGAGGTCCTGCAGGACCTGCGCTCGCGCAGTGGCGACATCGCTGGCAAGCGCCTGATCTGCGAGAGCGACGGCGGCACGTGAGACCTGCCCTTCATCATTCATGAACCGTTCGGTGTTGGTCTGAATGCTGCGTTGGAACCGCATGGGGTTGTAGGCCGAAGCCTTGAGGGCACGATAATTTTGGAGAAGCAGCTTCTCTACGAAACGATCCATGAATTTCGACAGCAGATCGGCCAGGCCGTCGGACCGCATCAGATCTTCCTCGATACGGTGGAGCGACGTGACCACGCCGTCGATCGAGCGCCGCAGCTGCACGGCCTGGCGGCGTGCGCTGGTGATGTTCATGACCTTGCCGGCGGGATCTTGATAGGCGGCGACAATGCCACTGTCGATGAGACTCGATTCGGCCGAAATGTCGACCTTGAGTTCTTCCTTTAGCGTGATGAGGGCCGACAGCAGGGCGTGAGCTTCCCGCGACATGTAAACTTCGACGGTCCGCCGGTTCGTGACCTCCAGGAGCCAGCCATCCTCGCGCAGCCGGGCGTAAAGGAGATGCTCTGCCATTTCTGCCGGGCCGACTGTATCGGCGTTGTCGGCCTGCGGTGAATAGTCCGG
>CADECW010000265.1 GCA_902825855.1 uncultured Rhodospirillales bacterium | reverse complement strand
TTGGTGCAGCCGCCCGTTCGCACATTCTGGCAAAGTCGCCGTACACAAGGGACCTTCTCTGTTGATGCGTCGACAAGTGCAGGTCCCTCGACTGCGCCGCACTTCGGGCGGCTTGGCTCGGGATGACGACAAATTTGGCTCGGCTGGGGATCAGGTCCTGAAGCGCAGCAGCAGGTGATTGACGCCGTTCAGCTTGACGTAGAGGTCCTCGAACTGCGCATAGAAATCTTCCCATTGCGGCAGGCCGCCCTGGGCGCCGAGCGCGGTGTAGATCTCGGCCACGGTCTTGCGGCCGTCGATCTGGGACACGATGCGTCCGGCGAGCGGCGGCAGCTGCGCCCGCCACGGGAAGCCGTCGAGGTTGGCGATCAACGGCGTGCCGGGCTGCAGGCCGGCCGCGAGCTTTTGCGCATCCAACTCGCGCAGCACCGGAATGGCCGAGGTGTCCTCCGGCCGCGCCACGGTGTCGAAGCCCGCGCGCGTTGCGTAGAAGACGTGGGTCCTCAGATTGCCCGCCAGTCGCTCGGCGAAGGTCGCGCGTTCGATCAAGGGCAACGAGCTCGCCTGGCGCGCGATGATGGGATCGCTCATGTAGGTCGCGGGCTCGTAGCGCACCGGCTCGAGGAAGGCGACGATCCGCAGGCCCGCCTGCTGCGCCATGGCGTTGATCTCGGGAACGGCGAAGGCGCGGTCCTGGCTGTGCAGCAGCAGATCGTAGAGGCCCGCGTCGCCGCCCGTGACGTGATCGTTGAGATAGGGATTGCGGCGGAACAGGTTGGTGGTCGGCAGGAAGCGGATCAGCCGCTTGGCCATGGCGATCCGGTCCTCCAGCGCCATCGACAGCGGCGCCAGGGTGCGCAAGAGCTCCTGCAGCGGGTAGACGCCGCTTCGGCCGTACTCGCCGTAAAGCATCACGCCGACGCCGCCTTCTTGGTGCAACACGCTCGACAGTGCCCTCATGCCGGCAGCCGGGTCAGGCAGGTGATGCAGCACGCCGGTGCAGTCGATGTAGTCGAACTGGCCGATCGGCATCGACGGCAGGTCGAGCAGCGAGCCGGTGAGGAAGTTGATGTTGCGCAGGCCGCGCGCCTTGGCGCGGGCCTCGCAGATCTGACGCGAGGCGGTGGAGATGTCGAGATAGACGACCTCGCCGGGGCAGCGCCGGTCGGCGAGCTGCTGGGCCAGCATGATGCAGGCATCGCCCGTGCCGGCGCCGGCCACCAGCGCCCGGAAGGGCCGCATGAAGTTCAGCCTGCCGGAGAAGAGGTAGTGGTTGATCTCGAGAATGTGGCTCGGGGTGCCGGTGATCAGGCGGATCGCCTCATCGCGCGGATCGCGCGGCGGATAGGGCAGCGCCTCGTACTGGGCGCGAACTTCATCCATCGGCGAGGGGAGGGTCATTCTGGCCTTGTTTCGCGGCGGGCTCGGCGCTACCCGGGGGAAGCATCGCCTGCAGAGGATTAACAACAAAAAGACTGGGCATGAAAGGCTATTTCGGCATCGGTGTGGAAGGCGTGAGCAAGGCCGTGAACGTCGGCACCTTGTTCCGCACGGCCCACGCCTTCGGCGCTTCCTTCGTGTTCACGCTGCGCGCCCAGTACAACCGCCGCGAGGGCGCGCACACCGACACCTCCGACACGCCGCGCTCCGTGCCGACCTACAACTTCGTCGACCTGGAGAGCTTCCGCCTGCCGCAGGGCTGCCGGCTGGTCGGTATCGAGATCAGCGACCAGGCGATCGAGCTGCCGAGCTTCCGCCATCCGCGGCAGGCGGCCTACATCCTGGGCGCCGAACGGGAGGGGTTGTCGGCCGACGTGCAGTCGATCTGCGACTATGTCGTCAAGATCCCGACCCGGTTCTCGGTCAACCTGGGCGTCGCCGGGGCGCTCATCATGTACGACCGCCAGCTCAGCCTCGGCCGCCATGCCCCGCGCCCGGTGGCCGAGGGCGGCCCCACCGAGGCCGTGGTGGTGCCGCCGTTCGGCGAGCCGATCTACAAGCGCAAGCAGCGGCTCCGGGCGAAGGCGGCCCTGGCCGCCAGGTGACGGCCGCCCGGATCACGCTCCCGGTCATCGTCGGCATGATGATGGCCCAGGCCCTCGTGCTGCACCTGCTGGGCCGCGTCTGGATCTGCAGCTGCGGTACGATCCGCTTCTGGGTCGGCGACATCTGGTCCTCCGAGCTCTCCCAGCAGCTGTTCGACTGGTACACGCCGTCCCACGTCGTCCACGGCATCCTGTTCTATGGCCTGCTGCGGCTCGTGCTGCCGCGCGCGCCGGTCCTGGTCCGGCTGGCGATCGCCGTCGCCATCGAGGTGTCCTGGGAGATCGCCGAGAACTCGCCGTGGGTGATCGAGGCCTATCGCCAGCAGGCGCTGGCGGCCGGCTACACCGGCGACAGCATCCTCAATTCCCTGTTCGACACCGTGGCCATGATGACGGGTTTCACGCTCGCCCGCTGGCTGCCGTGGAAGGCGACGGTGGTCCTCGTGCTGGTGCTCGAGATCGCCGTCGGGGCGCTCGTCCGCGACAACCTGACCCTCAATATCTTGAATTTCGTCCATCGATTCCCGGCCATAGAGGCCTGGCAGAAGGGTGCCGGGCGATAGGCATTGCGCCTGCCGCCTGGCCCGCCTATCTCCCCCCGGTCATGGCCGTCCTGCCCACCGAGCCGCTGCAGATCGTCGAGCCGTTCCGCGGCCGCAACGACACGCGCCGCAACCTCGTCGGCCTGTCGCGCGAGGACCTTAAGACCGCCCTTGTCGAGGCCGGCCTTGAGCCGTTCCGCGCCCGCCAGGTCTGGCAGTGGGTCTATTGGCACGGCGTGCGCGATTTCGGCCTGATGACCAACATCGCCAGGAAGACGCGCGATCGCCTGGCCGACCTTTTCGTCATCGAGCGGCCCGAGATCGTCACCGAGCAGCGCTCGGTCGACGGCACGCGCAAATGGCTGCTGCGCTTCCGCGACGGCAACGAGGCCGAGACCGTCAACATCCCCGAGGAGGATCGCGGCTCGGTCTGCGTGTCGAGCCAGGTCGGCTGCACCCTTACCTGCAGCTTCTGCCACACCGGCACGCAGCCCCTGGTGCGCAACCTCGCGCCTGCCGAGATCGTCGGTCAGTTCATGGTGGCGCGCGACAGCTACGGCGAATGGCCGACGCCGACCGAGACCACGCGCATGCTCAGCAACATCGTCATGATGGGCATGGGTGAGCCGCTCTACAATTTCGACAACGTGGCGACGGCCTTGAAGATCGTCATGGACGAGCAGGGCATCGCCCTGTCGCGCCGGCGCATCACGCTCTCGACTTCCGGCGTCGTGCCGATGATCGCCAAGGTCGGCGACGTGCTCGACGTCAACCTCGCGGTCTCGCTGCATGCGGTGAGCGACGCCGTGCGCGACACGCTGGTGCCGATCAACCGCAAATGGCCGATCGCCGAGCTGCTGGCCGCCTGCGCCGCCTACCCCGGCGCCAGGAACAGCCGGCGCATCACCTTCGAGTACGCCATGCTGAAGGGCGTCAACGACAGCGACGCCGATGCGCGCGAGCTGGTGCGCATCCTGAAGCCGATCCACGCCAAGGTGAACCTCATCCCGTTCAACCCGTGGCCGGGCGCGCCCTACGAGTGCAGCTCCAACAACCGTATGCACCGCTTCGCCGAGATCGTGAACGATGGCGGCCTGAGCGCGCCCATCCGCACGCCGCGCGGCCGCGACATCCTCGCCGCCTGCGGCCAGCTCAAGAGCGCCAGTGCCCGCCAGCGCGGCGAGCGCGTCCGCGACATCGAGGCCAAGGCCGGCCTCTGAGCGTCATCC
>CADECW010000264.1:1182-3833 GCA_902825855.1 uncultured Rhodospirillales bacterium | reverse complement strand
ATCGAAGAAACCCGCCTGCTTCGTCATCGCTGCCTCCCGACCAATCTCGAGGCCAGCGGATCACGTCACACCCTCAAACGCGATCGGTATTTCGAGGCGCTCACGTGGGGGGTCGTCTCGAGTTCGGATACTTCGACGCCTGTCGGCAGCAAAAAGCGTCGCGCTTCAAAGTTGACACCGCGCTGCCGTTAAAGGCGCTGCTTTCTAGCTCGCGTCGATCGGTGCCGTCCGCCACACGTCGCGGC
Source organism: uncultured Rhodospirillales bacterium (assembly GCA_902825855.1). Taxonomy (GTDB): domain Bacteria; phylum Pseudomonadota; class Alphaproteobacteria; order Reyranellales; family Reyranellaceae; genus Reyranella. The sequence goes on along the minus strand of CADECW010000264.1, from coordinate 3,588 downwards.
TGAGCTTGATGAGCATGTCCTGCCGCTGGTCAATCTCCTTCGCCGACCAGGCTTCAAAGGCGAGCAGCTTTTCATTGATGCGTGTGATCGATGAATTCTTGCCGACAGCGCTCAAGCCAGTGATACTGCGCGTGAGATAATTTCCAGATTTCGTGTATTCGGGCTTCTTTTTTTCGAAGAAGCTGTTGCTGGCGACGATGTTGATCGGCTTTTCGAGCAGGGTCAGGTTGCCAAGGCGCACCTTGTACTCATCATAGCTCTTGCCAGGATTGGCTGCGGTGAAGGACGCACGCAGCTCCGCTTCCGGCTTGTCGGGGAGGATGTGCTCGATCTCAAGAGCGGTGAATGGGTCTAGGCTACCAGGAGAGCTCATCCCTTTGAACGCCATCTCGACATGCTGCGTGAGCTTTGCGAGCAGATAGCGCGTGCGGTATTGCTGCATCGAGCCGAGCGTGTAGCGCCTCAGCGTATCGCCGAGATCCGGGTCCTTGCCGTCCATGTTCTTCTGCAGCCGTTCAGCCATGAATTCGTTAAGCCGCTCTTTCTGGGCCTTCGGATCGGCGATTTCACCAATCTCCCGCAGCTCGTCGGCCCAGACCGAAAAATTGCGCTCCAGATCTTTGGTCGGCGTTTTGGTGAAGATATAATAGAAGAGGAAGCTTTCGAGCTGCCTCACGAAGTGATCGAAGAGCGCATTCGGAAAGTTCGCCGCGGCAAGTAGCAACACATAGTGTAGACTGAAGGCGGCGCCGCAAAGCTGCTGCAAGTCATCCATCGCGGCGCTCGATGCTCCATCATTCCTGCGGCATTCAGTGAATGCGATGTAATGCGCGACACTCCTTATGATCTTGCGCACAAAGCCAAACGGATCGCTGCGATATGCGCACAGCGCGGCGTTGTCCTTATCGATCAGCCAGTCATAGATCTCATCTTCCCGCACGACGCCGTCACGCCGGTCGTTCTTCACCTTATAGTTCGACATAATGAAGTAGCGTAAGAACCGAAGCGGCTTTTCCTTGTTGCGCTCCAGGGGGGCCGTGATCTTCTTCCATTCATCCTTCAGGCGGGTGAAATCCTCCGGCTTCACCTGTGTGAATAGCAAATTTTTGAGCAGGTCCATAGAGTTGAGGCCAACGCCACGCTCGTTGATCGTCTCGAAAATCTTGAGAGCGCTACTCACGTCCGTCGAAATTTGGATGAATACGACATTGTTGGCGAGATAGCCCCAGTATTTGCGCAGTGCGTCGAGATCTTTGTAGTTGGAGTCTAGAAAGCTATGGATCGTGGCGGATGCTGTGAGCAGATTCTCCAGCGACCCGAACTTCGGGATGCCAGCAGCGGCGATCTTCGCTTTGGTAGTCTGCGGATCGGCGTCGATTGCAACGATGCGGTTCATCAGATCGCCGGCGTTTTCATAGCGCGGCTCCAGCTTCAGGCTCGTCTTAAGATTGCCACCACCATCCGTGTAGCTGGTCGAAAGCAAACCGGTTAATAGCGGATATTGTGGCTCGCCCTTAAAACGGTGGCGGAGGGCGCACAGAAGGAGAAAGAAGGTGGTCAAGCGCTGCTGGCCATCAATGACCTCGAAATGGCTCTTCTGCGCCGTCGGCGAGACGAGCACGGTGCCGATGAAATACTCACGCTTGTCCCCAACATCGAACTCCTCATCGATGTCCTGCAGGAGCTGCTGGACTTCCTTTTCGGTCCACACGTACTCGCGCTGATAATCGGGCACGATGTAGAAGCATTCTCGGAACGCCTCCTCGATCGTGTATTTGTGATCCTCAATCTTGGCCATGTAACCCCCACGTCTGTACGTTTCCATCCGCGTCCACCGTCAGCATCCCAACGCCAAGCTTGGCCAAGCCGCCATGTGTCTCCTCGAACAGCGCGCGGTAACGTGGGAAATTCGGAAAGCCGAGTGCGACGATCGCATTCGGATGCTTGGCCTGCAGGCGCATTACCTTGAGTAGCGCGTGCGAATACCACTGCTGCGCCTGGTTGGTCGGATTGGTCGGCTTGACCTCGCCGGTGCGGCGCGGATCGCGGTAGGTCTTCGCGGGATAGCCCTTGGCCTCGACCAGAAGGGTCCGGCCGTTCCGGCTAGCCCGGATATCGACGCCGCGCTCTTTGGAGTGCGTGTCGGCTTTGGCCTCGATGGTCCAGCCGTCCTGCATGAGAAACCGAGTAATCGCCTCGACGACGTTACCCTCCCAGAACCAGTCCGATGTGACGTCCGTCATGCCTGCTCTCCACACTATCGTAGATCACCGACTGGAGGCTCCCAACCAAAATTTGTCCCTGTGTGTTGGAGACTGTCGCGCTGCTCGAAGCCATCTTGCTCTTGCGTGAATATGACAATTACTACGACGAAGTAGAAGCCGATGTCGATCCATTTAAGCAGCC
>CADECW010000264.1:0-1172 GCA_902825855.1 uncultured Rhodospirillales bacterium | reverse complement strand
GCAAAACGGGATTTCAAGACTGCGTCTCCACCTGCTCCCGCCACTCCACCGGAAACGGCTTCATCAGTGCCGCCAGCGTCATCTCCTCCGGCTGCCGCCCGTCGAGGATCGCCTCGACGATGTCGGGCGCGAGCAGCGTGAGCCGAAGGACGCGGCAGACATAGGACGCGTTGATCTTCTCCGCCGCGGCCATCTCATCGATCGTCGCGTAGACGCCTGTCTCGAGCAGCTTCCGCCACCGGAACGCCCGCGCCAGCGCCTTGACCAGGGTGCTATCGACCCGGGGCCGCGCCGACATGGCGGTCAAGACGCCGTCGGGCGAGATGACCGACTTGCGCCCGCCGCGCTTGGCGAACGCCATGGGCACGCGCACGGTCAGGGTGCGGCCGTCGTCGCTAAGGCAGGCGTCGGTCATCAGGCGGCCCTCCGCTTGGTCTGGCCCGCGCGAAGATCGGCGACCAGAGTCTGCAGGCCTTCGACGCGGAGGCGAAGGTCAAGCCCGTCCGGGTGAACCTCGACCCGCTCGACCAGGAGCTGAACGATGCGCGCCTGCTCGGCGGGGAACAGTTCGTCCCACACCGGATCGAGGCTCAGCAGCGCCTCGCGCACCTCGGCCTCGGTAAGCCCGCCCTGCTGCGACCGCGCCGCGCGCCAGGTGGCGACGATGATCTCCGGCATGCGCAGCATGCCTCGCAGCTGATCGATCACCGCGGTCTCGATCTGGGCGGCCGGGACGCGGCGCACGACGCCCGGTGGCACGTCGCCCTTCAGCAGCCTGGCTGCGACGTAGTAGCGGTAGAGGCGTCCGCCCTTGCGCGCGTGCGTCGGCGTCATGGCCCGACCGTCGGCGCCGAATATCAGTCCCTTCAGCAGCGCCGGCGTCTGCGCCCGGGTATTTGCGGCGCGGGTCCGTGGGCTGCTGCGCAGGATTGCGTGGGCCTTGTCCCAGAGCTCGCACCCGACGATCGCCTGATGCTCGCCGGGAAAGGCCGTGCCCTTATGGACCGCCTCGCCGATGTAGATCCGATTGCAAAGCAGACGGTAGAGATCGTTCTTGTCGAACCGCTTGCCGCGCTTGGTGGTCACGCCCTCGTCTGCGAGGGCGCGCGCGAGCGTGGTCGCGGAGCCTATCTTCAGAAACCGCTCGAAGATCATTCTGACCCTCCCCGCCT
>CADECW010000263.1 GCA_902825855.1 uncultured Rhodospirillales bacterium | reverse complement strand
GAGTGCGGCAGCCGCGAGGTCACGCTGTTTGCAATCGAGAGCCAGGCTGAGCTAGACGCAGTGCGGCGGACCCTGCCGCAGGTCGACCGCCCGACGGCGGCGCCGACGAACTACCGGAAGCGCGACCCGCTGGCGGACCTGCCCTAGCTTGGCGTTGCTTGATCCGGCGCCTTGCGCTGGTGTTCGGTCATTGTGTGACCTAGTTCACAGAGAGCGCGGCGATGCTCGCATAGATTGGAAGACTGCCGAGCGCGAAAAGGGCTGGCTCGTGGACGGCCTTGCATATGTCGCGGTATCGTCGATGTGGGAGCAGGAGGGCAGTTGATCATGCCCGATCTCAAGCCAACACCGGAACAGGGGCAGAGCAGATACTATACGGGCCTGCCTGCCGGGATGAGTCTCGGCGGATATGAACTGAAGTCGATCCTGGGCCAGGGCGCCTTTGGCATTACCTACCGTGCTCGCCATCCTGATCAGAATTGCGATGTTGCCATCAAGGAGTACCTGCCGGCGACATTGGCCGTGCGCCAGGACCGCACCACTGTAATTCCGAGACTGGAGGATCTGGCTGAACAGTTTGCCTGGGGACGTAGCCGCTTCTTGGAGGAAGCCAACACGCTGAAGAAGCTTGATGGCACGCCCTCGATTGTTGGTGTCCACGACTTCTTCGAAGCTAACGGCACCGCCTACATGGTGATGGAGCTGATCGAGGGCGAGACGTTGGCCAAACGATTGATCCGCGAGGAGCGATTGGCGGCGGCAGTGATCGAACCGCTCCTGTTCCCGCTTCTTGATGGGTTGGAGAAGGTGCACGCAGCGGGCTTCCTGCACCGCGACATCAAACCGGCCAACATCATGGTGGATCTGGAAGGCAAGCCCACCCTGATCGACTTCGGGGCGTCTCGTGCCGCGCTCGCCGGCCGCACGACGACCTTCACGGCCATCTTCACGCCGGGCTACGCAGCCCTGGAGCAATTCGGCTCAAGCAAACTGGGGCCGTGGACTGACATCTATGGGCTGGCTGCCACCTTCTACCACGCCATAACCGGTCACGTTACACCGGGTGCGTTCGACCGTGTCGTTAACGACGAGTATCAGCCGCTGATCGAACTGCAGCCGGCAGGCTACAGCGTTGGATTCCTGGAGAGCATCGACGCAGGCTTGGCAGTATCAGCTGGCGACCGACCGCAGAGCGTCAGCGAATGGCGCCGCATGCTGGCGTCGTCCCTGGAGGCTACGCGCATTTCCCGTTCACCTGGCCGCCTTGCCCGTGCAGCAAGTCGGACAAGGCGTGCCCGTGTGAGCATGGGCATGCCGGTCATCGGCCTGGCAGGCGTGGTGGGCGTGACCCTCCTTGGTGCTGTTGGCTATCTCGTTTTGACACCCAGCACGCCTGTACCAGTATCCCTGAGCGTAAGCACTGCTTCTGCCGAGGAGCTGGAACAGGCGTTAGCAGAGCGGCGCCGAGCCGATGCCCTGGCGGCTGACAAGCGGCGGCTGGAAGAGGAAGCGCGTCAGAAGGCTCAGGCAGATGCCGACGCGAAGCGCCAGGCCGACGAAGCGCTGGAGCAGACGAGGCAGGCTCGCCTGCGGGCCGAGCAGGAGCTGGTCGAGCTGAACACGCGGCTTGAGGCCCAGCGGCGCGCCAACGTTGACCAAGCCAGCCGTGCAGCCGATGAAGCGGCGCAACGCAAGGCCGAACAGGACGCCGCCGCGCTCGCCGAGGCCGAGCAGCGCGCGGCCCAGAAGGCGGCTGCCGACGCTGATGCCAAGCGCCAGGCGGACGAGGCACTCGCCAAAGCTGAAGTTGAGCGTCAGCGTGCCGAGCAGGAGGCACGGCAGAAGGCTGAGGCCGAGCAGGCAGCACTGCGCCAGGCGTCGGAGGACGCGCAGCGCAAGGCAGGCGAGGCCGAGAGCGTAAAGCAGGCCGAGCAGGAGCGCCTGAAGGCTGAAGCCGAACGGGCCAAGGCGGAAGCCGAGCGCCAGAAGGCGGAGGCCGAGATGAGGCTGCGCGCCGAGGCAGAGACTGCTGAAAAGACTCTGCGGCTCGACCAGCCGGCTCGCGAGCGGCTGCAGCTAGCCCTCACTTCGTTGGGCTTCGATACGCGCGGCAGCGACGGTATCTTCGGGCCGCGCACACGCGAAATGGTTTCGGCCTGGCAGAAGACGCGGAAGGACCCGCCTACCGGCTTCCTGACGGCAGCGCAGCAGCAGGCGATCACCAGGGACGCCGGCGCCGCACTGATGAAGTACGACGAGCAGAAGAAGGCAGAGGAAGAGGCGAAAATCCGATCGCAAGCTGTGGCGGCATCGACGACTAACGCCAGCCCGAAAGAACCCGCGAGTACTTCGGCGAAGTTTGCGGCAATCACTCTGCCCAATGGCACATACACTGGTGGCCTGGTTCTGGAGGGGTCAGTACTGACGCGCTTCTCGGTGCAGTTCAGGAATGGCGTGGGTACGGGGACGGTCACTCGGGCTGCCTGCGGATCGCGGGCCGTTTCGCTCAGCGTCTCCACCTCAGGCGATGTAAACGGAGAAGGCGGCCTCTTTACACCAAGCTGTAGCTTTTCACCCGTTTCCGTTACGGGGCGGTTCGATGGTGTTCGCCTCCTTCTCGGCGCAGTTACGGGCCTTGGCGGCGGCGGCATGAAGCGACGTGAGTTCGTTCTTGCTCAAGGTGGCAGTGAGGTCACAGACACCGCGCTGTCGACTGGCTCGGCGCAGTCAGACATCGCGGCTGCGATGCCCCAACCACGGGCGGCGGGGGCTGTGTCTGCCGATGGGCTGTGGCGCGGGACTTTCAAATGCCTAGCCCCGAGTGGTACGGCGGCAAACCTAGCGATGGAGTTTGATTTCCCATTGGACATCCAGTTGGCAGGTGGAAAGGGAACTTGGAAAAGCTATAGCCCCTCTCATAGCAATGGCAACACCTTGGAAATCCGGATCTCGGTCGAGGAAAAGCGAGTCCAACTTTCACGGTTTGAAACCAGATCGGGAACTGGCATTGCTGGGGGCCTGTCAGTGCCGGGTACGATTTTCGGGACCTACGAAGGCAACACCATTGCCGTCGCAGGTCGGGAAAGCACGGTTGGGCTTCGTCAATGCACATTGAATTTGCGGCGTGCCTAGATTGCTCAGGGTGCTGACGGTACCTCGCCCGAAGGCCTCGTCGTTACAACCACCAAGATGTTTTGTAGATGACTTGGGACTGTTGCCCGACCGACATCGTACCCCTACCCTTTCGGTAAGGATCGAAGGGGAATGTCGTTGGCGCGAGAGCAGCGCAAACTGGCGGCAATCGTTGCTGCAGACGTTGTCGGCTACTCCCGCCTGATGGGGCGTGACGAGAGCGGGACCTTGGCGCGCCTGCTCAAGAACCGCTCCGAACGCCTTGAACCCGTGCTTGCCAGACATCAATCCATTGGACACTAGCTGGACGGCGAACGTGGGATACATAACCGCCTACTTTGGCATTGGGGACCACGACAAGGTGGTGGTTTGGACGGCTAAAATTCTTCGTGAAAGGTCCAATTTCGCAGCCGCACTTCGCTATCGGGCCGCCAGCCTCGCATTACTGGGCCGGCTAGAGGAGGCGCACGAGGTTGTCGCACGTCTCTTGAAGCACACGCCGGGCTATTCAATCGGGGATGTACGCCGTCATCACGAGTTCGACATGAACAAACCCTTCAAGCGACCGGGTGTGACGGAGTCATTGTATCGCGGCCTGAGGTTGGCCGGTCTACCGAATAACCGAGCAGCACCGCCTTGCTGTGATCCTGGGAGCTAGTCTAATGCGTGGTCGGCGTCTCGTCCGCCTCGACGAGAACTGATACTGCCGCCT
>CADECW010000262.1 GCA_902825855.1 uncultured Rhodospirillales bacterium | reverse complement strand
CACGTACCAGCAGCTGCGCGGCCATAACCGTGCTAGCCGCTGGGCCAAAGGACGAGACCTATTGCTTGTGCATCTGCGACAGATGGTTACTCTGCAATCAAAAACGGCAGCAGAAGAACAGTATCGTGAGCAGAATGAACAGGGGCACAAGGATGGCGCACGACCATGCCATGTAGCCGAAGAAGCTCGGCATGCGGATGCCGGATTCCTCAACTACCGCCTTGACCATGAAGTTCGGTGCGTTGCCGATGTAAGTGTTGGCTCCCATAAACACTGCGCCACAGGAGATCGCGGCGAGCGTGCCGGCCAACGGCCCCATCAGAGTCGCCGCATCACCGCCGGCGAGGTTGAAGAACACCAAGTAGGTCGGTGCATTGTCGAGGAAGCTCGACAGGATGCCGGTCAGCCAAAAAAACCATATGTCATTGGCCTGGCCATCGGGGCCTGTGACCAGGGCGACCAATGGCGCCAGAGCGCCTTCGCTTCCGGCCTTGAGGATGGCAATGGCCGGCGCGATGGTGATGAAAATGCCGGCGAACAGCTTGGCCACCTCGATCATTGGCCCCCAGCTGAAGCTATTGTCGACGCGCACCTTGCGCGCGGTGAACCCGAGCGACAGGGCGCAGATCACGATCAACGCCAGATCTCGAAGGACGTTCTGCAGTTCGAGCGTCACGTGGAAGATGGTGAAATGCACCCCGGGCTTCCAGGTTCCGCTGACCAGCACGACTCCAACCACGGCGGCCATCAGGATGATGTTGATGCCGCCCTCGATGCGCACTGGCGTCTCCGGCGTGGGATCGATCTTCAGGTGGCCCTCTTTGCGGTACCAGTAGCTGTCCAGAAGGTAGAACAGCAGGAGAAGGACGATGACGCAGACCAGCATCTCGGCGAACAGATGCGAGGTTGTCCAGAAGAAGTCGACGCCCTTCAGGAATCCTAGGAATAGCGGCGGATCGCCGAGCGGAGTCAGTGCGCCGCCGATATTCGACACCAGGAAGATGAAGAAGATGAAGACATGGATCTTGTGTCGCCGGTCGTCGTTGGCGCGGATCACCGGCCGGATCAACAGCATAGACGCCCCGGTCGTGCCCATCCAGCCAGCCAGCACGGTGCCGATCGACAGCAGCGCGGTATTCATCGAGGGCGAGCCGTGCAAGTTGCCCCTGATATGGATGCCACCCGTTACCGTGAACAATGCCAGAAGCAGGACGATAAAGGGAATGTAGTCGAGCAGCATCAGATGGACGACCTCGTAAGTCGCCGTCGGGATGCCGTAGATCAATGCGAATGGCACGATCACCAGAGACGCCCAAGCTGCCGAGACCTTACCGAAATGATGGTGCCAGAACGCCGGGACCGCGAGAGGCATGATGGCGATCGACAGCAAGATGCCGACGAATGGCAGCACCCAGACTAAGCCAACTTGGCGACCGTCGGCTGCCGGTGCGTCCGGTGAGGCGGCGACCGCGGAACTGGAGACAAGAAGCAACACGGCAGCGGCGAGGCCGCAGTTCAACAATCGAGTGTTCATGGGTTCATACGATGTACATCGCGGGCAGGCTGGCGCCGACGGTGAGCTTGTTGTCCATGACGCAGGACGCGGGCGGGCGGTCTGGGGATCGGACCACACCAAGCTTCCTCACGTAGGCTCCAGCGAGAGGCGGCGACCGTTGCGAATCGGGGCTGGACCATGAACATCAATGGGTTGCACACGCTCAATGATACCACTTCATGGGTTTCGCTCTTAATGTCCATCCCGACTACTCCATCCACTAGCCTGCGTGACATGCTAACCTAGCCTGCGCCCTTGGGTGCCCGCACCTATACCATCGACCTTCGTGGTGCGATCAATCTGCGAGAAATAAGGCATCCATATGCCAAACTTCTTTGGCTGCATGCTCTGGTCGGGCATGGTCTTGTTGCCAATGTTCCTGGTACGACCCTTCTGCTCGTCGGATAAGAGATGGCGCGCAAAGACGATTTAGCGCTCGTTGCCGCCACCTTGCGGCGCGCGCGCTCGGTTCAGGCGGTGCTTGCTGGCACTGCCGTTGTGGCAGCGGTGCTGTTTTTTGTTTTGTGGTGGCAGGCCTACCAGATGGGTGCGGAGCCATGGCGCACAATGGTCATGCTGCTTCTATGGGTCGGTTGCGGCTGGTTGGCGGCACGCTTCGTCGCACTATTTCGTATACGGCTACCGATTGAGGCTTCCACTGTTTATGCTCTGCTGAGAGATCAGCCCCAGCGTGTGCGCTGGGTTTTTCCCCGGACAACCTATCTCCGCCTCGGGAGATTTCAGATCGGCGTCGAGCGGGTGATGATGGTGTTGACGGATGACGGACGAGCATACGAAATTCATGGCGTCCGGAACGATGCTTTGCAAGATTTTGAGAAGGTTGTCCGGCGGCTTGCGCCTGACGCCGACTTTGGACTCTCGGAAAAGAACCGCCAGCGTTACCAGAAAGCGACCGGCATAATTGTCCGGTAGCCTGGTTGGCCCAGCATACCAGCACGTGACGTACCACTCTAAGAGCGCGCAAGCCGGACCGGCAACCGCACCACGGCGCGAACGCCAAGTCGTCTGCGCCATGCAATCGCGGTGTTATCAGCGGAGCGTATATCCGGAGATCGCGCGAGCATGTGTTTGAACGCGATCGGGGTCCAGCGCGGGCAAGCCAAAAAACAAGGAGAATGCGCATCTGTGCCAAACGAAAGATGCGCATTCAGAAGGTGCGTAGTGCGGGTCTTCGAACTTCGCCGGGGGCGGCGTTCGCGCCTTGCGCGAACGCCGCGAGTATGTCGCCTCGGCGGAGCTGCCGTCCTTGCGAGAGCACATCTCATCGTGGTTGCGAAGCGTGGAGGCGAGACCCAAAGAGGCATTCCTCGACACAGACCCCAACTGGCCCAGAGTCACGCTTGAGCGCGCGGCGATGATCGTCATGCGCAAGCAACGCTATCTATCTAGGAGCCTCGCGGTCCAGCAGCAGAAAGCGGGGGGCGGTGTCCTAGGGGGAGGGCCCCGGTAACTTGGCGCGCCGGTCAAGCTTGTGTGGGATATGGGGTGACGTCGAAAGGGATGACTTTTCGTTGCTCGAGACCGAGAACGACCAGGGAGTAGAGCAGCTCAAACGTCGCCGATATGACAACCGCAAGATGAGCAGGGCGAACCCGCTGTCGGGCACTCCTCGTATCTACAGCAAGCTGCTCAAGGTCGGCATTGAGGTCAGCCAAGCCAAGGTCGCCGGACAACCGCCGTGGCGGCCCGAAGCCCTCACCGACGTGAAGCTCGTTCCTGAAAGACCATAGGCATGACACGGCTGCTGTCGACATTTTCCAATCAGATCACGGACCGCGTGGTTTGATGCTGGACCCAGGCAGCGTGATCGCTGCCGCCAGTTGATTCGGAGCTCTACGATGGCAGTCGATCACGGTTGCAGGCTTTGCCAGTACCATGGCGTCGTGGACCTTTGGCCACTTCCAGTAGAGCCAAACCCATAGCAGCCGGTCAGCGAGAAGTGCTGAGGCCGGCCTGGGCGTCGCCTGCGTAGGACAGCCGCCTCGTGTCGCAGGGCGACGACTTCAAGTTCGATGCGCAGCCGAAACGAGAGCAGCGAAGTGAGAGCCGATAGAACAGTGAGCAAGCTGAGGACGGTATGAGTGCAGCGCCAGAAACGTTAACATGCGCGAACTTTTGGACCTTGCAATCAAGGGGCCGACAACGGCAGAAGGAGCTAAAGGCAATATGCGCCGGTCGTTTCTTTGTCGCTCCCTAGGGTTCCCAAAAAGGGGTTAGCTACGGGTGCGCCGGAACAACATGGTCACGTTGCGTCGACGGTTCTCGAAGCCGTCGGCGA
>CADECW010000261.1 GCA_902825855.1 uncultured Rhodospirillales bacterium | reverse complement strand
TCACCGGCGCGTCGGGTGCGAGCGCGGTTTCCATGTCGACGGCAGCCGGCAGCGGCTCGTAGGCGACGTCGATCTTGGCCAGCGCATCCTCGGCAATAGCGCGGTCGCTGGCGACGACGGCGACGACGGCCTCGCCGACCCAGGTGGCGCGCTCCAGCGGCAGCGGCAGTTGCGGAGCGGACTTCATACCCTTGAGATGAGCGAGCACGGCCACCCACGGCTCGCAGTGCGGCGCCAGGTCCTTGGCGGTGAACACCTTGATGACGCCCGGCACCTTCAGCGCTTCGGCCGCGTCGATGCTGACGATGCGCGCGTGCGCGTGCGGGCTTCGCAGATAGGCGACATGCGCCATGCGCGGCAGCGCGATGTCATCGACATACTGGCCGCGGCCTTCGACCAGCTTCTTTGCGTTCGGACGCGGGATCGACTTGCCGATGTAGGAGTTCGGCCGGTCGACAGAGCGCGGATCGATGATCTCGTTCATGACCTCAGGCCTTTCCGGTGCGCTGGCGGGCGACGGTCTCCACCGCGTCGACGATGGCGTGGTAGCCGGTGCAGCGGCAGTAGTTGCCGGACAGGTGCTCGCGGATCTCCTCGCGCGTCGGTGAGGCGTTGGCGTTGAGCAGGTCGGCGGCGGTGAGCAGCATGCCGGGCGTACAGTAGCCGCACTGCAGCGCGTTGCGGGCGACGAAGGCCTCCTGCAGGTCCCGCAGTTCGCCCGAGTCTGAGACGCCCTCGATGGTCTCCACCTTGGCGCCGCCGAGCGAGGCGGCGAGTACGAGGCAGCCGCGCACGATGGCGCCATCGACGCGTACGGTGCATGCGCCGCACAGGCCATGCTCGCAGCCGGTGTGCGTGCCCATCAGGCCCAGCTCGCCGCGCAGGAAGTCGACCAGATGCTGGCGCGCGTCGACGCGGGCGGCGACGGCCTCGCCGTTGACGGTGAGAGAGATGTCGTGGGCGGTGCTCATGCTGCGCGCGCCTCCTCCGCGCCGACCAGGCGATTGAGGGCACGGGCGAGCAGCACGCGCGACAGGTGGCGCTTCATGTCCGAGCTTCCGTGCTGGTCGGCAGGCGGATCGAGGTCGCTCATCAAGGCGGTCTGGGCAGCGGCGGTTGTGCCAGGCAGGACCTGGTGCCCGCTGATGGCCGCCATCGCGCGCTCCGCGAGAACAGGGCCATCGCCGACGCCGAAGTATACGAGGCGCGGCTCGACGATGGTGCTGCCGGTCACCTTGGCTTTTGCGGCGATGCCAGCCATGGCGTAGTCGCCGGAGCGGCGGGCGAGTTCCAGGATGGCGCTGCGTTCCCCTGGCTTGGCGATGGGAAATTCGACGCCCGCGATCAGCTCATGCGCGCGCAACGCGGTTGAATAGAGGCCGGTGAAGAACTGGCTCGCGGGAATGCGCCGCTCGTCGGCGACGTTGCGGGCGACGATGGTGGCATCGAGCGCCACGCAGCAGGCGGGCAGTTCGGCGGCGGGATCGGCGAAGGCCAGCGAACCGCCGATGGTGCCGCGGTTGCGGATGGCGGCATGCGCGATGAGCGGCACGGCCTGCGCCAGCAGCGGCAGGTGCTCGCGGACCAACGCGTTGCTGCCGAGTTCCGTGTGCGTGGTGAGCGCGCCGACGCGGATACCGCCGCTGGCCTGTGTGATGCCGCGCAGCTCCTTGAGGCGCGAGATGTCAATCAGCGTGCCGGGGTCGGACAGGCGGAAGGCGAGCGTAGCAAGCAGGCTCTGGCCGCCGGCCAGCAGCTTGGCGTCTGGGCCTGCATCGCGCCACTGATTGAAGGCGTCGGTGAGCGATGTCGCGCGCACATAGGCCAGCGGCGGTGCCTTCATCCCTGTCTCCTCCACAGCGCGCTGTTATGGCCCGGCGCTTTGTGCAGCAGTCTATGGGGCTGTATCGACCGCAACAAGAGAGCAATGGACGAGCGTCGACGCTCCGCCCCACTGTTTGCGCGCGCACGAGGTACGGCCTAAGTGCCGAGATCGCTAATGCCGAAGCCGATCAGCGCGAGCGCGACCGTATAGAGCATCCAGCCGCGCTAAGGGTCTACTTCCCGCGCAGCAGGCTGCCGAGGAAGCCCGGTTTCTTGCTGGCTTCGGCTGCGAGCATTTCCGGCGGCGGCGCGCCATAGGGTGCAGAGGCCTTGCCATCGCCGGCGGTGATGGCGCCGGGATCGGCACCGACGCGGCCGGCCTTGCGGTCGGCTTCGGTCTCGCGCGCGAGGCTGAAGTCGAAGTGGATGGTGGGGAGGCCCTTCATCGGTGCGTTCGGGTCGTTGGCTTTCACCTCGGCGACGAGGTCGCCGGAAGCGCCGAACACGACGTCATCGTCAAGGTGCTCGTCACCCGAGAGATAGAGCGCGGTGACGAGCTCGCGGTGGCCGACGGCGCTGATGAGGAAATGGATGTGTGCCGGGCGCTTGCCGTGCCGCTTCTGCGCCATCACCATCTGGCCGACCGGTCCGTCGAGCGGGATGAAATAGCCGAGCGGGCGCACGGTGCGGATGGAATAGTTGCCGTTGGCATCGGTGCGGAAAATGCCGCGGCAATCGATCTCCTCGAGGCTGTTCTGGATGTCGTAGCGGCCGTCGGCGGCAGTCTGCCAGACGGTGACGAGGGCATTGGCAAGCGGCTCACCCTTGGCGTTCGTGACCCTGCCGTACATCAGGATTTCTTCGCCGCCCTTCAAATCCCTGGCGATTTGCCCGCCGCTCGCAAACACGGGCGTGTTCTCGCGGAAGAACGGCCCGAGCAGGCTGGCGCCGGTCGCCTCCTCCATCTTGGTCTTGTCGTGCATGATGTTGACGAGGGCCGAGAGGCCGACGGTATCGGACAGCAGGATGAACTCCTGCCGTGCCGGAGAGCACATCTGCCCGACCTTGGTCATGAACTCGATGCCCTTGATCCACTCGGCCGGCGTCAGCTTCACGTCACGGGCGAAGGCGTGCAGGTGCTTCACCGCCGCCTCCATGATCTCCTTCATGCGCGGATCGGGCGTGGTCGACATCTGCTCGAGCACGGCGTCGGTGATGTTCTCGGGCGTGTATTCGCGCATGGCCTTCTCTCCCTGGGCACCGGTGCGGCCCGCGTGCCTGATTTTTGGACTGGCTCAAAACAATAGTGCGCGCGGTGCGTGCGTTGTTCAATAGCCAAGTGAGTATCACGGGTAATGGCCTGCCAGTGCATTCGTGATGGGAGGCTTCCCCTTTCTGGAAATCTCGCGCTTGCTGCGAACGAATGACCTTGTGCTGCGCAAGCGGCCGCGCTTAGACTGGCAAAAAAAGACAATGCCAACTGGGAGGAATTTAAATTATGGCGCTATCCATAGTGCGTCGGCTGTCTGGTGTTGCCGCTGCTGCAGTTCTCACCATGGCCACGCTGTCCACGCCCGTCGCGGCGCAGGACAAGACCCCGATCAAGATCGGCTTCTCGATGTCGCTGACGGGTCCGCTCGGCGCGGGCGGAAAGTCGGCATTGATCGCCATGGAAATCTGGCGCGACGACGTCAACGCGAAGGGTGGCCTGCTCGGGCGTCCGGTCGAGTTCATCTACAACGACGATCAGACCAATCCCGCACGCGTGCCGGCGATCTACACCAAGCTGCTCGAGGTCGATAAGGTCGATCTCGTCGTCTCCAGCTACGGCACCAACGTGATCGCGCCGGCGATGCCGCTGGTGATGCGCAAGAAGATGGTGTTCCCGGCGCTGTTCGGCCTCGGCGCCAACGAGGAGTTCAAGTACGACCGCTACTTCCAGATCATGCCGTCGGGTCCAATCCCGAACCAGGGTCTGTCGCGCGGCTTCTTCGAGCTGGCGAAGGCCAAAGGTGTCAAGACGGTGGCGATTGCGGCGGCAGACGCCGAGT
>CADECW010000260.1 GCA_902825855.1 uncultured Rhodospirillales bacterium | reverse complement strand
AGAAAAGGTCCCTCCACTTCGCCTCGCTGCGCTCGGCTCCGGTCGGGATGACGGGTGTGAGGAGCTCGCACGTACTACAGGAGTGACCGCCTGATGGCGCATGGTAGTCATCTGTCTGATCGGCAGCGCAGTCGCGCCTTCTTCGCGATGCTGGTCATCGTGCCGCTCGGCGGTGCGGCCACGGACATCTACATCCCTTCTCTGCCTGCGATGTCCGAGCACTTCCACGCCGACCGTTTCGCAATCCAATCTACCCTCTTGTTTTATATGGTCTGCTACGGGATCGGCCAGATCGTCGCCGGCCCGCTGACGGATAGTTTCGGTCGCCGGTTGCCGATTTTCCTCAGCACCATCGTTTTCGTGTTCGCCTCGATCGGTATCGCCCTGTCGCCGCCGCTGTGGGCAGTGATCGCATTGCGCGGCGTGCAGGGAATATTCGTGGCCTGCTCCGCCGTCGGCGCGCGCGCCATCGTCGCCGACTGTTTCGACGGGGCCGAGCGGACGAGAGCCTCCAACTGGATGACCGTTGCCTGGGCCACAGGCCCGATCCTCTCTCCCGCCCTGGGCGGCTATCTGCAGGATTGGTTCGGCTGGACCGCCTCCTTCTGGTTCCTGTCCGGATGGGGCCTGACGGTCGTGCTGGTCGCACTCGTGGTCCTGCCCGAGACCAGGGACATGGCTCTTGCAGGCCGGTTTGCCGACGGGTTCCGGCTCTACAGGAAGATGGCGACGGACCGCGTCTACCTTCCCACCGCGCTGGGCATGGCGTTCGTCATTTCCGTGATGTACGGGTTCGAGGTTCTGGCGCCCTTCTATGTGCAGGCCGACCTCAGGCACGGACCTGTCTTCTACGGTCACCTTCAGCTGGTGCTGGGATGTCTGTGGCTGGCGGGAAACATTCTCAACCGCTACGCCAGTGCCCACGTCAAGGTCGTCCATATCATCACCGCCGCCGCGGGCATCTGCTTCGTGATCAGCGTGCTGATGCTCGCCCTCGATCTCTCCGGCGTCTTCGACATCGTGACCCTGGTCGTCCCTGCAGGCATCATCTACTTCCTGATGGCGATGATCTGGCCGAACGGCTACTCGAAGTGCCTGGCTCGCTTTCCCGATGCCGGCGGGAGCGCCAACGCCTTGGTCAGCGGCCTGTTCATTGTCGTAAGCGCCGTGTTCACCGCCCTGGCCACGCTGCTGGAGGCGGAGACGGCCTGGCCGATGTGGCTGCTCTACCTCTGCGTCACCGCAGCGACGCTCGTCTTCTTCGTCGGTTTCCTGAGGGAGGAGTTCGACCACAAGGTGCGGTAGAGCGGCCCGCGGGCGTCACCTGCGCTTCAGCTCGGCCAGCAACCTGTCGACGAAGTTCGGCGAGTAACCCAGCAGCGCCATCTCATCCGACAGCTCCTTCTCGAGCTGTCCCAACGCCTCGACGAACGAGCCGCCTTTGGCCAGCGCTTCCTCGACGAGCTTGCCGGCCTTCTGCTTGCCCATTCTCCCGGCCAGCAGGAAGGTCGCGCGCTCGGCCAGCACGGCGCCTTCGGTAGCGTCCATGTTGGCCTGCATGGCGTCGGGATCGACCGTGAGGCCCGCCGCGACCTCGTGCATGGCCTGCACAGCCGAGGCCAGCGTCTCGATCAGCGCGGCCATGGTCGGCCATTCGGCCTGCCAGCCGCCGAGCGCGCGCTCGTGTTCCTGCGGCAGTGCGGCCACGATGGTGGCGGCAAGCATCGGCGCGCGGCCGGCCGCCGACAGCACGAGCGCGGCGCCGACGGGATTGCGCTTGTGCGGCATGGTCGAGGAACCGCCGCGGCCGGGACCGCTGGGCTCGGCCGCCTCGCCGACCTCGATCTGCATCATCAGCGAGATGTCGCGCGCGGCCTTGGCGAGCGCGCCGACGACCAGCGCGGCATCCTGTGCGAGGGCTGCGACGCGCACGCGCTGTGTGAACCACGGCGCCGCCGGCAGATCGAGCTTCAAGCGCCGGGCGAGCGAGAGCATCACCGGCTCCGCCTTCTCTCCCAGCGCCGACAGGCTGCCCGAGGCGCCGCCGAACTGGACCACCTGGGTCTCGTTGAAGCTCGCCTCGAGACGGCGTGCGGCCCGTTCGACGTCCGAGGCCCAGCCCGCGATCTTCTGGCCGAGCGCGAGCGGCGTGGCAGGCTGCAGCAGGGTGCGGCCGAGCATCGGCGTGCGGCGGTGCCTGCGCGCGAGGCTGGCAAAGGCCGCGACGATGTCGTCGAGCTCCTTGAGGAGCGGCGGCAGCGCCTCGCCAAGCTGCAGCACCATGGCGGTGTCGATGACGTCCTGGCTGGTGGCGCCCCAGTGCACGTAGCCCGCTGCCTCGGCGTCGCGCTTGGCGACCTCATCGGTCAGTGCCTTGACCACCGGCACGGTGAGCGTGGCGGTCCGGCGCGCGGCATCGGCGAGGGCCACCGGATCGTAGAGCGCGGGATCGCAGGCTTTCACGATGACTGGCGCAGCGCGCTCGGGGATCAGACGGGCTTCGGCCACCGCCTGCGCCAGGGCTGCCTCGAAGCGCAGCATGTGGCGCAGCGCGGCGAAGTCGGAGAAGGCTTCGGCGGCGAGCGCCGAAGAGCCGAGGGCGTTGACCAGACGTCCCGCCATGTCAGGGCCCGGCCGCGATCATACGTCGAAGAACACGGTTTCGTTCGGCCCGCCGAGATGGATCGGCAGCCGCCAGATCCCGTCTGCGTCGCGTTTGGCGATCAGCGTGCCGCGACGCGCGGGCTCGACCAGCTTGAGCACGGGATCCTCGGCGAGCGCGGGATCGCCGTCGAAGTAGAGGCGCGTCGCCAGCCGGTTGAGCACGCCGCGCGCGAAGATGGAGAGGTTGATGTGCGGCGCCTGCATGCCGCCCGCCGGCCACGGCACGCGGCCGGGCTTCACCGTGGTGAAAGAGCTGGTGCCGTCGGTGAAGGTTCCGGCGCGGCCGTAGCCTTCGAAGCCGGCATCGAGCGGCAGGTTGCGGCGGTCCTCGGGATGGTTGTAGCGGCCATGGCTGTTGGCCTGCCAGATCTCGAACACGCCGTCGGGCACGACGGCGCCGTCGACATCGTGCAGCTTCAGCACGACCTCGATGCGCTCGCCAGGCACACCGGGCGGCGCGAGATCGGCCCGGTACGCGCTGACGACGGTGCCCCAGTAGAACGGACCGATGGTCTGCGACGGGGTGAGAGCATGCGACATGGGTCTATTCCATCGGCGTGGCGTTGCGGCCACGCAGCACGATGTCGAAGCGGTAGCCCAGCGCCCACTCGGGCTGCGTCAGGTCCATGTCGAAGGCCGCCTGCAGGCGCTCGCGCGCGCCCGCCGGCACCGACTTGTAGATCGGGTCGAAGGCGAGCAGCGGATCATTGGGAAAGTACATCTGGGTGATGAGGCGCGTAGCGAAGGCCGGTCCGAACAGCGAGAAGTGGATGTGTGCCGGGCGCCAGGCATTGTGATGGTTCTTCCACGGATAGGCGCCGGGCTTGATGGTGATGAATTTGTAACGGCCGTCGGCGTCGGCGCGGACGCGGCCGCCGCCGTAGAAGTTGGGATCGAGCGGCGCGTCGTGCAGGTCGCCGGGATGATGATAGCGGCCGGCGGCGTTGCACTGCCAGATCTCGACCAGCGCCCCGGGCACCGGCTTGCCGTCCTGGTCGAGCACGCGGCCCTGCACGATGATGCGCTCGCCGAGCGGCTCGGCCATGCGCTGCTTCGTGAGGTCGTTCTCGCCGGCGTCGAGGCGCTCGTTGGCGAGCGACGGACCGGTGATCTCCGACAGGCTGTGCGGCAGGACGACCGCCGATTTCCTCGGCGAGCGGCCGACCGTCGACTTGTAGTCGGGCGAGAGATTGGCGGGGTGATCGCCGGCCGTCGCGCGGCGGTATGTTTCC
>CADECW010000259.1 GCA_902825855.1 uncultured Rhodospirillales bacterium | reverse complement strand
ACATAGAGCTCGAATATTTTCCTGACCGCCTCCGCCTCGATCTCGTTGACGACCAGCTCGCGAGCCTTGACGTCATAGCCCAGGGGTATGGTGCCGCCCATCCACATGCCCTTGCGCCTGGAGGCGGCGACTTTGTCACGTATGCGTTCGCCAGCGACCTCTCGCTCAAACTGAGCGAATGACAGCAGCATGTTGAGAGTGAGGCGTCCCATAGAGGTAGTGGTGTTGAACTGCTGAGTAATCGACACGAACGAGGCGTTGTGACTGTCGAGTACGTCGACGATCTTGGCAAAATCCACCAGTGACCGCGTAAGCCGATCCACCTTGTAGACGACAATGGTGTGCACCCGAGGAGAGCAATTTTCGTAATCTCTTCGATCTCGCTGGGTCCTTGTTCAGCTTCCACGAATGGCTCTTCACGCTAAAGAAGTCAGAACTCGAGAAACACTGCAAGACGCAGTTCTCCTCGAAGGGCAAGTTCTGGGATCGAGTAGAGGCCGATGAGCCGAAGGCCGCCTTTGTTCGCGACATCGCGAACGCATCAAAGCATGTGACCCTCGACAACCGTCGCTCAACCAACATGTTGCACGTAGCCAACGCCGTCATACAGACCAGTACCTACAATTCGGGCGACTATGGTACGGGCCGTTACTCTGCTCCCAGTGTCATGATGCAAGATAAGTCGGACAATGTGTCATTCGATGACTGTGCGACCGCCCTTAAGGACTACTGGGAGAAGTTGGTAAAGGCGCTCTATCCGTGAGCTCAGCGGCCTGAGAAAATCTAGACTCGCGCGGTGAGGCTAGCGCGAGGCTAAGAGGCTAACGGCATTTGCCAAGTCATTGAAATAATGGCGCGCCCGAAGAGATTCGAACTCCTATCCTTCTGATCCGTAGTCAGACGGTCTGAAGGCCCGTTTCCATAACATCCATTATCCGCGGTCTTTCATCCGGTGCCGCAGAGCGTCGACCAGCAAGGCGAAGGCTGGCGCCGGTTGCCGGCGGCTCGGGTAGTAAAGGCGATAGCCGGAAAACGAGCCGGCGACTTTTTCAACATCTTGCTAGGCACGCTCAAGCCATTTGGCGGAAGGCGAGGCGACATTGTTAAGCAGGCGATTGAAGGTGCGCTGCTCTAGCCGGGACAACGGCCTAAGCAATAGGCTGTCGCGCTCCCGGAAACAGGCGGCAATGCGCCCGAAGAGCCGGCGGCCGCGCGTCGTGAGCGACAGCGCCGACGATCGGCGGTCTCTGGCGTCGATGTGGCGTCGCAGGAAACCCCGATCCTCCAAACTTGCCACCGCCCGGCTGACACTGTTCTTTGGGCGGCCCGTATACCGAACGATCTCCTGCGCCGTCTTGGCATTGGTGATCGAGAGGCAGATCGTCACCGTCACGTCGTCGCGCGATAGGCCCTGATCGCGCTCCAGGCGTGCCGTGACCGGTCCCATGTAGCGAGAGCTCAACACGGTTAGCCTGAGGCCGATCCACGCCAGGGACTCGGGATCGAATCTCAGGGCTGGCCGTTTCGGGGCACTTCTCGTCATGTCTTTCGTATAGCGCATCGTCCGGCTGGAAGGCCAATGGTTGACGCATCGTTCCCTGCGACCAACAATGGTACCAATTGGGACTAAGTCCCAGAACCGCCGAGGGAGGCAGCTATGCGTCGCCACACTTTTCTCCGGGGGCTCCCCGGTCTCGCGTTGCTCGCCTCCGCCGGGCCGGCGCCCGCTCAAACTCCGTCACAAGGACAGTTTCCCGGCAGCGCGCCGATCACTCTCGTCATTCCTTATCCGGCTGGCGGCATCGGCGATTATCTCACGCGCCTCGTCGGCAAGAAGCTCGGCGAAGAGCTCGGCGTCTCGGTGGTCGTCGAGAACAAACCTGGCGCCAACGGCGCGATCGGCGCCGCCGCCGTGGCCAAGGCTAAGCCGGACGGTCACACGTTGATATGTGTGCCCGCCAGCACGCTCACCAGCAATCCCTGGCTTATGAAGAACCTGGGCTACGATCCCCTGAAGGATTTCACGCCGCTCACCCGCCTCATCGAGTTTCCCAACGTCTTGATGGTGAACCCCGATTTCCCGGCCAAGACCGTCCAGGAGCTGATCGACATCGCCAAGCGCAAGCCGGGCTCGGTGAACTACGCCAGCGTCGGCGTGGGATCGAGCACCCACCTGCAGGCCGAGATGTTCAAGCGTGCCACCGGCATCGAAATCGTCAACATCACGTACAAAGGCTCCGCCCCTGCCCTGCAGGACTTGGTGGCCGGCCAGGTCCAGATGATGTTCGACAATCTGCCGAGCGCCTTTCCGCTGATTAGCAGTGGCAAGGTGCGGGCGCTCGCTGTCACCGGTGTCCGCCCGTCGCCGGTGTTGCCGGACGTTCCCACTGTCGCCTCGGTCGTGCCCGGCTTCGTCGAAGTGACCTGGTGGGCGATCCTGGCTCCGGCGGGCCTGCCCGCCGATGTCGCCGGCAAGCTCAGCACCACCCTGCAGAAGATCGCAAAGGACCCCGACTTCGCGAAGCCGATGACCGATCGCGGCGGCGTCATCGTCGCCGGCGGCCCGGACGATTTGCGATCGGCGGTCCAGTCCGAGACCGAGAAGGCGGGCAAGCTGATCAAGGAGCTCGGCATTACCGCCGAATAGGCGTCGATCGCTGAGTGAGTTGTGGACGGGAGATAAGGACATGGCGGCCGCTCAACAGACGCTTTCCAGGACTGGAATCGGCGCCGCCGTGTCTCGGTCGGAAGACCGCCGGCTGCTTACCGGGCGCGGGAACTACGCGGCCGATCTTACCTGTCCCGAGGCCTGCTTCGCCGCCTTCGTTCGCTCGCCACACGCCCATGCCGGGATCGCGGGCATCGACACCGGTGCGGCGCGGGCGATGCCGGGCGTCCGGGCGATCCTGACCGGCGCGGACGCGGCAGCGGACCGGCTCGGCCCCATCCCACACAATACCGACTTCTCCTCGCCGCCCGACGCGCAGCTCCGCCTGCCGCCAGGCTTCAAGGCCTTCACTACCGCGCATGCGGCGTTACCAATTGACATCGTGCGCTTCGTCGGCGAGCCCGTGGCCGTGGTGATTGCCGACAGCGCTGCCGAGGCCGAAGAGGCCGCCGAGCACGTGGTCGTCGAGTGGGACGTGCGCCCCGCCATCGTCAATGCACGTGAGGCGATGGCGCCCGGCGCACCGCTGGTCTGGGACAGCTGTGCCAACAATGTCGCACTGACCTGCGAGGTCGGCGACCGGGCGGCGACGGATCTCGCCTTCAAGTCGGCGGCACATGTGGTGCGCTTCGAGGGCTGGGCCCAGCGCGTGAACGGCACTCCGATGGAACCCCGCTCGGTCCTCGGCGAATACGACCCTGCATCCGGGCGCTATACCTTGCGCACGACCACCGGCGCCGGCGTGGTGCGGACACGCGAGCGTCTGGCGTCGATCCTCGGCGTGCCGTTCGAGCAGTGCCGCTGCGTCTTCGGCGACATGGGCGGCAATTTCGGCACCCGCAATGCCTTCTATCCCGAATACGCCCTGCTGCCATGGGCGGCGCGCCGGATCGGGCGGCCGGTGCGCTGGACAGCGTCGCGGCTGGAATGCTTCATGACAGACTATCAGGCTCGCGACCTCGCGTCGCGCGCCGAGCTCGCGCTCGACGAAGTCGGCAACTTCCTGGGGCTGCGCGGCGTCAACGTGATGAACCTCGGCGCCCAGACGGTCTACTTCTGGCCGCTTCGCAAAGGCCTCTCCATGATGCAGAGCGTCTATCGTATCCCTGCCGTGCATTTCCAAGGCCATGCGGTACTGACGCACACCGCGCCGACAGCCGTCTACCGCAGCGCCGGCCGGCCAGAAGCGGTGTTCATGATCGAGCGGCTAATCGATATCGCCGCCACCA
>CADECW010000258.1 GCA_902825855.1 uncultured Rhodospirillales bacterium | reverse complement strand
GATTTCGATTGATCTCCAGGATCGCCTCCACAGCCTGAAGCGACAGCGGTCCCAGGAATTGAGGCGACCTACGCGCCGACCGGCCGTCCGGACCTGCGCCGAGAAGATCCCCAACCCGAAGCCGACTGTCGCTCGAGGTCGGCCTGCGGCGGATCATCGAGGGGTATCGGACGAGCAGGAGCTGAATCGCTCCTGCTTGCTTTCGTAAACCTCTGCCCCGCACGGCTATCGCAGATGACAAATTTTGCCATCATCCCGAGCGAAGCCGCCCGAAGTGCGGCGCAATCGAGAGACCTGTTCTTGTCGACGCATCGACGGAGAAGGGCGCTTCGCGGCACTCGGCTCCGGTCGGGATGATGGGGGGCGGGCTGTCATTTGCGATACCCCGGCTCTGCCCGGTAGAAGATCATGTCGGCTCGCCAATTGCGATGACGATCCGCTTCTAACTAGAACGGGCCGCGAAAGCGCTTGTACCCCTCGGTCATCGAGCGCTCGACCGGCAAGGCGATGCCGTGCTTGTCGCCCTTGACCTGGGTCAGGATGGCGTCGGCTGTCTCGTGCTGGCTTGGATAGTAGATGTCTTCCAGGCTCTTGGCCGTCGGGCACGGTGCCGAGGCCATGCCGAGCATGGTCGGCGGCTGGCGTAACAGCCCGGGGTCGCGTACCACGAGCTGGCGGCAGACTTCGGCGGCGACGCCGTACTCCAGCCATGACGTGTCGGTCACGACCAGGCGACCTGTCTTGCGCACACTGGCGGCAACCAGCTCCCAATTGGGATGACTGATAGAATTGAGATCGATGACTTCGGCAGAGATCCCCGCCTTGTCCTCGACATAGTGCGCAGCGCGCAACGCCTCGAGCACCATGACCGAAGTCGCGACGATCGTGACATCGTTGCCCTCGCGCGCGATGTAGCTGGTGAGCGGCACGCGCCCTTCGGATCGCTGCCTGTCCGACGCCGCGACGGTGAAATCCAGATTGTAGAGCAGTCGGTGTTCTATGCTGATCACCGGCCCGGGATGACGGTTGATGATCGCCGGATACATATCGAGGATCGCCTGGCTGGTCGACGGCATGACCACCGTGAGGCCAGGATAATGTGCAAACGTCGCCTGCGGGCTCTGCGAATGCTGCGCGCCCTGTCCCCAGCTACGGCCCACGACGATGCGGATCAGCATCGGGCAGCGCATCAATCCTCCGAACATGTAGCGGTACTTGGCGGCCAGGTTGATGATCTGGTTCATCGCCAGGAAGGAGAAGTCGGCGCGGATGTGCGTCGTGATGGGATAATCGCCGACCAGAGATGCGCCGATCGCCACACCCGTCATGCCTTCTTCCATCAGCGGCGAGTCGAAGACGCGTGCGGCGCCGTATTTCTCCGCCAGCCCGGTCGTCGAGCCGAAGATGCCTTTGAAGTCGTCGACTCCCTGCCCCATGATGAAGACGTTGGCATGATCGGCCAGGGCAGCGTCCATGGCCTCGAGCAGGGCGCCAGCATAGGACAGCACGCGCGTGCCGCGGACCGGCTTTACTGCAGCAATGCTCATCAGATCACGTCCGTCAACAGTTCGGCATGGCCAGGCGTTGGGCTTGCCTCGGCGAAAGCCACGGCAGCCTCGATCTCGCGTTCGATATCGGGGCGAACCGCTGCGACCAGTTTCTGATCAACAATCAGCGGATCGCGCCGTTTCCAGGCATCGACGGCATCACGCGTGCGATAATTGAAGTGGAAGTCCTCACCGATGCCGACGTGCTCCTTGTAACGCGAGGTGACGATTTCGAGCACGAACGGCTCCCCTGCCCTCACCTTGGCCGCTGCCTCCAGCGTAGCCTTGCGGATCGCCAACATATCCCAGCCCTCCTCGAGCCGGCGGCCGGCGATGCCGAACGAAGCGGCATGGTCGGCCAGGCGATAGGACTGGCGCACCCGACGGTGGCTGTGCACGGCAAGCCCGTTGTCCTCGCACACGAACAGCACAGGCACTTTCATGAGGGCGGCGAAGTTCAGGCTCTCGTGATAGACGCCTTCTTCCGTGGCGCCGTCGCCGAACACAGCAACGGCGATCCGCGAGGCGCCACGCCGCTTGAAGCTCAGCGCCGCGCCAACCGCGTGCGGAATCGTGCTCGCCACCACCGCCGACGATCCCATGAGGCCGACTTCGGGGGCGGAGAGATGCATGGACCCTGCCTTGCCGCCCGAGACACCGCCCTTACGGCCGTACAGCTCGGCGAACATCGCGTCGAGCGAGCCGCCCTTGGCGATGTAGAAACCATGCGAGCGATAGGTTGCGAAGACCAGATCATCCGGCCGCAGGCCATCGCAGACGCCTACTGCCACGGCCTCCTGACCGATCGACAGATGGACAGGGCTCTGGATCTTGTCGGTCGGATAGAGCTCTATGATCCGTTCCTCGACCAGCCTAATCAACAGCGCCGTCCGGAACAGCCGGCGATAGATCGCTTCATCCTTCACTGACAGACGCTCCCCGGGCGGTGAATCGATGGTGCTTCTGGGCTGCCGACTGCTAACGGAGGCTGCGCCATCTGGCAATTGCCCATCATGGCGCCCAAAACGTCGCTCATGCCTCAAAGGGCCCGGCTCTGGCCGACGTCGACCGTGATGCTGGCGATTCACCAGGCTCGCCTCGGCCGAACACAGGAAGGCAACCGCAGCTGCCGCCTCTTCCGGCGTGTCCAAACGACCCCGCGGGTATTCCTGGTCGAGCATGCGCCGGAATTCTTCAGGATCGCGCCGCTTCTCGTCTTCGGAGCTGGTGCTGGAAGTGCAGCCATAGAGTCCGGAGAAGACTTGGTCGGTGTCGTAAGTCTGCGCCAGGAAGGCGGCATGGCTGCGGTAGGAGGTGAAAACGCCGGCTTGTCTTTCGGGCGCCGTGCACACCCCCACGCAGGCGAATTCCTGGCTCATCGACGTGTGCATCGGCGTGCGCGTCAGGTTTTCGGGTTCGTGCTCGTCGATGTATTCTTCCGAACGCCGAGCCAGACAAAGGTTCTTGAACAACTGCATCGCCGTTGCTTTGCTCAGGGGTTCGCGGACAAAGCTCATCGTGACTATTGTTATCTTGAGGTGGTCTGGAGCAAAGAGACCTCACAACCAAGGCAACGACAGGGGTTCCTCGGCCGGGTGGCCTTTTGCCAATGCCTCAACTAAGTAAACCGCCACGAAAGGCAGGGTAGACGGAGACGATGGCTGCTGGGCGCGCGCTAATTACAGGCATCACGGGAATGGTGGGCTCCCATCTCGCCGAGTTCCTGCTCGGCAAGACCGACTGGGATGTCATCGGCATGTGCCGGTGGCGCAGCCCGCTCGACAATCTGGTGAATATCGCCCACCGCATCAACTCGGGGGATCGCGTCTCGTTGCTCTACGGCGACCTGCACGACAGCATGTCGATCCAGAAGGTGGTAGTCGACGCCAAGCCGGACTATGTTTTCCATCTCGCCGCACAGAGCTTCCCGCGCACGAGCTTCGATGCGCCGCTCGACACCATGGACACCAACGTACAAGGCACCGTGCGTGTGCTCGACGCTCTGAGACAGCACGCTCCCAAGGCGACCATCCACGTTTGCGCCTCGTCCGAAGTGTTTGGCCGGGTGCCGAAGGAGAAGCTGCCGATCGACGAGGAATGCACCTTCCATCCCGCCTCGCCCTACGCCATCTCCAAGGTCGGGACAGACCTGATTGGCCGCTTCTATGCCGAAGCCTACGGCATGACGGTGATGACGACGCGCATGTTCACCCACACCGGCCCGCGCCGTGGCGACGTGTTCGCGGAATCGACCTTCGCCAAGCAGATCGCAATGATCGAGTACGATCTCATTCCGCCCGTCGTAAAGGTCGGCAACCTGCAGTCGCTGCGCACCGTCGCCGATGTGCGCGACGCCGTGCGCGCCTACTACATGCTGGTCACCGTCAATCCGACGGCCGGCGCCTACT
>CADECW010000257.1 GCA_902825855.1 uncultured Rhodospirillales bacterium | reverse complement strand
CCCGTCATCCCGACCGGAGCCGAGCGCAGTGAGGCGGAGCGGAGCAACTGTATTGTTGCTGCGTCGCCTCCCCACCCGTCATCCCGACCGGAGCGAAGCGAAGTGGAGGGACCTGTTCTGTTGATGCGTCGACAAGAAGAGGTCCCTCGACTACGCCGCCCTCCGGGCGGCTTCGCTCGGGATGACGGGTCATATATCTCCGTCATCCCGACCGGAGCCGAGCGCAGCGAGGCGAAGGGACCTTTTCTGTTGATGCGTCGACAAGAACAGGTCCCTCGACTACGCCGCCCTTCGGGCAGCTTCGCTCGGGATGACGGAAAATTTTGCCGTTGTCCCGACCGGAGCGGAGGCTCCTCAGGTCGCTCCACTGCGCCGCTTCCATGGTAGTCTTGACCGATGGCTATGCACTACCTGATCGATTCGAAACGGCAGTGGGTTTCCCTTACGGCAGAGGGCGGCGTCACGCGCGCCGATGTCGATGCCTATCTGGAAGCCGTGCTGGGTGCCGGGGCTCTCGAGTATCGAAAGCTTTTCGACTGGCGCGCCGGGACGCCGGAAATGGATTTCCCGGAAGTGATGTCGGTGCTTGCGCTGGTGAGAAGCCATCACGATCGGCCGCATGGCCCCCTGGCCGTGGTGTTGTCCGAACAGCAGAGGCAGAGCGAGAAGCTCGCGCGGGTTCTCGGCATCCTGCTTTCGGCTCCCCGGCCAATGCGCGTTTTTTCCGGTCCGCGGGCCGCGAAGCGTTGGCTGGAAAGCAACCCGGCGCCGATGCCCCGGCACTAGAGCGGACCGGGGATGCGTGTTGCTCCAGAAGGCTAGCCGAGAAACCGCGACTCGATCGCTCGACTACGTCGCCCGTCGCGTCTCGCGCATCAGGCGCATCACCAAGGCGGCTTCGAGCCGGCCGCCGATCGGCAGGCCATCCTTGACCGCGAAAATGCCGACGGCGCGGGCTCGCCGGAAGTCGTCGTCCTCGTATTCACGGTAGGTGTCGAGGGCGTCGTTCAAGGTCGCCCGGTGCTCGTACTCGTAGTCGCCGGTTCGACCGTCGCTGCTTTTCGCCTGCCACCACGAGACCACAACGAAGGCATCGGCCTGTTGCAGGAGGGCGGCGCGATCGGCATCTCCGGCCGACAGGCGCCTGGCACGGCTGGCGAGGGCTTCATCAGATGACATGGCGCGACGACTCCTGCTTCAGGAGTCCACCATATGATAACTTAGGTTATTCAGTCAAGAGGCCCGAGTTATCCCCAGGTCAGCTCGCCCGATTGTATTTGCCGATGACCAGGTGCGCCTTCTGCCATTCGCGGCGCGACAGCGTGTAGGTCTTGGCCGGATTGTACTGCTTGACCGTCCAGCTCGCGTCGTTGCGTCGGACCAGCCGCTTGATCAGCACGTAGCGCGAGCCGTCGGCGGTCTCGCGCAGGAAGATGCAGTCGTCGCCCGGCGAGACTTCGCTCGACGGATTGACCAGCAACAGGTTACCGCGTTCGTAGGCAGGCTCCATCGAATCGCCCGATACGAAGCAGCCGTAGGCTTCCTGTATGCCTTCGAGGCGTGGATCGCGCGGGATCCACGACACCGGATCGTTGGACAGCAGCATGGCGCCCTCGCTGCCGCCCTGCGCAGAGGCAAAAACCTGCAGGGGCGGGCGTCCGCCGGCCGCGCGCGCAGCCGCGATCGCCGTCGCGCCGCCGGCGCCGCGACGGCCGCGCTTGCCGCCCTCGGCGAGCGCCAGCTGGTCGTCGTCGTCGGGACCGATCAACGCACCAGACAGCTTGTCGCCACGGTTCGACTGCAGCCATGTCACCGACACCTGCAGCGCCTGCGCGAGCTGCACGATCGATTTCGGCTCGGTGTCACCGCGCCGTTCGATCTGGGCGATGCCGCCTTGCGTTATGGAGTAGCCGGCCCGTGTCACGCGCCGCGCCAGTTCCGCCTGCGACCAGCCCTTGGCTCGCCGCTCCGTTTTGACCCGTTCACCGAGTGTCGTCATGACGGCGATGCTAGCCCAGTTATGAATGACATAGGTTATTGACAATGATAACTGTGGTGAAGTAAAACTCGCAGTCATGGAAGCACTCCTGAGAGCCGTGAAACTGGCCGGCGGGCAGACCGCCCTGGCCCGGCGGATCGGCAAGACACAGTCGCATGTCGCCCAGTGGCTGCGGCGCGGTCAGGTCGGTCCGACCGTCTGTATACCCATCGAATTCGCCGTCGGCGGCCAGGTCACACGCTACGAGCTGCGTCCCGACGTGTTCGGCGAGCCGCCACGGCCGGGCGAGGCCGGCCGATGACCTCACGCCACACCAGGGCGACCATTCTCGCCGCCGCCCGCAAACTGCTGCAGGCCGCCCGGCGGCTGGTCATGAGCGCCGTGTCGGGGCGCACATGAGACGGTCGATGACGCGGCGTACCGCCGACCAGGCCGACTTCGCCGGCCCCGATGCCGATCGCGAGGCGATCGAGCGGCTGGCGCGCGCGGCGCAGCTCGCCAACGAAGGGCGGCAGGGCGGGCAGAACGGCGGGCAGCACGGCGGCGGCGTGCCCGACGAAGTCCTGCAGCGGAACACGCGGCTGATCGAGGCGGCTCAGGCCGAGCTCGACGAAGTGATGGGCGAGGCGGCGAAGCTGCGCGGCGTGCTCGGCAACCGCAAGAAGGTGGCGAAGAGCGACGGCTGCGATGTCGATGCCATCGTGCAGGCGCTGCGCCTGAAGAAGCAGGCGGGCAACGGCGGCAGCGAGCCGATCGTGACGCGCCATCGCATGGTCGGCCGCATCCTCGGCCTGCTCGGCCATCCGCTCGGCACGCAGTTCAACCTGTTCGGCAACGACGGGGCAGCCTCGGATGGGGCCAGCTCGGAAGGGATTCGCCACTGATGTCGCGCCTTCTCGCGCTCGATCTCGGCACGCGCACCGGCTGGGCGCTGCTGCAGCGCGGCACGCCGCCGCGCTTCGGCACGCTCGACCTGCCACCGGCGAAGCAGGGCGAGCACCAGGTGCGCTTTGCGCGGCTCCATGCCTGGCTCGGGCGCCTGCGCGAGCAGCAGGGCTACGAGGCGCTGGCTTTCGAGCAGCCGATCCTGCCGCGCCGCGCCGGCGAGCTCGCCACGACGCTGCATACGCTCACGCTGCTGTGGGGATTCGCCGCCGTCGCCCAGCTCTTCGCCGGCCAGCACGGCCTGCCGTGCGAGGCGGTGGCCGTGCGTGACGCCAAGAAGGCGCTGACCGACAAGGCGTTCGCCACCAAGGACGAGATGGTGGTGGCCGCCCTCAAGATCATGAACTGGAAAGTGGCGAACGATCACGAGGCCGACGCCGGTGCGGTCGGGCTCGTCGCCTATGAACGTATCTGGCCAAGGAATCCACAGCGATGACGAACGAACTTCCCGCCCCACTGGTGCCGGCCGAGGTCGACCTGCGCGACTTCGCTTTCATGCCGCTGGAGGTGGGCCGCCTGCTGCGCT
Organism: uncultured Rhodospirillales bacterium; assembly: GCA_902825855.1. Taxonomy (GTDB): domain Bacteria; phylum Pseudomonadota; class Alphaproteobacteria; order Reyranellales; family Reyranellaceae; genus Reyranella. The sequence continues at coordinate 485 of CADECW010000257.1, read as the reverse complement.
CGCGCACCTGGCTCACGGCCAAGCGCCGGCCGGAACTCGGCTTCTATCTCCTGAACCTGTGGGTTGCCTCGTGGCACGAGGTGCCGGCCGGCTCGCTGCCCGACGACGACGAGGTGCTGGCCGATTTCGCGCGCTGCACGCCGGCGCGCTGGAAAAAATTGCGCGACGAGCTGATGGCCGCATGGGTGCGTTGCGCCGACGGCCGGCTCTATCACCCGGTGGTCGCCGAGAAGGCGCTCATGGCCTGGGCAGGCAAGGCGAAGCAGCGCGGTCGGACGAGCAATGCCAGCGCAGTCCGCTGGGAATCCCGCAAGAAGTCCGTCACGGATCCCGCACGGAGTCCGTCAGGGACCCCTCACGGAGTCCGTTACGGATCCGTGACGGAGTCCGTAACGGATACCAAGGGAGAGGGAGAGGGAGAGGGAGAGAGACAGGGACAGGGACAGGGACAGGGACAGGGACAGGGAGAAGAAGCAGCGGCGGCG
>CADECW010000256.1 GCA_902825855.1 uncultured Rhodospirillales bacterium | reverse complement strand
ACCGGCCGATCTGACCCGCCCGCTTGGCCGAGCTTCGAGCATTCAACAGGGCGACGATGCCGCCTTGGTCCAACGGCGCGCCGGTGTTGGCCGCCAATAGCCGTGTAGGTTCCAAACGAACATGAATGCGTCCGGATGCCTCCCCTGACTCTTGAATGGCATCGGCTGCGTTCTGAACGAGCTCGAACAGTTGGCGATAGGCATAACCGCCGGAAAGGACCTCAATTTCCGTTTCAAAATGCTCATTCGCATCGCGAGGCTGCGCTTCATAGGCACGCAGCCGTCGGCTACATTCATCATCTACAAAATCGGCAAGCTTCGATTGATCGCAATCCAACACAGACCCGCCCCTCGGCCACTGTTCATAACAATGCAGCTAAAAATTCTATCTCACGCCTTCATTGAGGTCTTACCGCAAAACCCGACTCTGCTTCCTTTGAGATTGAAATATCAAACAGATTTATTCTTCAGGTAGATAACTTCGAAAGCCTTTAAAGAACGGAATTGCTGCAGCCGATTGGCGAAGCTAAAGGCATCATTGAGCTCGTACTGTTGGAAAATGTCCAAACCCCGGTCGAGGGCGATATTCCAACCAGTGTCGGTCACGATGTGGCGCGCGTGGATCGTGTTGGTCTCGTCAAACTCCCAAGTGAACGTGATGCCGACGCCTTCGCAAGATGCGGCGATCGCACCTAGGTTCTCAGCTTGCTTTTCGGGACGTATCCCGTCCACGCATGTGACGAGGTGTACCTCGACCTCATCTGCGGGTGACTTGGCTTTCGCAAGCGTTTCGATGAACTCCATCACATTTCGAACCTGATGAAAGGCTCGGATGTAAGGATCGGTGATCGTGATCTTCTGAGCTCCAACCAGATAGGGGCCGAACAGATTGTCGAAGGTCACGCCTCTCTGGTTTTCGTTGTATGTGAAATGGCCAGTCTTCGGGCCCTCTGAAACCGAGGTGACTGCTGTTGCGCCTGCGTCCAGCTGGGGCGCTGCTGCGGCTTCAGACGCGTCATCGCCTGTAGGCTCGGTTGTTGGGAGGCCTAGCCCTCCAGCGCGCCGGTAGTGAAAGCTAGGAAACTCGTTTTCCTCGAGCGTTGCCACTTTCACCTTTTCGCCATTCTTGCGCGAAAATGAGAAATCCACGTCCGGGTAGGTGGCGTCGAGCCGCATGAGCTGATCTTTGACCCGCTTGCGACCTTCCAAGGCGAGCTTGAGGATCTCCTCCATTTCATCCGGCGTCGCTTCACCAGATGGGAAGAGGATCTTCATCAGGCCGGAAAAGGTTTTGTGAACCCCATCCCGATCGCGGGTCGAGATATCCGACGACAAATCAAAGTTCGACCGGTAGCGGTCCGAATAGTCGTCATTGCGCAAATGGCGAAGGATCTCGGCAAGGTAATCGACGACAAAGCCGTATCCGTTGGAAAACATCTCGCCGCGGATCACACCGACCTCCCAGCCAGGGATGTAGGTGTGCAGTCGGTCAATGAAGGCGGAATCGTAGTACTTGTCGGGTAACTCGTCGAACAGATCGGTATTCTTAAGCATGTAGGGAACCGTGTGCCTGGTGTTCCCGACAAAGACCATGGAGGCCTCGGCACCCAGCGGTTCAACACCGCGAGAGAAGGTCTTGTTGGCCATGTAGTTCTTGAGGATGTCGACCAGTGCTTTGTCGACCTTCTTCTGCTTGCCCGCGAACTCGTCGAGAGCCACCACATCCCAGTAGCCGACAAGGCCCAACTTGCCGGAACTGTTGCTAACGAACAGCTTCGGCACCGTAACCTCGCCCCCCGAGATCAGGATCCCGTGCGGTGAGAATTCTGAGTAAATGTGCGATTTGCCGGTGCCCTTGGGGCCCAACTCGATGAGGTTGTAATTGCGTTCAACGAACGGGATCAGGCGCATCAACTGGATCAGCTTGGACCGACGACCGAACATCTCCGGGTCGAAGCCGACGGTCTGGAAGAGAAGGTCAATCCATTCATCGGTTGTGAAGCCTTTGCGGGCTTCCAGATATGCTTCGTAATCAAAATGCGACAGCTGGATGGGCTTCATCGTGCCTAAGATCCAGGGGGTCACATTCTTGTCTTCGGTGTAGTCGTACTCGATGTCGGCGATGCACCAGACCCCGCCAACCAGAAGCTTGGGATGGGTCTTTACGGTTCCGGAATCGATCAGGACCTTGGATATGCCAAGATTGGCAAAGCTTGCTTCGTAGGTATCGCTCTTTTCATTGAGGGCAACGCTGATCCGATCAATGATTTTCCAGCGACCTTTTTCGCGGATATTGGACTTGATGAGTCCAGCCTCATTGCGATGGACGTAGTGCTTTCGCAGGATCTCCCGAACTGTCTCGATGCCTGATTGGATCGACGCCTCATCGTTGGTCGCACAATATTGGCCGAGCAGATATTCCAACACGTAGGTCGGAACGATCGCATTGCCCTTGACCGCTTTCACCAGGTCCTTGCGGACCACAAGGCCGGGGAAGCGTTCGTTGATCTTGTCATCAAGTGCGGTCATGCCGGCCTCTTAGAAATCAAAGTCGTTGGTGAAGCTGCGACGCAGGATGTAGCGCGCACTTCGATATTCGCTGTAGTGCGATGTGTCCCCGTGCTGCTCTTCCAAACGCAGGACCACCTCCTGGCCGTTGCAGTCGTCAGCCTTGCGAGACAGCAGGAAGCGGACCGGGTGCTCGCGCTCCCGCGGATTTTCAGACCGAAAATCGAAGACGAGTTCGTGGCTGTCTGAAATCAGTTCACCCGATTGCGAGAATATTCCGGCGCGCAAGCGGCGTGCCTGCATCTTCTCAGTCGCCGGAACGGACTGGTAGAATCTGACTGATATCTGGCTGGCCGTAATGACCTGATTTGTACTGCCAATGATTTCGACATCGACAATGGACGTGTCACTCTGACGCTTCTTGTTGATCCGGACGACTGGAACCACCGCCTCCTGCAACGTGGCGCCGCCGTGCACGAAGCGGCTACCCGAGCCCTTAAGCCGCAGGCGATTGATCGACTTGGGGATCAGGATTTCAACATCACCCTGCAACCTCACCTCTCCCGGCTTGTAGTGCTTGAGCCCCTGTTGGGGTTTCAGGCCATGTCCAAGCACAAAGCGGCGGTTGCGGAACAAGATGGTTTCGCCCACCACTTCAGAACCCGAAAAGTCGCTCTCATCGATGGGCCGGTGCTGGTAAATGAAACCATGGTCTGCGGTAATCAGCAGATTGTTGGCATTGGCGGCCGCCAGCTTTTTGACCAACTGAACCAGCTCGTCGAGCGTCTTCTCAGCAGCCTCGAATACTCGATCCTCCGTGGCCAGTTTGTCGCCGGTTGCATCGATGAGATTGTGGTAAACATAGATCACGTCGTGATCGCGAAACAGCGCCCGGTAGTCATCTCGCTGCATTTTAAGGAGGTCGTCGGCCAGCAATGCAGTCGTCCGGTCGCCCTCGCGTCCTTGGGCGAGGATCTTCCTACGGTTTTCGGTGCCCTGCGAGCTCTGCCCATCCACGATCACCGCGCTGGTATCGTTGTCAGCGATACGCATGTCGCGGTTGGGAAGCAACGAGGCCATGCCGAGTTGGGTATAGGTCGGCAGTGATCACAGCATCGGCTCGATCTCTGCGTCATAACGATCGAGCCCACGGACACGAGCCAATAGCTCCTCCGCCACCTCATACCGCATGGCGTCCGAGATGATGACGCAGATCTTCTGGTCCTTCTGCCGATAAGGAGCTACCTGGGTGGCGTAAAAAGTCCGCTGGGCCGGCACAGGCGTGGCATCCCACATCGGTGCTGCATCGACATGGACCTGCCAGCTGTCGTTGAGGCGCAGCAGATAGCTATTCACATAATGGTTCTCTACCTGCTCATAGAGTTCGGCCATCAGGCTGGCCTGGCCTGATTTCTGCATGTGGTAGATGAACTTGCGTTATAGTTGATCG
>CADECW010000255.1 GCA_902825855.1 uncultured Rhodospirillales bacterium | reverse complement strand
GTCGAGGTGGTGATGTGCCTCGAAGACGAGTTCGATCTACAAGACGGCTGACGAAGCTTCGCGCCTGCACCCGGTTGCATCCAAAGGGCCAAAGCGGCGGCCGCGGCCAACCGGAGCCTCTGAGGAACTATCCGGTCGCGCCGCCTTGCGTTTTGCCACCGCAATGCCCATCTCTCGTGTATCGTCGGCAGCGACCTTCGGGCGCCGGCGGCTGAGAGATTGAGGTTCGCCTCGCGCTCCCGCCTGACTGTCCGACAATGGTGATTTCGTGTTCCGCCCGCTTCGCGCCGTCGAACGGCTTGTCCGGCGGGAGCTTGCGCTCCTGCGGACGTTGGGACGTAACCGCAGGTCGGCGTCCGCCCGCCTGCCGCGCGTGATCCGGAGTGGTCCTGCTGCCAGCCTTCCGCCGATCGGCGACAAGGACGCACTGCAGCCGCCGGTACCTTCAGTAGAGCCCCTGGCGTGACTTCCCCCGTTCTCCGGCCGTCCGGGCCCATCGATGCGCCAATGCGCGGCTTGCCACCGGGCTTCAGCCTGCGGCGCGTCGCTCGGGGTGACGCCGAACGTGTCGCGAACCTCCTACGCGCGGACGATCGGCTCGAGATGGAAGCGCTCGAGGCACGTCCGGCTCTCGACGTACTGCACGGCTGGATGAGCACCGGAGCGCATGTCCTCGTCATCCGCGGCCACGTCGCGGGGATCTTCGGCATCGTCGACTGCCCCAGCGTCCCGCACTCGCGCTGCATGGCGACCCCGTGGGCGGCCATGGTGTCGACCCTGGGCTACGAAGATCTCGTCGACGTGCTGTGGTTGTCGCGCCTCCAGGTCGATGTCTGGCAGCAGCGCTGGCCAGTGTTGCAAACGGTATGTGACGCGCGTAACCGGTTCCGCGGCGAGTGCCTCAACTGGCTGGGCTTCAAACGCCGGGGCCGTGTTGAGAGCTTCGGTGCCGGGGGCTTGCCCTTCGATCTTCACGTGCGCCTCGGCCATTTCCAGGTGTCCCATGGCGACATTGCCGGCGGTGCGCAATGATGCGGCCATCACGCGGTCATATGCGCCACCTCGGCGTATTGCGCGGCAGCGGAACGCTCCGCCGCGGCGGCGTCGTGTTGGGCCTGGTCGACTTTGAGATCGACGGCTTCTGCACCAAGCCGGGCGAAGTCGTGGGATCGGGCGAAATCCGCATGGCGCCGGCCGAGCTCGCCAATGCCTTCGGCCGCAGCGACCTCGAACTGACGACCGAGAAAGGCAAGATTCTGGCGCTGCGCTTCTCTGGTAGCCGGCGCGGTGCCGAGGCCGGCGCTGCGCACGCCGACATCGTCGGTGGTCTGCCTGCTGAGGATGATTGGCACCGCTAACGCTGGGGCGACTGATGGCCCATTTGCGTCGGAGACAGAATGGACCGCTTGCTATCGGAGCAGGTATGGCAACGACAGAGAAAGCACCTTCATGGCCCGTCTGAGTGGCGCTACGCCACTCTCTGCGCCTTAAGGGCATGGTACCACAATCGTCCATCAAGCCTTGGCTTGATGACTGAGAGATCCGGATGCTCCGGCGGGTGTAGAGACTCTTTCTTTGTTGGTGCGCTCCCGCGCCGGTCGCGAACGCGAGGAAGAGTCGCGAACGTGAGCGCAGCCTCCGGCAATGCGACACAGTCTCGAAGCTCATTTTTATAGGGGGGTCTATGGCTTGGATGGACTTGATTGCTGGCTGCTTCGGTTTCGGAACGGCGCCCTTTGCGACCAATCGGCTGGATGAAGATGTTGCCATGCAGGCAATTGCGGCTGCAAAAGCCGAAGGAGTCACGCGGCATGAGTTCGCCCAATTGATCGCGGCCTACCCGCGCAAGTACATTAAGAGCGAACATGTGCTGCGGGATCGCCTGAGGGAAGACGCCGCGCGGCTGGAAAAACTCTGGGCGACACCGCGCTTTCGGGACTAGATTGGCTAGATGCCGGCGAGCGGTGTCCACCGAGTAACCGGAGGCAACCCGTACGACCATTGGGACAATGACTACGCTACCAAGCCTGAACCGCCTCGAGCTGGTTTCAGCCGCCGCCCATAGGATCTCTGGAGTTGATCAATGCTCTTGTCGTCCCTCCAGCCGTTTTGTCAGCGACATTCTTGGATTACTTGAGCAGTGCGGGCCCTAGTTCGGCCTCGCAGCGTCGCGCAGTAGTCCCTGCCTCGCGAGCCGAAAGAGTTTCGGGCCGCAGGCTCCAGCCTTTCACCAGGGCTTAGATCGCAGGAACGACGCAGAGTGAACCGTTAGCGTTGGATGTTGTTCCGAAACGTTCCCCTGCCTAGTTGCAACGTCGGCCCACATCACCGCCTGCTCGCCAGTAGGGAAATCGCCTGCCGCAAAATTCGGGGCCTTTATCCAGTAGCGGCCCAGCACCGTTTTTGATTGGTGTGCAATACGGGACAGACCGGGCGTCACAATGCGCGTATTGGCATTAACCAAACTGCCAGTCAGTGAACCGTTTAGCCTGTGCGTGTGATACGGGGATGGCCTGAGGCAAACGCGTCTCCCAACTCAGCAGGGTCTTTGCGGCCACTGAGACTCGCTCTTATTACTTCAACCCGGTGTGCGCAGGCTCCGGCTAAAGGATGACCAATGTCCCAAAGTGACGTGGTACCGCTTGTTCTGCCAATTGCGATTTTTGCCTGTGGCGCGGCTCTATTCTCGCACAGGTTTTACGTCGTGTATCGTGGATGGTCTCTCAGGGAGTTTGTCTATAAGCAACATCTGCCCGGCATCCTTGGAACCGCATTGATGCTCTTCGCAATTCTTTTCGCATCATCTTTGGGATGGCCACACGCCATTGCGGTGGTACTCGGCGGGTCCGCAGTCTCGTATTTGTATGTTTACGTCTTCCGGATGTGGGCCGAGGCAGCGTTGCTCGGGCCAGCGTTGGCTGTGCTGTTGATCTTCGCGATGCCCTCCTCGTCATAAGATGGCTTCCCGCTCTTCGACGATGCCGACGCCGACCGTGTAGCAGCGTGTGGAGTTTAACGTTTTGGCTTGTCTGGTGGCCTGCGCAACACGGTGAGCGCTGCACGGATCGCACGATCACAAGAACCTTGCCTTGCGTGGGGCCGAGCGGCAAAAAACATAGAGCGGCAAATCGATTGCAACCAACCGAGCCTCCTGAATGAAGCTTCGCGCCAACTCAAGAGTGCTGCGAATGACCCTAGTGAAGCTTCTGAATTGGCGGTCGGACGAAGCCGCTCATCCCACCGCTAGCAATGGTCTGAAACACCTCGTTCAACGCGTCCTGCTCAGTCAGGAATGTTTCTTTCCAAACGATGGCACTGCCCTTCTGATCAACGACCTCGAGAGTCCACTCTTTCTCATGGACGCCGCGATAAATCAGCACCTCGATGGTCGTTCCCTCTCGGGTGATCTTTCTGCTTAGTGAGGATTCTAAGATTGCGGTTTCGTCATTCATCAGAGAACCTCGACCACATCGCGGCGACAAGAGCCTGAACCTAGCAATTGATTTGCACCGTGGCGACGAAGCGATACTGCACCATGGCATATGTTGTCCCGCTCGTGCGAGGTGCGACATTGCCGCATCACCAGCTCTAGACGATCGACTGGATTTGCCGGTAGTGAGTTAGAGGTGACGCTTCGCGTTCCTGGCCATGAGTTCCCACATATGCGCGACTAGGACCATGTCCTGGCGCGCTTCGAAGTTGGCGATCGCCTCGCTCTTGATGCGCGCTTCGGCCGCTTTCTGCTCGTAGTACTTGGCGCGTTCCTCGCTGTCTGTCATGGCCTCACCCTCTTGGCTGTCCTACCACTGCTCACTCATCGCCATTGCCGGATAGCGGTACAGTCGTCGGCGCCCCGCTTCGTCCGCGGCCAACTGCTCGCATTTGGCGGATTGGTTGAAGCAAAGGCCGATTGCATCGCGCCACTCCATTGCAAAGTGTTAGCAGGAGCGCGGGACCTTCTTGACTAG
>CADECW010000254.1 GCA_902825855.1 uncultured Rhodospirillales bacterium | reverse complement strand
AGTCCGGATTGTCGAGCACTTCGCGGATTACCTGGAGGACCTCCGCCCTCTTGGGTGCGAACGCGAAATCGTCAAAAAACTGCTCGAACAGGCGTTCCAGGACGGCGACGTTGCGGACGTGCGCCGACGCCGACAGCGCCCGGAACAGCGTAAACGGAATGACATCAAGCAAGCTCATCGGCCGACTTCCCACCGGACGCTTGGTTTGTTATATCATAAGTTAGCACAAACTAATAAACGCGGTCCGGATGCCCCGCCCCCAGAAATACACCGATTCCGACATCGCCGCCGCCATTCAAGCTCTTGCCGCTGCAGGCGAGGATTTGAACCCGATGCGGGTGAGAATGCGCCTGGGCGGCGGCAATGTCCGACGCATCAAGGCCATCCTCGCCGACCGTGCAGAAGCTGGCTCCCACCACCCCGGCGATCCGACGGCACTTCCAGAGGCCTTGCCCCGTGAGGTTCAGCTCCTTTTCACCGAGACCTCCCAGCAGATTATCGCGTTGGCGCGGAAGTGCTGGGAGGCCGGTTCGGTTGAATCCACGAACCATGCCCGACGCGACAGCGATCGGCTGCGCCAGCAGATCGCCGGCCTCGAAACCAGTCTGGCGACTTCGACCGACCTCGTCGCCCGGCTCGAGAGGCAAGGTGAGGAAAAGGATCGGGCACTGGACGGCCGCGGCGTCGAAAACGCCAAGCTTGTCCAAACCTGCGAAGGATTGCGCGCCGCCTTGCGCAACGCCGAAAGCGACCTCCGAGCCTCTCAACGAGTCATAGACAACTTTGAGCGCAACCAGGGCCAGGATCGGGAGGAGATCCGCGCTTTGCAGAAGCGTATCGAAGGGCTGGTCGGCGAGATTGCGGTATTGAAGGCAAAATCGAGCGCTTCCAAACCTCCGAAGGCTGCGTCCTCCCGCCGAAAAGTCAGCTGAGACCGACAGGGGCCCGCGCGCGCTCACGTCGCTGCGTTGATTAGCCCTCTGTGGCGGCATTGTTCTCGTAAAAGCTGCTGAACTTCACATGCTGCTTCAATGAGGCAGGCCTGTAGGCGCCCGAGCCGGCACATTGCAAAACCGCCTCCAGCCGAAACCGTTCTTCGACGGTCGGGTGAACGATGGCTTCCTTGTTGATCGGACGCGGCGCTGCCTTCCAGCCCAACCCGGTCGTAAAGCGGCGCAGCCATCCCGGAATGCGGCCGTCCAGCACATCCTGCATCCCGGCAACCTCGCAGTGCTGGAGACCGTCGGCGGCAGGAAAGAGCTGAAGGGGAATGCCAACCTCGGACGTTCCCGCGAGGCGGTGGCCGCGCACCATCACAGGCCCGATCTTGAGACCGTCAGGGATGCCAACTGCTTCCACGATCATCCATCCCAGTGCCACATCGGAGAGACGCGACTCCGTCTCCGGGTAGCTACCGCCGATGTCGGAGTGATTACCGGCGAACCAGATCTGTTTGAAGGTCGGGATGCCGCTACGCTCGGTCTCCATCTCTGCCGTGGGGCCCCAGGGAACGCGGGCAAAGTCTTCCCGCGTTTCGTCGATCGCGTTTGCCGAGCGGGCATACCCTACAAATCGACTGAGCAGGCGGTCGAAATGTTCACCTTTCCATTCAGCAAGATGACTGGATCGATCACCAGGACTCGGAAAATCCTTGATAACCTTCCTGACGGACTTTCGCTGGCGCCAAAACATGAAGGCCCCGCCAAGAAAGGCGGCTGCCGCAACCAGCGCCAGCACCGACCACCAGAAAGCAAATCCAAAAAGGAAGAGAATGCCGGCCATTGCCAGCGAAGGAATCGTAGAAAGGACGGCTGCGAGCATGCCCGCCCCAATCACGAGCGAGCCCTTGATGGCGATCGCCAGCGCCCCTTTGACGCCGAGCGCCGCAACCGTGTCGAACACACCGATGAAATAGGGCGCTGCGTTGGAGCGATGGGCTTCACCGGATTCGTGGTCGGCGCCATACTCGGCACGGAATCTCCGTGCGAGTTCCAGGCGTTCATCCTCGAACCTGGCGCGCGGATGGCCCGCACCATGCTCAAGCACGTCATGAACCGCCTCGTGAGCAATGTCGCGGATTGATTTTCTGAAACGCTGCAGCGGCTGGTCGCCATGCCGGGTGGGCACCCCGCAGAGCATCAGGAGATTTGCGATGCTGCGTACGGTATAGGCGCCGCGACTGAATCCGAAAAGGAAGATCCTGTCGCCGGGCTCGTAGTGGTTGATCAGAAATTCGTAGCAGTCGACGATATTCGTCGTGATACCGCGCCCCGATACCGAGGCAAGGGTCTTTTGTGTCCAGCGTACCAGGCCAGTCATGCCCGTTGCCGTCGTCTCGGTTCCCAGACCAGGATCGTAGAATGCCACCTGATCCCTTGGGTCGATGATGGTTTCAGGGCTTACCCTGCAGGCACGATACATCTTGTAGATGTTGCTCATGCGTTGTTCGGCACGTACGCCGCCGTCCTGGCCGGTCCCGTCAGAGAAAATAATAATGTTCTTGCTCAAGGCTTTCTCCCAAGAAGGAACACTCATCCGCTGCAAGCTCGCCCAGGACCGGTCATCTCAGTCGACGGTGAACGAGGGCTGGTAGGTTTTGTGTGCCCGGCGGTCGAAGTCGAACTCATAGACGATGCAAGGGGCAATGCCCTGATGGTGCTGGCCGAGAAAGAACATGAGACTGTTTGGGCAGGCAGCAAAGATGTGGACCACAGCATCCGGATCAGCAGCCTTCACCACCCGCAAGCAATTGGACACCTGTTCGGCGAGGACGGAGGCGTGTTCGCCTCCGACGATGCTTTGCTGGCCCGGTCCAGCGGGCATGGCAAAGGAAATCACCTTGCCCACGTCGGGTAAGTTGGCGGCGATATAGGCTCGCGCCTGAGGGGCCACCGGTTGAGACACGCTGATCGCAATGGCGATCTCGTGGCCGCAACTCTCGAGCGATTCCTCAGCGACCTCGAACCGCGCCCCTTTCTCCGCCGACCTGTCGTCAGCGCGCCATACGCGCGTACCCACGCGTCCTTTCTGAACGAGATGCGTTTCCACACCCGACTTCAAATCAAGGACGCTGCCCGCGAGAAAAGCGATCGACGCGTGGGCATCCAATATCAGACGCAGTTTTGCACTCCGTCTCACCGCATCCCTCAGGAACGCTTCCACCTTCGGCCTGATGTCGCGCTGCCATTCCCGATCGTCGCGCAGGTAGCGCTGGCGGAACTCGGCCGTGAGCAGAAGTGTGTCTTCCGGCGCCGCGCCGACGATGTCGGCGGCGATGCCGAGGAAGCTCCGGATCGCGATCGGCAAGAACGGATCGAGATCGGCTGGCGGCTCGGCAAGCAGGCCTTCCTCCCGGCACAACCTCAAGAACAATTCGCGGGTCAGGGTGTTCAGCCCGCGTACCTTCAGCTGACGTGCCAGCTCGTCGTAGCGGAAATCAGAAGCTGCAGCGCTGCAGGCCAGCAAGCCGACGACCTGGGCCCTCAGATTGATTTCGGTACGGAGCTCATCGAGCGACCGATGGCCTTCGAACACACGCAAGCCCTGGACGACTTTCCGGAGCTCTTCGTCGGACGCCAGCTGCAGATGCTCCCGCCAACCTTTGCGCACCTTGCCCATGCGGCTCTTGTCGGTCGTGCCATCGAAGAGGCGTTCGATCAGAAGTGTCTTGTCGTGACCGGAGACGAGGTCGGCGAGAGGGTCGCCGTCCTTAATGCGGTAGGTGGTCAGGAACGTGAAATGCGCTCCGGCAGGCGCCGTCGCAAGCGCCTGCTGAAGACGCTGCAGCAGCGAAAAGGACTGCGCGCCGATGAAGGCAGGGTCGGCAAAGTCCTCGAAGCCAAAGCGGCCCCCGGTTTCGACATGCCATTTGACCTGGTGATACTCCGCGGGCACCCGCTGGGGTCCGGACCGGGCGACCGGCGGGTCATACTTGACGACAACGTCGTCGAACGCCTTGGGCCCGTTGGCCTCGAAGGTGAACTCGAT
>CADECW010000253.1 GCA_902825855.1 uncultured Rhodospirillales bacterium | reverse complement strand
GCAGCGGCATTACCCCAGTTAGGGTATCGGAGTTCGCAGCAGCTTGGCGGGCACGGCTGCTAATCCCTGCGCAGGAACCACCAGACTGTAGAGAAGACAGCCCAGCCTATCACCCAAGCCATAGCCAGCCAGAGCGCAGCCGAGATGGTGGCGTAGTAGAACGGCGGCGCTGCATGCAGACTTTTTCGGGCGCGTAGTAGCTCTCGATCAGTGCCACAGCGGGTCTCGAGCTCACCTCGCGTGCGGCGCTCGCTGTTCTTGTCGACGCACGCAAGGATGACATTGGCCTCCTGCCTTCCGGCACCGGTCCGGAGATCGACTTCCTGCCGTTGTTGATAGACCGAGGCGCCATACAGCCAGAGCCCCGACAGCACGGTGGCGATACGCGTCCATCCTCTACGCCGCATGCACTACTTGCCCGAGTTTGGGGTTGCGGATGCCACCAGAAGCCGCTTCGACAAAGAAACGCCTGGCTGCGTAGGCGGGCCAGGCGAAGTCAGTCGTTGGAGATAGAATGAAAAAGCCTGATGACCGTGGCATGGCATGACAGGCGAGACAAGAGGTACGGGCAACCCGAGGTCCCATTGCAGGGTGGGCACCAAGTGCCGAAGGGTGAGGCTCCCCGCCAGGGCGGCGCCGCTCGGTCAACCGGGGAGGCCTGCAAACTGAAGTGCGCGCTTCAGGTGCTGAGTATCCTCGGCGCGCCGAGCGTTTTCTCTCCAGGGTCGCAATTCGCGGACCCGGGTCCACCTCGAGCAGGCCGGAGATGAACTGGCGCGCCTCCGCAAGCCGCCCTGAGAGCGCTGCCCTGGCGGCGGCCACGCGACACTGGCGGGAACGCGCTGTACAGAGAGCTTCTGGCGTACCTCACAGGGATATGGCGTCAGGTCAGCCATTCGTTTTTGGGTTGAGAGGGATTCGGAACCTAAGCGCCTCATTCCCCTTTGCGTCTCTGCTTCAGCCCGAAGGTCCGAACGCGAGCGTAGTAGGGGAGGAGGCAGCTATGGTGGTAGCCGATGGCAATCCGCGTGTCCTTGTGGTCGAGGACAACCTGCTGATGGCGGAGGCCGTTTGCGAGATATTGGCGGCGCGCAGTGCGCAGCCGGTTGGGCCGGCTCCGACCGTTGCTGCCGCGCTTCGGCTTGTCGAGGCGAACCCAATCGATGCAGCGGTGCTGGATATCAGGCTGCATGCCGACACGAGCTTTCCGGTCTGCCGGGTCCTGCGCGAGCGGGGCATCCCCTTTGTCTTCGCAACAGGGTCTACGGAGGAAGAGATACCCGCGGCCTTTGCCGACGCTCCGATCGTCGCGAAGCCGTTTGAGCCATCTGAATTGATCGAAGCCTTGAACGCGTCGCTTCACCGACCGACCGGAGGGTAACAAGCAAAGCAATGGCAGCAGGTGGGTGAAGGGCCAGTCGGGCGATCCGGGTGGTCGTCCCAAGATGCCGGAAGAACTCAAGAAGGCGATGCAGGGCCTGGCCGAGGACGCCATCAAGGTGCTGCGCGAGGCGATGCAGTCGGACGACCAGCGAGCGCGGATCATGGCTGCGAGCCATGTGCTCGATCGAGGCTACGGGAAGCCTACGCAGTCTGTGGACCTGACCGCCAAGACGGATATGGGTGCCGCCCATCTGGAGGCCTTGAAGGCTCGCATGCAGAGCAGGCGAGGAGATCAGGCCGCAGAGGAGGCGACGCTTGCTTCAACCCTGGTCGAAGAGCACGAGGCGCAGACCACGCACCAACGTGGTATTGACGCGAATGGAACAGCGGGCCCCTAGCAGCTCCCGATTGCCGGGGCGGCGCCGTCTTGAAGTGGACACTCGGAGCGCAAGAGATTTCTTAGACGGTGGAGGGGAACAGCTCCAGGTCCACGCCGACCAGCTTGACGACAAGCTCGGCAGTCGCGGCGGATGCCGCGGCCGCAGCAAATCCGTCCGTCATGGTTTTGGAGACCAGGGGATCGGAAACAAAAATGGACTTTGCGTGCGACGCATCCGTCAAGCCGTTTGTGACGGCGTAGTAGACACCCATGTTCTGCTTGCTCACCAGGGTCGCCACATCCGTGGCACCTGTCACTCCCTCTACGAAGGCCAGGAGAAAGGTCGCTGGCGTGAGGCGTCCGCTCTCGAGTTCGCCTATCCAGTAAGCCTGGCCTGCGGCATCGGGGGCGCGGTCGAGGATTTTCGTATAGGCATCCCCCACGAGGGCGGCATTGGTGGGTGTCACCGGCCGCAGTGCTGAGCCTTCGGCAGAAGAGTAAAAGGACTTGGCGATGTCGGTCAGGCTCATTCCATCGCCCAGCCTGGCAACCCAGTAGGCAAGACCGAGGGCATCGGGCGCCCGATGAAGCTCGGCGTTGTAGAGATCGATGATCGACATGAAGCTTGAAGTGCCGAGATTGGAGGCCTTGATCAACGATGTGGTGTCGAGTGTCTGGTCGGCAAACTTGACGCGCTCGATGTCCGTGAGAATATCCTCGCCCTCGGTGCCGAACCTGTCCGCAACGGCAACGGCCACGCCGGCAGTAACAGACATCTCGTAATTGCGAGCCGCGCCAAGGTAGCTGGCCGTATCGACGCCGGCACCTCCTTCGATCACGTCGTCGCCGCCGCCTCCGACTATCGCATCGTCCCCCGCACCGCCATCGATGTATTCACCTTTGGCGGTCCCTGTCACAACCTCGGCCGCGCCGGTTCCGCTGACGCTCGATCCGGTCCACACGCTTACCGCGGACACGTCCAGCTTGAACGTCGCATTCTGGTTTGGGTTCGACGTTGGAGGAGGCATGCTGGGATCGGAGACCCCCCAGTCGGGCAATCCCACCCAGATATTGAAATGCAGGTTTTCGGGCTGGTCTGGCGTGCCGGGGCCGCCTGCCAAGCCGCTTTGGCCTTTAGGGGGTTCCGTCTCCTCGGTGACCACGCGGTAGGGATCGGGATTGTTGTCAAGGTACCACTTGACCACCCCGTTGGGCAGCCATTCGATTTTGTAGACGTGTTCGACCTGTTGAGAGAATCCAGCCGGAGAAAAGGACTCGGGGTTGCCGTTGTCGAAACCTGCCTGATGGTAGACGTTGGTCTGAAACTGCGTGTCGAATTTGGACATCAGCTCGATGTCGATCTCGTCGTGTCCTTCGGTCCCCGGGGCGCCAAGGCCGAGAGTGAAGAAGCCCCCAATTATGCCCTTCTGCGCTTGCTCGTACTTCAAGGTCGCCTGAAAGATAAGGGGCCCCTGCGTATTTACGTCGAACGTCGGGACGCTGATCATCTCCGATCCGTAGTACGACAGACCCGTGGGATTGAAGGTGTCTAGTTGGAGCACCGCATGGCCGTTGACGACGACGGGAAGGGTAGGACGCTGCTGGGTGTTCCCGTAGAACGATCCCGCGCCGATGTTCGGCTTCCACTTCGCGGTGCTTAAGGGACCACTGAAGTCTTCGGAAAAGATCAGTGTGAGCGGATCGAGAGCCATGCAACTACCTCTACGCGTTCTGTAGTTTCATGTTCGCTCCCGGTCGCTATAGGGTCAAGCCAACCGCTACCACAGTAGTGTCTCAAATTACGACACTACAACTGCGAGAAGCCGAAGGACCTGCTAGTGATGTCAGGTCAGAACTTCCTGGCAACGTTACGAGCGACAGCTGCATGAGATCAAGTACGACGGCTATCGCATGCATGCCCGTATTGAAGGCGGGAAGGTCAAGCTGCTTACCCGGACGGGCCTGGACTGGTCGCAGCGCTACCGGCGGACGATCGAGGCGCTCGCCTCCCTGAAGGTGAAGTCGGCCTACCTCGACGGCGAGCTGTGCGCCCTCGATGCCAATGGCGTGCCAGTGTTCAGTGGTTCTGCTCGAAGGGCAGGTTCGCAAGACCATCGAAGCGATCCATGCTTTGCTGTTGAGCAAGAACAGTTTCAGTGGATAGACCAATGGCTGCATGCCCGGTTCCTTCACTGGCTCGACCACGCACACCCAGGCCTCGGCGCCACACCGCGAGCAGCTAAACCGCTTGGTGCGATAGTC
>CADECW010000252.1 GCA_902825855.1 uncultured Rhodospirillales bacterium | reverse complement strand
GGATCTTCGTTAATCGGCTCTCGTCCGAGGTGATGGCCGCGTCGCATCACGGTTCGATCTCGGGCGTTTATCCGCAGGCGCTCTTGGACATCAGCCCCAACACGGTTCTCATCAGCGCCGGGGTCGACAGCCAATACGATCATCCGCACGGAGCTTCGCTCTTGGCCTATCAGGCCGTCGCTCAACATGTTTGGGCGACGAACGCCGGAAACGTTGGGCAGAATCTGCTTACACGCCGGTATGGCACTGACTTCGATACGCGGATTTTCCAGCACGCCAAGGCCGCGGCCTAAAATCCGCTCTCTCGTCAATTCAGAACAACGCCATCGGTCGTCATCGGTCGACTACCAGCGCTAAGCCGCTAGGGAAAGGCCAGCTCTGCCCTCAGTGTGATTTGGCAGATTTATCCTTAGTGCGATTAGACCGCCTTTCGGCGTTCATTTAGCTTGATCAACATGCCGTCAGCCTCAGCTTCGCGGTCGAAGTCGCGGGTGTACCGGTTCAGCTCCTTGTCTGTGACCCAGCCGAAGATCGTCTTGAGTGCGAAGGTATTCGGGATCAGGTCGCGGTGATAGCGCAGCCACCAGTGCGTGGCCGCCTTTCGCATGCCGTGGGCGCTCAGACCTTCTGGTAAGCCGGCCTCGCGGCGCCACTTGCGCACGCGATTTCCGAAGCTGGCCGCCGACTGATAGGGCCGGCCCAAGTCGGAATGGACAAAGGTAAACCGGTCGGCCGGTAGCTCGTCGATCAGCGCCTGCAGCTCTGGCACCAGCGGAACGACCGCAGGGTCGGGCCGGCCGTCGCGAAATGCGCTATCATCTCCTTTGATTGGGATGTAGGTCAGCACCCGCCCGTGCGGCGTGCTCTTGATCATTCCGCGGTTGAGCCGATGCAGGTCGCTGATGCGCGCTCCAGTGATCTGCAGGAGGCGGACTGCACGATGCTGCTCGGGGTCGTCCTTACAGGCCTCCAACCACTCCTCGACCTGATCGTTGGTGAACGGAGTATGGCCTCTGCGCATTGTGCCGTTCTTGGTACGCTTTCGCTGCGGCGGCTCGACGTCCTTGCACGGATTGCGCGCCGTTCTGAGGTTGACGTGGCAGGCGATGCGAGCCTCTGCGGCCTGCGGCTCATCGCCAAGCAGCCACCTGAAGAATTGGTCGAGGGCGATCAGGCGGCGATGTGCTGCTTCAACCTTGTCGCCACAGGCGCCCAAGACGCGCAAGATAGCATCGCGTGCGTCAACACTGTGCAGCCAGTCGGCCAACAGGCTGTCGCCTAGAACGTGACGACCACTTGATGCCGGTGACCGCATGATCAACTCAAGCATGCTGCGGCGTTGATTGACCGTGGTGGCCTTATAGAGCGCAAAGGTGCTGGACTTCACGTACGCAGCGACCGCCTCGCGCAACGAACCCGTTTCAGGAACCAGCGCTGGTTGGCGTGGTCCTGGCGCTGCCAGGGCGGCGCGGCCCGCGCTGCGCTTGAGAATGATCTGTTCGTAGCGAGTTGCAGCCTCAGCCTCGGCGGCTTCTAGCTTGGTCGCACTGAGGCGGTACTTTTTGCCATCAACAAGGAGGTCAAAAAAATGGCGCCCGTGCCATCTATCCCTCTTGATGCGAAAGAGTTTTCTAGGCCGTGCCATCGTCGGTTAAAGCGTGCTTCGGCGCAGCCCAACCAGGCGATCCATCGCGCGGTCGATCAGTACGAGGTCCCACACGTTCTCTCCATCGAGCTCGACCGGCTTTGGCAGTCTGCCATCATTCACCATGTTGTCGAAGGTCGCGAAGGTGACGCCGACATAGATCGCTGCCTCATCGTGATCGAGCCCGCGGCGGGGCTGAGTGGCGGCCCGGCCGGTGAGGCGGCGGTTCATGTGTGCCGCCGCGGATAGGCCGCCGTACAGCTCGCTTCATTGGCGAGACATTGCAACTGCCAGCAAATCGCGACACAGCCAGATAAAGAACTGGACTTCGGAGCGTGGAGACGCATGGAGCGAGGGGCGGAGATCTGGCCAAGTTTAGCCAGGCGCTCCTCGTTCGATTGGGGCAGCGAGTTCGATCCAGGCAACAGTCACCGATTCGTTACTCCTTCTCTACCGGTTCGGCGGCAAAATCGTCTCACGGCACGATGGCTAACCGGGGTCGGCGATGCCCAAGTGGATGACCTTGTTGGAGTACGTCTTCACCTTGCTGGACCCAGCTGAGGCCGAAAGATATCGCCGGCTTGAGTCCGAGGGTTTGAAACTCGAGCAGCAAAACGGACCTGACCAGTTTCGGGGAGAGGCGCTCAAACGCCTTGCGCCAATCGTGCTAGCGCAGTTGAGAAGCGGGGCGTTGCGTGCAAGAGGGTATGCTGCTCTTGCGCCGCTACATGAGCCACCCTCTCCAATCAGTAAGGGATGGTGGGATGGGCCTTGGACGCTGAATTTTTTCGAATCGACTGCTATCGAGAACGGTAACAGGGAGATCAGAGACCTTCTCAGGCCATTGCGCGCAATGAGCCGAAATAGAACCGGAAATTTCCTTCCATCATCTCCAGCCGAAAAAGGACACAGAATAAGTAGGATCCGGGTCTGTCTCGCGCGGGATCTGGAAGCAGACGGTGATGATGCAGCCGGCGATGAAGCTGGCGAGGTCCAACCAGCCGTCCAGGAGGTTGCGGAAAGGGCACAGCGAAACCGATCCAGTGAGAACGAGGCTACTCCGAAAGGCGCGCCGCGAATGATTCTCCATCAGGGATCGGGCGATGTGCAGCTGGACGGACGTAAGGTAGAACTCACACCCCAACCATTTCAGCTTCTTCTGCTGCTTGCTAAAGCGGCACAGACGCCCGCTCCTTACCTTACGAACCGGATGATCGAGACCCATCTGTGGGGTGACGCCATAGGTGGTCGCAATGTCCGCGATGCCGCTAAGGTGCTTCGCGACGAGCTGGCACGAAATGCTTCTGACCCGGACGCCACCAAAGCATTGATTAAACCTAAGTCGAAACGCGGGTGGCGCCTTTGGCTGTCGCCTTCGGAGATCGAGATCCGCGAGTAGGCGCGCCGACCAGACGCCCACCCGACGCTAACTAGACGCTAACCAGACCCTCGCGAACATTTTCGCTGTCAGGCTGAGGTCATCAACTCGGTGACCAGGGGTTTGCTATGCGCAACTCGATCTCCCAAGAATATCTTGAAATACTTCTCAATGAAGCAAATCGCACAGCCCGTCGTCTGGTCCGCCGACTGCGACTTCCCCGAGAATGTTCGGACGATATCCGGCAGGACCTTCTGACCGATCTGTTAGGGCGGATCCATCGCTTTGATCCGGAGCGGGGCACGCTCGGAGCCTTTGCAGCAGCCATCCTGGCAAATCGGGCCACCCAACTTGCAAACCAGGTGAAGCGTGAACGCCGTCTAATCGTTGAAGCACCGGTATCAATGAACGACGCCATCCCAGGTGGCGACGGGCTTACCTTCGGCGATCAAATCGGTGAGGACCGCAGCCTATCGGCACTATTCGGTCAGCCGAATGATGCTTTTTTGGCGGCCGAGCAGCGCATTGATCTCGAACGCGCTCTTAGGACCCTCAACCCGGACGAGGCCGCTCTTTGCACGGCTCTATCGCAAACGACTGTTGATCGCCTTGCTGCTAGCGGTCGCGGTCCCCGTAGCAGCTTGTATCGCCGGATTAGGGAGATCCGTCTCACTCTTGCTGCTTTGGGCGTCAAGTCAGGTGAGACAATTTCGAATGAGCGCGAGTAGGAGGAAGACATGGCCAGCTTGTTCTCTGCATCAACAGCATCTCCGATCCCGACCACTGATGGCAAACTTTGCCGTTGGATCGGAGACGCAATGCCAGGTGACCGGCTGGTCTACCACCAAGGCTTCCTCACCGTAGATGTTCGCGACCAGCACCTACCCGGCAGCGCTCGCAAGGAGCTCCGACGTCTTGCGGTACGGGCGCAATGGGCCGCGGCACAAGGGCTGATCGACCTTGTCCAGATTCGGCACGGGCCGGACCAATACTCGTATGTCGCGGTCGCCCGTCTACGCCGGCTATCCAATCCCTAGCAGTTCACAGCGACTCCAGCACAGCACGAA
>CADECW010000251.1 GCA_902825855.1 uncultured Rhodospirillales bacterium | reverse complement strand
CGCTCATATTCAGTCATCCCCAACATGTGTCACCATTTACGGTGATTTACAATGCCTTTATTGGTGAGTTTGCCCCATAATACCGGATTGAAGCCGTGCGGCCCTTCGTGCGCCACCCTGACCACGCCCGCGCCGTAACGCGCAACATCATCGACAACTTGGCCGAATTGGAAGGAAGGCCAGCCAGCGAGTATCTGTCGGTCTACAGCGCGCCGCAGGGCTGGGAAGATGCCTATCAGGCGGCGGCACGCGCACTGGGAGACATCCGTTACCAGCACAACCCCGGTCGCATGTACGAAGTCAACCTGCATGCACGTCCAGAGCAGTTCTTGGACTGGGACGCGCCAATGGCGCAGCAGGGCAAAGCCATTCAGGCGATCTACAATCGCCACATCGCGCCCCGGCTGAACACACGACAAGTCGGTGAGCACCTAACGGATGTTAGGATAGACCAAGGCGCAATAGGTGCATTCCCGAATGCACAGGTGCCAGATGTCATGGCGAACCCGGCAGCGCATGTTCCCACGCGGGGCAGCGACTTCTATGACGGACTGGCAAGAACCTCGATAAACGGTGACTGGGGCGCGCCAGGAGAATTCGCAAGAGAGCAGGCAACAAGAGCTTTGGCGGACCTCAATATCCCCGGTATTCGCTATCTCGACCAAGGGTCACGCGGCGCAGGAGAAGGCACGCGCAATTACGTTGTCTTCAACCCCGAGATCATAGAAATCCTGCGCCGGTACGGCATGGCAGGGCCGGTCTCCGCCGCGACCCTGCTGTCGCAGTACGAAAGTCCGCCCGAGCAATAGCAGTCCATTCTGTCCTTGCTCGCTCACAACCTCGGGTTCTTATGCTGACGAGGTGGCTATCCGCCTTTAACCAGCAAGCGTTTCGCGGCCCTTCTGGCTGATGTAGACTCTGGACAATGCCGACGGCGAGCCACCGCCGCGCACGCCGTTATCGGCTAGGCCAAGCCGCACCAACTCACGAGTGCTTGGCTTGTCGCACAGGTCGCCTGCCCATACCCCGCGCAGACCCGCGCTCCGAAGTTGTTCCAGTTGGTCGGCCAGCCTCTTGTCCATTGGCGTCTTCCTTTGTGATGACCCGAGGGCCGCAATTCATGGTGCACTCCTCGCCCCAGCAGTCGCTGCAAGGCGGTACGGATCGAATGCCAAACGTGTACAGCATTAGTTTCTACCAGAGCCCCCATTGGCGATCTCAATGAGCTGGGCGCGCTCGTCGTTGTATTGCATGTCCCGATGCACGGCGGCGTCGCAGTAGGCGATCAGTTTCTGCGCCAGAACTTCCAATTCAGCCACTCGGCGGTCTACTCGGCGCAGGCCCTTTGGCTCATCGCTACGCCAGATCATGAACGTATTATTGCCAACGCCAAAGTACGAGCCGCCCGAAGGCGCAAGGAACGGCTCAAAGGCTGGGGTGATATCCAACATGTAGAGGCCAGGGCGTAACTCGCGCAGGAACTCCATAACGCGGGCGTCACTCAGTTGTGGGACAGGTGGTGGCATCGGTAGACAATTCCTTTCTCATACCCCGCCGATCACGTCGGTGGCGATTTGGTTGGCGGCATCGGCCGACACGTCTGCGATGTTGCCACCCCGCGCCACCCATCTTGACTTCATATCGTCAGCCAGCGCGGCACACGCCTCCCGTTCAATGGCTACGGCACCTGACAACCCAATGCTGTGCTCTGCGGCATACGCCTCCACCATTGCGCGGAAGATCGTTGTGGCGGCGTAGTTGGTGGGCTTGCCGCAGTACTCGTCCAGCATCTTCATGCCGACCCAAGTAGCGTTGCCTGGGTTTGCGATCATGTTGGCGAACTGCGATCTGAGACGTTCGATCTCGTCGGCAGCATTACGCATCGCCTCTTTTTCGTTGCGGCCCACGTTGACCATCGGGTCAAAACTGCGCAGGCGCTCCACGATGTCCATCGGCTTGTATTCCCAATCGTCGCTGTAGGTCGCAACCTCGGTGTCAATTTCTTCCTGCGTCCACGGGCGGTTCACGGCAGCCTAGCCAGCGCTATGTCCTGCATGGCCTCATGGGCTTCGCGTTCTTCTGCCTCTGACCAACGCGACGTGCCAACGGTATCGGGCACTTGAAACGGGGTGAAGTGGGTGTGATAGCCGGGCCAATCACTATCGTGCGGAGTTCCGCAGTACGGCGGCTCTGTGATTGGGAACTGCCACCACAGCATCGGACCCATGTCCTCGTGCCATTCGTCCAGAGGTAGCGCGGATGGCTTGCCATATTGCATGTTTACCCCCTAACCATGTCGAAAACTCCCCCCACTCCTGAGTCCGGAGTATACCATAACCCCCGCTAAAGTTCATTAGCGGAACGGGTTAGCAGTCGTATGTGGCTGCCCTCCTCAAACGCTAAGTGCCGAAGGGATTCGAACCCTCGGGCGGCCGACACTTGGGCTTGCATCGCCTCGTAGCGTGTCGTGGCTCTAGATGCGTCAACCTTAGTCCACTCGGTCACGGCACTCAGCACGCGAATTGTAACAGACTCACGGGTGCCAACAAAAGCGAGAAGGGTGCCCCCGGCTAAGGGACACCCAGTTCGCTTTGGAGCAATGGCGGTGATGCGGGCTCGCAGGACAAGCATCAAGACCCGAGTCGCCCGCCTTGTCCACATGCCGACCTTGACCGTCACTGTCCAAGACTGTAGATGGACTCACGAGTTGCATATGGGGGAGCAAGTTCGGGGCGCTGGTGACGGGGGTTGCCAGCGCCCGCGTACTTCCCTAGAGGATGGAGCCAATGGGTCTCTAGTGACGCACTGTGGAGCAGTCTGGTAGCTCGTCAGCCTCATAAGCTGAAGGTCGGGGGTTCGAATCCCCCCGGTGCATCCAACCCCATAGGTTCTCCCATGAAAGCCATCCTTGAAATTCGCCCCGGTGAAGGCGGCGACGACGCCAAGCTGCTGGTCTCAGAGCAAGCCCGCATCTACAGCGCCTACGCGGCCCGGCTGGGCCTGTCCTGCGAAATTGAGGACGACAGCCGCAGTTGACTGGTATTGTCCTTTGAGGGCCCAGAAACGGCCGTTCGGCCGCTCTTGAAGGAAGCCGGTGGTCATCGCTGGCAGCGCATCCCGCCAACCGAGCGCAAGGGACGCGTCCATACCTCCACCGTGACGGTTGCCGTGTTTCCAATCGAGGACCACGCGCCGCTGCGGTTGCTGGAGCGCGACATCGAGACCTTCACCACCCGCGACAGCGGGCCGGGCGGCCAGCACCGCAACAAGACGGACTCGTGCGTGGTGATGCGGCACAAGCCTACTGGCATCGAGGCGAAGTCGGCCACCAAGAGCCAGCACCGCAACCGCATCATGGCCCGGCAGATGCTGGAGGCCCGCGTGGCAGCCTTTCATGCCGAGCGTGCCAAGGCGTCCGAAACGGACAGCCGCCGCGCCATGGTGGGATCCGGCATGCGAGGCGACAAGATCAAGACCTACCGCACCCGTGATGACCAAGTGACCGACCACCGGACTGGACGCAAACTCAGGCTGCAAGATGTTCTGAGTGGGCGCCTGCACTAACCCGTTCCGCTAATGGGACTTAGCGGAGGTTGTAGAATTCCCCGTCTGGTATTTGCCTGTGCTGCCACTCGCCATCGGCGTCCACCCAAAAGAGGGCCCGGAACTCTGTGTGCGGCCACTCTGCCGTAACCGTGTAGGTCGTGCTGTCTGCCCATGTCTTCACCGGCATGATGCTGGTCGCGCGCACGATGGCGGGCGCAGCCACGAAGGCCACCAAGTGGGCCATGACCTTCATAATGCCAGAGCGAAGCCCCCAGCCAAGAGCCAAGTAGAACAGCCCGTCCACGCCGTCGCTAATCGTGCGCTCGCGCAACCCGACCTCGTTGGCGCCCATCATGTAGAGGGCGAACAGCACCAGCGTGGTCAACAGCCAGCCAAGTTCGAAATGCCGGAGTCCCTGCATGAACTTGGTCATGGTTCCACCCTATGTTGCTTGAGCCACGCCACCGCCTCGTCGCGGGACTCGCAGATGTTGGACCCGATGAACTCCTGCCGCTTGCCTTCCCGCTCCACCACCTTGCCCACGAACTTGCCGGTGGTGGTCGGGAA
>CADECW010000250.1 GCA_902825855.1 uncultured Rhodospirillales bacterium | reverse complement strand
GCAACAAGCCCACCTCGGCCAAGGGCTTCTCCGGCTCGGTGCTGATCGTGTCCGGCAGCAACCGCGAGACGGTGCAGTTGGCCGAAACGGGTGACAATTCGCTGAAGGGCGAGGCCAGGAACCCGGTGCCGCCCGGCGCCATCGTGACGCTTGTACTGAAGAACGCGGTCGGCAAGTCGGGACAGGTCAAGTTCTGATGGCTTCGCGGCTATCGAGTGGCGGCCTTCGGCGCCACTTGCATGCGGTCCCTGACGGCAGCGCCTGTCCCATACCAAGGCTTGGCTGGATTGGTTGACCAGCGCGCCCATGGGTCATCGAACCCGGCTCTGCGCCTCCTGACCCGGCAGGCGAGACCGTCGCGCACGGCCCGCTAAAGCATGACGGGTCCGGCTGGAATCAGCTGGACCCATCATGCCTCCTGCAACACGCATTCCGTCTAGCCGCGACAGGCCAGGACAGGTAAGCAGAACGCCCGATGGCCGAGAACGCGTCTGCGCTCCAGCTTCTGCTCACGGGTGATCCTGGCCTGCTCGCCATCGTGCGCCTGTCGCTGGCAGTCAGTCTCAGCGCCGTCCTCTGCGCCGCCGCGCTTGGCATCCCGCTCGGCGCCCTGATCGCCCTCACCCGCTTTCCTGGTCGCGGTGCGGTCATCGTGACGGTCAACGCCATGATGGGCTTGCCGCCGGTCATGGTGGGCCTCGCCCTCTACCTCGCGCTGTCGCGTTCGGGGCCACTCGGCGCGTGGGCGATGCTGTTCACGCCCGCTGCCATGGTGGTGGCACAGACCGTGCTGGTCCTGCCCATCATCGCCGCGCTGACTCGCCAGACCGTCGAGGACCTGTGGCTGGAATACCGCGACGAACTCGCCGCCATGGATGTCGGCGTCATGGGCCGCGTTGGTACGCTGATCTGGGACGCCCGCTTCAGCCTGGTCACCGCTGTGCTCGCGGGCTTCGGGCGCGCGGCGGCCGAGGTCGGCGCGGTCATTATCGTCGGCGGCAACATCGACGGCTATACGCGCGTGATGACCACGGCGATCGCGCTGGAGACGTCCAAGGGTAACCTGGCGCTCGCGGTCGGCCTCGGGGTGGTGCTGCTTGCGATCGTCATCGCCGTCAATGCGCTCGCCTGGATCGTGCGCCGCGCCGGCGAACGCTTGAGCGGCTGATGGAGGAGGCCATCGCCTTTCACGACGTGAGCATCGTCGTCGGCAACGTGACGCTGCTCGACCGGCTGAGCCTCACCCTCCATGGCGGCGCGCCGACCGTCGTCATCGGCCCCAACGGCTCGGGCAAGACGACGCTGCTGCGCGCCGCCATGGGATTGATCACGCCCGACATCGGCCGCGTCTCCGGCGTACCGAGCCGCCGCGCCATCATGTTCCAGCATCCCGTCATGTTGAGACGGAGCGTGGCAGCGAACCTCGACTATGCGCTCGCAGCCGCGGGGGTCGCGCGTTCGGGTCGCGAGTCGCGCCTGGGCGAGCTTCTGGGTCTCGTCGGCCTGGACGACCTCGCCGGGCGCCCGGCGCGCCGCTTGTCCGGCGGTGAGCGGCAGCGCCTCGCGCTGGCGCGTGCGCTCGCCCGCGATCCCGGCGTGCTTTTCCTCGACGAGCCGACAGCGAGCCTCGATCCTGCAGCGACGAAGGGTTTCGAAGACTTGATCGGCACCATCGTTGCGCGTCAGATCAAGGTCGTGATGGCCACCCACGATCTCGGCGAAGCCCGGCGCCTGGCCGGTGACGTCGTTCTGCTGCACCGCGGCCGGCTGATCGAATCGGGGCGCGCGCCACAGTTTTTCGAAGCCCCTCGCACCGACGAAGCGCGGCGCTTCCTTGCCGGAGAGTTGTTGCTATGACCCAGATTTTTCGCCGCGGCCTCGTCGCACTGCTTGCCACCCTGCTGCTGCCAGCCTTTGCCGTGGCGCAGGACAACACAATCGTGGTCGCCTCGACGACGTCGACTGAGGATTCGGGCCTGTTCAAGCACATCCTGCCGCTGTTCAAGGCCGCGACGGGAATCGACGTGAAGGTGGTGGCTCAAGGCACCGGGCAGGCGCTCGATACCGCGCGACGCGGCGACGCCGATGTCGTGTTCGTGCACGCCAAATCGGCCGAGGAAGCGTTCCTCGCCGAAGGCTTTGGCGTGAAGCGCTATCCCGTGATGTACAACGACTTCATCCTGGTTGGCCCGAAGACGGACCCCGCCCGCGTCGCTGGTTTGAAGGACATCGTGGCCGCCCTGAAGGCCTTGCGCGACAAGCAGATCACGTTCGTCTCGCGCGGCGATCGTTCCGGCACCCACATCGCCGAGCTGGCGCTATGGAAGCTGGCCGGGGTCGAGGTCGGGCCCAATGCCGGTGACTGGTACAAGTCGATCGGTCAGGGCATGGGTGCCGCGCTCAACACCGCGGCGGCTCTCGATGCCTATGTGCTGAGCGACCGCGGCACTTGGCTCGCTTTTGGCAACAAGGGCAACCTTTCGATCGCCGTGCAGGGAGACAGGCGGCTGTTCAACCAGTACGGCGTCATGCTGGTCAATCCGCAGAAGCATCCGCACGTCAAGGCGACAGCGGGCCAGCGCTTCATCGATTGGCTGATCTCGCCCGAAGGCCAGCGCGCGATTGCCGACTACCGCGTCAATGGCGAGCAGCTGTTCTTCCCCAATGCCGGCGATCCCAGCGCCTGAGTCTCGGTACGAGCGCCGTCGAAACGCCGCGCGGTCTCAACGAGGACTTCAGTCCGCCGTTTCCACGCGGCGTCTGACGGCGTCGCCGGTTTCGTACCAAGGCTTGCTGGCGTTGACGATCTTGACCACCGACAGCATCACGGGCACTTCGATCAGGACGCCGACGACCGTCGCCAGTGCGGCGCCTGACGAGAAGCCGAACAGGCTGATGGCGGCGGCGACGGCCAGCTCGAAGAAGTTGCTGGCGCCGATCAGAGCGGATGGTGCCGCCACGCAATGCGCCTCGCCGGTGGCGCGGTTGAGCAGATAGGCGATGCCCGAATTGAGATAGACCTGGATCAGGATCGGTACGGCGAGAAGCGCGATGATCAGCGGCTGGCTGATGATCTGCTCGCCCTGGAAGCCGAACAGCAGGACCAGCGTCGTGAGCAGTGCCACCAGCGAGATCGGCTGCAGGCGCGCCAGCAAGACGCTGAGCCTCGCCGCGCCGCCGCGCGCCATGACGCTGCCGCGCAGGATCTGCGCCAGCACGACCGGGACCACGATGTAGAGCCCGACCGACAGCAGCAGCGTCTGCCACGGCACGCTGATCGCCGAGAGCCCGAGCAGCAGGCCGACGATCGGCGCGAAGGCGAACACCATGATCGTGTCGTTCAGCGCCACTTGGGTCAGGGTGAAGTCGGGCTCGCCGTCGGACAGGTTGCTCCACACGAACACCATGGCAGTGCAGGGCGCCGCCGCCAGCAGGATGAGCCCGGCGATGTAGCTGTCGATCTGGTCGGCCGGCAGCCACGGCCTGAACAGGTAGCCGATGAACAGCCAGCCCAGCAGCGCCATGGAGAACGGCTTGATCGCCCAGTTGATGAACAGTGTCACGCCGATGCCGCGCCAGTGCTCGCGTACCTTGCCGATGGCGGCGAAATCGACCTTCATCAGCATGGGGATGATCATCAGCCAGATCAGCGCCGCGACCGGCAGGTTGACGTGCGCCAGCTCGGCCGCTCCGATCGCATGGAACAGGCCGGGAAACCAGTGGCCAAGCGCGATGCCGGCAAAGATGCAAAGGGCGACCCAGACGGTGAGGTAACGCTCAAAGAGCGACATGCAAAGCGACCTTTGATAATTCCATTGTTCGCGAATAATAGAATTTTGGACTGTCGGTCAAGCCGGTGAGGCTGCACATGGCGTGCGTCCCGGCAGCAGCAAGGTGATGGCCCAGCAGGCGATCAGCATCGCTGCGGAGCGGAGCAGGCAGCCCGTTAGCGCCGACCTAGTAGAGCGCTCCCGAGAGCAGGTTGCCGATCAGTTGGCCGGCGGCGGTGGCGGCGCAGTAGAAGCCGACATCCTCAACGGCCTTCTCCGACCCGGCGTAGGCCAGGATCAGGTAGTCGTGCAGCGACGAGTTCACGGCGAAGGGCAGGGCGAACAGCGAAAGTCCGGCGACCATCACGAGATCGGGCTGCCACAGG
>CADECW010000249.1 GCA_902825855.1 uncultured Rhodospirillales bacterium | reverse complement strand
TGTCGACGGTTGACGCTGCAGCCTGGGACGAAGCGCGTCGCTGTCTGCCGGTGATCCGTGGGCTGGCGAAGAATCCGGCGCGTACGCGAAGCGACGTGCTGGCGGCAGCGGCTGAACTCGGCTGCGGGCCGACCCACGCCTATGCGCTGCTGCGGCGCTACCTCTGCGATGCGCGACTTACCAGCCTGTTGCCCCGTCGTCGCGGTCCCGAGTGCGGCACCTCCCTGCTTGACCGGGAGGTGGACGCGTTGATCCGCGAGGTCATTGACGCCGTCTATCTGACACGCCAGCGACCACGGATCTCTCACTTGGTCGAAGAGGTGCGGCGCCGCTGCATTGCCGAAGGCTTGCTCGTTCCAGGCCGCAAGGCGATCACAGCGCGGCTGCGAGCACGTTCCGCCCGCGAGATCGTCGCCAAGCGAGAGGGGCCCAAGGCCGCCCGCGACCGCTATCTGCCGGCGATCGGCTCGCTGGAAGCGCACTGGCCGCTGTCGCTGATCCAGATCGACCATACGCTGGTCGACGTGATCGTGGTCGACAGCGAGACGCGAGCGGCGATCCAACGCCCATGGCTGACACTGGCGATCGACGTCTGCACGCGCTGTGTTGCCGGCTTCCATCTGTCGCTGGAGCCGCCGTCCGCGACGTCGGTCGCGCTCTGCCTGAGCCACGTTGCGCTCGCCAAGGAAAGTTGGTTGGCCGAACGCGGCATCGACGCGGTCTGGCCGGTGCGCGGCATCCCCGAGCGGCTGCACCTGGACAACGCCAAGGAGTTCCGATCCGAGGCGCTGAAGCGCGGCTGCGAGCAATATGGGATAGCCATCGACTACAGGCCGGTGCGGACACCTCACTATGGCGGCCATATCGAGCGGCTGATCGGCACGATGATGGGCAAGGTCCATCTGTTGCCGGGGACCACCTTCTCCGACATCCGCGCGAAGGGCGACCTGAACCCCGACAAGACGGCAGCGATGACGCTCGACGAGGTTGAACGCTGGCTCGGCCATGCGATCGCGGGCGTCTATCACCGCGACCTCCACCGCGGCCTGGGGATCACGCCCCTGGCGGCCTGGCAGCGGGGCACCGCCGGTGATGGCGTGACGCCGGGGCGAGGCGAGCCGACGGCGGTGGCCGATCCGCGCCGCTTCCTGATCGACTTCCTGCCGATCGCCCGCCGCAAAGTCCGGCGCGATGGGGTGGCACTGCATGCGATCGGCTATTGGGCAGACGTGCTCAGCACCTGGATCGGTCATGCCGAGCCGATGATCATCCGCTACGATCCGCGCGATCTTAGCCGCGTCTACCTGCTCGGCCTCGACGGCACCTACTACGACTTGAGCTACCGCGATCTGCGGCGTCCGCCGATCAGCTTGTGGGAGCACCGCTTGGCGCTGAAGCGGCTGCGCGAGGACGGCCGGGCGCTGGTCGACGAGGCCGCGATCTTCCGCACCATCGAAGCAATGCGAGCAATCGCTGATGATGCCGTTCGTGCCAGCAAGACAGCGCGGCGGCAGCGCGAACGGCGTCTGCGCGTCGTACCCGGAGGGCGCTCCGATCTGCTGCCGGTCGAGCCCGACGAGGCCGATACGCTGCGGCAGATCAGAGAGGAGCTGCCGCCCCACGAGCGGATGTTCCCTGTCGAGGAATGGGAATGAGCGGAGACTATCCGCACCTGCATCCATCGGCGCGGCGGGTCGCCGACGAAGACGCTCAGTCGCGGATACGGCGCATCCGCACGGATCGGTGGATCGCCTACGCACGGGCGGAGGCCGTCCTGGCGGCGCTGGAGGATCTGCTGAGCTTCCCGAAGCGGATGCGGATGCCGAACCTGCTACTGGTCGGTCCGACGAACAACGGCAAGACCATGATCGTCGAGAAGTTCCGGCGGGCACATCCTGGGATCGCCGCGGCCGAGACCGATGACGGGGTAGCACTCCTTCCCGTGGTGAGGATGCAAATGCCGCCGGGTCCCGACGAAGGCCGGTTCTTCGGGGCAATCCTCGACGCACTGGGAATGCCGTTCAGCCCGCGCGACCGCATTGCGACCAAGCAGGACACGGCGGTCCGCGTCATGCGCGCCATGGGAGCGCGGCTGCTGGTGATCGACGAACTGCACAATCTGCTGTCGGGCACGTCGATGCAGCAACGGCGGCTGCTGAATCTCCTCCGCTGGCTCGGCAACGAACTGCAGATTCCGCTGGTGGGTGTCGGCACCGCCGAGGCGCTGCGCGCAATCCGCAGCGACGACCAACTCGTCAACCGGTTCGCACCCCTCGCTCTGCCACTGTGGACCGATGATGACGAATATCGCCGCCTGCTGAGCACGCTGGAGGCCGTGCTGCCGCTACACAAGCCATCGCATCTCTCCGATTCCACAATGGCGGCGCGGATCCTCTCAGCATCCGAAGGAGTGCTTGGCGAGATCATCGCAATCGTCATCCGGGCCGCGGTGCAGGCGGTGAACACTGGTGCGGAGACGATCTCTCCGCGCATGATCGAGGGTTCAGGCTTCATCCGGCCCTCCGAGCGGCGCCGTGTTGCGGTCTGACGTGTTCGAGGTGGCTCCGGCACCGGCGCCGCCGGGCAGTTGCGCACACCTGCCGAAACACGTGGCGCCAATCGAAGGTGAGGCGCTCGTCTCCTGGATTGCAAAGCTGAGCGCAGACCTGGACATGGGGCCACGCTTGCTCTGCCGGGATGCATTCGGCGTTGACGCCAGGCGCAATCCCGAATGGTGGAGCCGCCCTGAAGCAGAGGTCTTGGAGCGAATGGAAAGTTGGACCGGTGTCAGCCGGCTCCGCCTTATCGACATGACGCTGAGCGACTGGGCCGCGACGATGGATGATGAAGAGGTGGATCGGTTCTCCGCGAGCCGTTGGCGCAGGCCGAAGGCCAGTCTTGCTCGTCCTCGCCGTCTCGATATCTGCCCGCTCTGTGTCGCCGAAGCGCCGCGCCCCCATCTCCAGTTGATCTGGATGTTGGGTTGGACAGGTGCATGCCCGCGTCACGGCGTGGTGCTTAGCGCGACATGCCCATCCTGCGGGCACATGTTGCGATTGCGCGGATTGAAAGGCGCCGAGCCTGTCGATCTGCTTGCCTGCGGTCGCTGCGCTGCGCGCTTCACCGGCACCGGTGGCTTCGTTGCACATCCGGCAGTGCTTGATCTGCAAGCAGCCTTGATCGCCGGCAAGCGAAGCGGGACGGCAATCGTCCCGGGCGTGGGCGCGCTCGATTGGCCCACGACGATGGCGCTCGCCGACGTGCTCCTCGCCATGGTCTGGGCAAGGCGCACGAAGAAACAGCGCGACTACCTCGCGCCGAGACGGCGCGATCGCTTGTTTGCCAGCATTGGCCGAGACCTCGGGATGACGCAGGGCGAATGGGAACGCGTCCCGTGGACGAGGAACTACGGCGGATTGCTGCTGCTGGCCTGGCTGCTGAGAGACCTCGAGGTGCGCCTGCCGAGAGCCATGTCTACTCTCTGCACGCCACGCCTTGAGGGTTTGCTCAATCCGTTCACAGACCTTAACGACATCACAAAGGAGCGGCTGCGGACCATCCTCGCCGCAGCAACCGTCAAGCCGCCGAAGGGCCGTCGCGCGTGGAAGCCGTGGCTGCGCATCCTTCCTGAAAGCGCTGACGGCTTGCGCGAACGCGCCATGCACGAGCGCTACAAGCATCGGCGCCAGCGGCTCAGAGCTCTGGCTGAACTCAAGGACGGAGCTTCGGTCGAGGCTGTGGCGACGCTCGTCGGCGTAACGCCGCACAGCGTCTATCGCTGGCTCCATCGAGGCGCCGCGGGAGGCTTGGAGGCCGTCCTGGAACGCGCTACCGGCAAGCCCGCTCTGACCGGCGCTCAAGCCGAAGCGTTGGCTCAGTGGATCGCTTGCGATCGTGTTCACCAGGACCGCCGGGCGATTGCAGCACGAGTCCAGGAGGCGTTTGACATCCAGCTCGATCTCGACGCCGCGTCGAAGCTCCTTGCCAAGCACGGTCGAGCCAAGCCGGGTCATCGTCGCCGACTGTGGGGGCCCAAGCACGGACCTCGCCGAAGAGCTGGATCTACTCATCATCCTGCTCCCGGTCCGTGAATCCGGTTCGCGATTCCTGGAACCGGTTCACGATACTTGGCCCCGGTTCGCGAAACCTCGCCCCCCGACAGCCGCTTTCGGCCTGCTCCGTTAGAAGAAATCCGAAGGATTTCCGGTTAGTAAAG
>CADECW010000248.1 GCA_902825855.1 uncultured Rhodospirillales bacterium | reverse complement strand
ACGAGGAGTAGCGACGACGAGGCCTTTTGCGGAAGCGATCGCGCCAAGAATCAGTTATAGCACGGGCGAAAAGGCGCAGGATCTTTGGGATCGTCGGGTTGTGACAGGTGGAGATAGTGTGCCCGCGGCTCGTGTCACCGCCGCTGCATCTCCCATCAATCAACGACTCAGGAAATGACCAACAAGCGCGATGGTCCATACTGGTGGGCAAGCAAGCGGCTTTGCGCAACGAGGTCGACGCTTCGGACGTTTGCACCGTGCCGACCTTCGTTTTGGAGGGCAAACTTGGCACGGCGATCAGAGTAGACCGTCGCGCAGGAAACGGACGAAATAGCGTGATGTACTGCCGGTAAGGAGGCGCTCGATGAGCAAGTCGGTGATGAAGCCGCGACGCAAGGCAAGACTTCCCCAGGCGCCGCCCATGAAGTCCCGCCACAAGCGCACTTTGATTGTGGTCGCTGACGGTGCCCGCGCGCGTTTCTTCGAGCCTCGGTACGAGGCTCGCATGCTCGTTCCAGCAGACCGGGCCGACATGGTGGCTCCCAACAGCAGGCTGCCAAACCGGGCAAGCGTTTCCGACCGGCCCGGCCGCGGTGCCGGCACGGCCGAAGCGGCTACACATCGCCACAGTTTCGAGCCACCGCACGATCCGCATAAACTCAAGAAGCACAACTTTACAACCTTACTGGCAAAAACACTCGACGAGATGTGCGAACACTACGACAGGCTAATCGTGGTGGCTCCTCCGCGCAGCCTGGGCGAGCTTAACGCGCTCCTGTCTCCGCAGGTAAAGAAAAATGGTCAGCCAGCAGGTCGCGAAGGATCTCACGGCTTCGACTTCGACCAGCCTCTGGCGGGCGCTGGAGAAGGTGCTTCCGGCGCCTGTCCTTGGTTAGATCAATGGTGGCTGGTCGAGCGATACACTCTTGCAATGATCTTTGCCTCAGGCACCTGCGAAAAAGCCAGCTTCGGCACTACAGATCGTGCAGCCAACCGAGCATCGGTCGGGCTGCAAACTGGCGATGGCGCTGGGTCGGCCGACGTCCGGCGTCCGTGGCGGATAGACAAATCTGAGAGCGCGTCAGCGTAGAGCATTGCGCAAGGTCCTGATCTCAGCTCACGCCGTGTCCTATCTATCTATGCGGCCGTTGAGCTGTTCCGGACTTTACCAACATTAGCGTGCCGCTCCGCACCACTCCGATGCCAGGGGCGTAGTACTTGTAGCCCGTGACCCCCGGCTCCAAGGGACTTGTCTCCTCGACCTTCAAACAGTTCTTGAACTCCCCCGCCGGCGTCATGACCGTCTCGGTCAAACTGACGATCTCGGCTCGGTCCATAGCTACTCCAGGGGCTACTTCCTGGTAGTACTTCGCTCTCACCGATGGCTGGCCTGGAATGAAAAGGCCGAATCTTGCCCCGTTGACGCCCGAGAGCCATGCACCTGAGTGACTTACGACCTTGTCATGTTCATAAATGTCGACATCTTCTCCGAAGTAGAACACGTCGTTGGTCCGCTTGCTGATCGCGAAATAGTTCCTTGAGATTTCGGACAGCTTGCCGGCCTTGGTCTCTCGCTCCTCAACTACGCGTGTCTGCACTCCGTCCACCAGCTTGGTCTCAGTCAAGACGGTGATGGTCACCTCCACGTCGCCCCCTCTCAAGACTGAGTAGTGGCCAGGTTCCAAAACGAAGTAGGCGTTGCGACCGCTTGAGGCCAAGTCTTGCTTGTCGATCGGAAAATCTGAGGTCCACGTTTCGGCGCGCAGTGGCGCTCCCAGCATTACGGCAAGAATCGCCCCTGCTATCACTAACGGAGTCAATTTGGGTCTATACATGATGTTTCCTCACCTACTTCTGTAAAGCCGCAGCTTTGTCAATCAGTCGTCCGCGCCGGGTACCGGCACCGCGAAAGAAACTGCGGCAAGTACCTGACGACGCCGAAGTCACAGCGGGACCAATGACGCTCTTAGCGTTCATGACCGTCTTCTTGCGTTTCCACTAATCGGCTGCAGGTTCAGGCCCACATTCCGTCTAGGCGTCTTTGCGCCATACCTGGTCGGCGCCTTGAATGAATGGCGCATCGCCGAACTCTATCGCCTTGTACGGCGAGTTAAGGTTGCTGGAACTAACGACGATGTCACCGAATTGTTCCAGTCGAAATTTGGCGATTTCTCGGCAAGTGCCATCCCAACTTCGCCGCCACGTCTGGTTCTCGATCCTCGAAAAGATGTCCTTGCACGGTGCGTCCTTCCCTTCGATCAAGCAGCTCAGGGAGCACATCGATGCTTCATCGACGCCTACAACAAGCATCCCAAACCTTTCGTCTGGACCAGACGAAAGGTCTATCAGAGACAAAGGCCGACGTATCAGTCAGTTATGATCCCGAGTACTAGACGTTGTGTCCCCGGCTTGAAGCCGGTGGCCCGCCCCTTTCATGCCAGGATCCAAGAGTGCTGAACCTCAATAACTATGCCGATGCACCAGATACTTGATCGACAAAACGTTGCGTTTCAAGGCAACCAATCAAGGCAATGCCGCGTTGTAAATATTGCAAGACAGGATCGTCGTTTCCTTACATCGTCGCAT
The DNA here is from genome assembly GCA_902825855.1 of uncultured Rhodospirillales bacterium. Lineage (GTDB taxonomy): Bacteria > Pseudomonadota > Alphaproteobacteria > Reyranellales > Reyranellaceae > Reyranella. Next base: position 1,665 of record CADECW010000248.1, on the reverse strand, counting down.
CATTTCTTCGCTAGCGCATCGTCCGTTCGGTCTTCGGGCCGAACGGACGTCTGTGCGCTGCGCCGAACTACACCAACCGCTTCGATCTGCTGATCGCCATTCGCGACTATTAGTGTGTCCATCCCTCCGTCGCGATGCCTGGTCTCCTTGGCCTCAAACGCTTGGCGCCTGGCCGCATCCGACGATACTCCCCTCCTCGGCACGCGAGACTGGCAGAAACAGCTTGACTAGAACAGTTGCTGGCACTGTACCTTCCCGGGAAGTTCTCGTCTTTGATGCCAACCAGGAAGACGAGGCGCGGCGATGGCTTGGATTGTGATGCGCGCTCTCCTTTCTGCGCCTACGAGTACCACGCAGAGCTGGGAGGCAGCCGTCAATGTAGACGCGCCTCGACAACGTTGCTCCGGTGAGTTTGAATCAGCCGGATTCTGAGGCTTCGTAGACGGTTGCGACAGCGTCGCATGAGGCGAAAGCAGCATTGCCCGGGCGTGCGTGCACACGCCCGGGGCAGGTCGGCTGCCGAGCCGAACGTCAGACCGTCGAAGGATCGCTTCTGGGTCGCGAAGCGACAACGTCTCGATCAATCGCATCGGCTGCCTTCTCGAGCCGTGTCGCATAGAGGCGGAGCTGTTCGTTGGTCGGTCGTCCGGCCTCCGCACGTACCAAAGCGCGTGCGCGTCGTGCACGCTCGCGGCTACGACGGGCGTTGTGCAAAAGTTCGATCGTAGACTGGCTCATAGCGGCTCCTTTCAATTTAGTGTTCGCTGATGAGAAGCGAGCCGGCGGTGGTGGAGCCACCGCCGGCTCCGTCGAGGCGCGCTACGCCGTCTGGAGAAAGGCAGCAGCGATCCACATCGACTTTCTCGACATGCGTTGCTTGTTGAGGCGGAGCCCTTCGGCGACCCTACATCTAGCGAAACCTTCGAAGGCGGGTGGAGTCGCGCCCTGCAGGCTTCACTTGCTGGAATAACGCTGATGTCACCAGATTGTTTCAGTTCAAATGAGGCGATTTCCGGGCGCCATCCCGGCTACAGAGGCCAGAAAAACAGAAGGGAGGGCACACCCACCAGCAGCACGACGACTTCGAGAGGCAGCCCCATGCGCCAATAGTCAGAGAAATGATAGCCACCCGGCCCCATCACCAGCGTGTTGTTCTGGTGTCCGATGGGTGTCAGGAAGGCACACGATGCGGCCACGGCGGTTCCCATTAGGAACGTGTCCGGATTGACGTCCAGGCGACCGGCGAGCTCGATCGCCAGCGGCGCCGCGATGACCATCGTGGCGACGTTATTGAGTACGTCCGAAAGGGTCATGACGGCGACCATCAGCACGACCAACGTTACGACCGCCGACTGATCGCGCGTGACGAACAGGATGCCATCGGCCACCAGGGCAGTCCCGCCCAGGCGATCGAACGCGGTGCCGAGGGGCAGGAGGCAGGCCAGCATGACGATCACCGGCCATTCGATCTGCGTGTAGAACTCCCGCGCCGGCACGAGGTTGGTGGCGGCGTAGCCGACGACGGCGACGGCGATAGCGATCGTGAAGGGCACCAAACCCAGGCTCGCTGCAGTGATCGCGGCGGCGAACAGGCCGACGGCGAGGGCGATCCGCCCGGCGCGGATCTGCGCCACGCTCGCGCGGCCGACCACGAGCAGGCCTAGC
>CADECW010000247.1 GCA_902825855.1 uncultured Rhodospirillales bacterium | reverse complement strand
CTGCGGGACAAGGTCGCTTTCGAACTAGGCATAGCCGCGTCGACAGACGTCAACCCGATGACCGCCGTCGCAGAAGGCGCCGCCCTGTTCGCCGAGTCTGTCGACTGGACCAGCCAGAGCCGCGGACGAAAGAGCGGCCGGGGAGCGCTCGCGGCCGGTGGAAACCTCGACCTAACATTCAACTATCAGGCGCGCACTCCGGATTCTAGGGCCAAAATTGTTGCCAAGCTTGGAGGTCCGGCCGCAAAGGGAGCTGCCTTCCAAATTGACAGTCTCGACACCGGCTGGTCATCGGGGAAAATATCTCTCAACGACGGCGCCGCGGTTGATTTGCCGCTGGCAAAGCCTGGCGAAAACACTTTCAAGGTATTCGTGTTCGACGCGGCTGGCGGTCCAGTAAGGCTCGCGCACGACAAGATCGCTATTTCCCGCACGGCCGCCCAAATCGATGCAATTCCAGCATCCCATTCAATCGGCGTAGAAGCGCTCGAAAAGATAGGCGGGCGTCTAGTTCTTGAATACCTCGTTCGCGAGGGGGAACCGTTGCCAAAAAAGAGCAAGATGACGTTCAAGGCTGGCGAGTCCCTGCGTGCTGGAGCCGCAGGCTCTCTCAAATTCAAGCTTTGGGAGGGTAGCATCGAGGACCCCATTTCGGACAATCGCTTCATCGGAATGTTCGAGATCAAGAATTCTGACCTATCCGACGGTGTGATTGCCAAAGGTGCTGACCTCATCTGCGACTACGAAGTTTTGGATTCCGGCTGCATCGTCCTCGACGTCACCGTGCCCTCCATCCGCGGTTCATTCAACAGCGGTAGAAGCTTCTACTCTCGTCAAGAGGGCCAGATCGATTACACCAAAGCCTCCAAGCGCCTCGATGAAGAGTGCGAGCGGGTGGGCGCCAGGCTCGACGCGATCACTTCGAAGATCGACGACCCGCGGCTTCGTCAAGTGCGCGAGCACCTTGAGAGCGCCGCCAACGGGCGCGAGACCGATCCGGAAACCGCTAAGCAGGCGATGGACAACATTCAGGAAGCAAAGAAACTTTTGGCGCAGGCGCGCAAGGAACACCTTAAGGCTATCCGCCAAATTGAGTTGGACAAGATCGTCGAATTCTTTAACGACGTCGTGCGCCAGCATGCACGTCCAGCTGAGGTCATCTCCTTCGACAACTTGGCTAGAACAGCCCAACGCTCGATCGAGAATAACAGCGGCGACTTCGAGTCTTTTGTCGACGAACTGCGCGGCAAGAGCTTCATGATACTCTGGCGTCAGGATGGTTTCGTCATCGCCCGGTTTAAGTGGCTCTCCGAAGACAACTTCCTGTTCCCTGACGCGACAGCGCACGCCGAGCTTTGCAACATGGGCCGGGGAGCGCTGCAAACGGACGATATCGACAAGCTCCGACAGGTCGTCTTGCAGCTCGACGCGATGCGCGTTGGCACCGCCAGCGAGGACGACATTATCACGATGCCGAACATCCTGGTGACTGGTCATGGCCCTTGAGAGCTGGCTGCACGTCGGCTTCCAGCTGCCGGATGGCGCCTGCTGTGGGCGTGCTCTACACGGCAATACCAGTTGGCAGATCGTCGAAACTCGAGGAGGCGGCAGAGCTCTGATCGCCAAGACCGATTTATTCGGCAAATGGGTCGCAACAGGCCTGATAGAAAAAGGAGCACTATGTGAATTTTCCTTCGGCAGTGAACTCTTGAGCGAGATTTCCTGTGGTCCGAGCCAAGTCCTCGCGCCGCTCGCCCACTGCCACTCCCCGCAAGACAAAAGTGAGGCGCTCGCATTCGCCACCGCGCTGAGCAACACGCGGGCGATTGATGCGGAGAGCCCGCTACAAGACGCGATATACGTCGAAAAGTTCAGCCGACTATTGCCGACCTATGCGATTACGTCCCGTACAGACGACGACCTTGTACTCGGCTATTGGCTCTCGGGCGGCGCGTACGTGTCCGCCAAGTCATTCCGAAGACTCCATCAGATGCTTTCTTGGCTCAAACCCAATCACCTCAAGGATGTCGTGCAAGCCGCAGGCTTCGAAGTCACCGAAGCGCTGTCGGAACCCGGCCAAGCCGAGCCTGCAAACGGGTATAGAAACCAAGCCCAGGCCATCGAGACAAGCCCCTCTACTGGTCACACCAGGGGTTATGAAATGGCTTTTGAACTCCCAGGCAGGCCAGCACTTGAGAAGTTCTTCAACGAATATGTTGTCGACATCATTCGCCATAAGGAACGCTATCGGGCTCTCGGTGTCGGCTTTCCATCTGCCATCGTTTTGCACGGCCCTCCCGGCTGCGGGAAGACTTTCTCGGTTGAACAACTCGTCGAATACTTGGGCTGGCCAAGCTTCCAAATCGGTGCGTCGAGCATAGCCAGCCCCTACATCCATGAGACCAGCAAGAAGATCGCGGAAGTGTTCGAGAGGGCGATACAAAACGCACCGGCCGTTCTGATAATTGATGAAATGGAAGCGTTTTTGGCGGACCGCGGAATTGGAAGCGCGAGCAGCCATCACCGGGTTGAAGAGGTAGCTGAATTTCTTCGTCGTATACCGGAGGCGGGACAGAACGAGGTTCTGATTGTCGCGATGACCAACCGTGTCGAGATGATCGATTCTGCGATCATGCGCCGAGGTCGGTTCGATCATGTTATCAAAGTCGATTTCGCAAGCGCCGACGAGGTTCTAGACCTGCTCCAAAAATTGCTTGCGACTATCCCTGCAGATGCAACGGTCGATCCGCTCCCACTCGCCCAAGAACTGGCTGGGAGACCACTTTCCGATGTCGCCTTTGTTGTGCGCGACGGCGCTCGGCGAGCCGCTAGTGCAGGACGAAGCAAACTTGGCCAAGAGTATCTACTGGCAGCAATGAAGGATGCCACTTCGAGAACGGACGAAGCCCCCCAAAGGCGGATCGGTTTCATCTGAAACGCACGGTTTGTCGGACGCATACTCGAATGCAGAAGGGAGCTGGAACTTGCCTGGCTGGACGAATGTCGGCTCTGGAAGCGTGCCGAGGAGCCGCACCACGACCTTACATGCGAATCCCTTTTTCGTCCTCGGCATCAATACGAGGGACGACAGCCGGAAAATTGTCGAGTCGGCTGAGGAACGCTCGCTGCACATCGATCACGATCTTTGCCATAGAGCGCGTTCCGATTTAACAAACCCGCGCTCAAGGCTTGCAGCAGAACTTGCGTGGATGCCCGGCGTCTCACCAAGCATGGCTGAGAAGCTGACCAAGGCACTTTCAGAAAACCCGATGTCGGTGCGCGCCGATCAAAGTCTCCCGGTGCTCGCTCGCGCGAACGTCATGGCTTCCGCGCTTGAACTGGTTGAGGAGCGCGAACCTGCCACGTCTGTAGCAGAGCTTATCCGTGATTTCGCGTGGGTCGTCGAATCCGTCAATCCTCACGAAGTACTGCGCGATGTAAACGAGGACCGCGCCGTTTCGGGGTTTCCAGATGTTCCCGGGATCGATTCGATCGAAGGAGCGCTGATCGAGCGACGCAAAGCGTACCTACTCATCCTGCGCAACCTGCTCAATAATATGAGCACCGAGAAACTTGTCGAAACCATCACCCAGGCGGTTTCGGTCGCCACAAGTGGCGGCGAGAAACACGGACCGGCATTGCTCGATGATCTTGTCGATAGCTTCGAAGTGGAAGCTCAGGGTTTCTTCGACAAGGAGTTCAAGAGCATCGTTGCTTTAGTCCGAAACGCGAGGGAGGCTGCTCCACGCGGAGAAAAGACTGTTTCAGCTGTCCTCGATAGCCTTGAACAAGTGGCCAGAAACTGGAGCCGCGTGGCGAAGCCCATACATATCAGCGCCAAGTCCCGCGGTATTGTTCACCGGCAAAGCCACGAAGTTGCTTCCCACATGCGGAACTTGGGAGTTGAGCTGAACAACGAGCACAATATGCTCGACCAGGCTCACCGAGTCATCGCTCTCCTTCGGGAGATTTTTCCAGAGCTGACTGAGGTTGCTGAGCGTGTAGAGCAGGATGCCGAAGCGATCGCGGAGTTACGCAATCAAGCACACGAAATCACTTTCGGTGCCGAAGTTGGGTTGTTGTTCAAGCAGCCCCTAGCGATCTCAGCTAGCGGAATTTCTTGGAAAGGAACGACGTATCCTCTGAGCTCCATAGTGCGAGCTAGGTGGGGAGGTGTTGAACATTACCACAACGGCATCCCCACCGGAAACAACTACACGCTTGATTTGGGCGCCACCAACACCCAACAAGAG
>CADECW010000246.1:3248-4396 GCA_902825855.1 uncultured Rhodospirillales bacterium | reverse complement strand
CGGCCGGCGAGCGGCACGGCGCTCATGCCGTCGATCACCGTGTGAGTGCCGTCGGCCAGACGGATGTGGCAGGTCGTGCCGCCGATCAGGCCGACCATCATCGGCTCGACGACCGTCAGCGCGAACTGGGCGGCAACGGCGGCGTCGACGGCGTTGCCGCCAGCCGCCAGCATCTCCATGCCGGCGGCCGAGCCGAGCGGATGGTTGGTCACGACCACGCCCCTGGTGCCGTGCGCCGGCCGCTTCTCGCAGGTGAAGCGCGTACCGGCGCGCTCCCGCCAACCCGACATGCTCACCTCAGTAGATCGTTTCCTTGAGGCGCTGCGGATATTCGCGGTCGTAGGTCTCGGCATCGAAGTCCGCCTGCAGCGCCTTCATCATTGTGCCGCTCGAGGGCAGCGCGCCTTCCGTCAGATGCCGGCTCGCGTCCCACAGGTGCGACCGCACCAGCGCCTTGGGGCACTGGGTGTAGACGCTCTCGGCGGTGACGACGATCACGCTGCGCGGGACCTTGTTTTCCATCGTGAAGGAAGCGCACAGCTCGGGATCGACGCTGATCGCCGCGCGACCGTTGATGCGCAGCGTACGGCCGATGCCGGGGATCAGGAACAGCAGCGCAATGCGCGGATCGCGGACGATGTTGCGCAGCGTATCGATGCGGTTGTTGCCGCGCCGGTCGGGGATCATCACGGTGTTCTTGTCGACGACCCGCACGAAACCCGCCGGATCGCCGCGCGGGGTACAGTCGAGACCTTCGGGGCCGGACGTCGCCAGAACCACGAACGGCGAGACCTCGATGAAACGACGATAGTGCTCGGAGATGTGGGGGATTTCCTTGATCACCGCCGCGCCGGCCGGCTGGCCATAGAGCGCTTCTAGTTCCGCCTCGGACGTGACGAGATGCTGCACAGCGACCTCTTTCAACAGGAGGGTCGTCTGTTATCGCAGTGCATGAGCATCGACAAGGCTGTGGGCGCCGCGGCAGCTATGCGCGCCTGCCGCAGTTCGAAATTGCGCGTGGAGGCCCACCGATCCGGCAGCTCTGTCGCTATGATGGGACGCGCAACCAGGCGGGAGTGATCATGCCGGACAACGGCTGGCAGGTCGGCATCGACATCGGCGGGACTTTCACCGACCTGGTGGCGCTA
>CADECW010000246.1:0-3148 GCA_902825855.1 uncultured Rhodospirillales bacterium | reverse complement strand
TGAAGGGCGCCCTGCCGTTCGTGTCGCTGTCGCACGAGATCAACCCCGAGACGCGCGAGTTCGAGCGCACCGCCACCACGGTGCTGAACGCATCGGTCATGCCCATCGCCGCGCGCTATCTCGACCGCCTGCAGCGCGAGGTCCAGGGCTCGCGCCTGCATGTCATGCACTCGGCCGGCGGCATGGCCTCGCCCGAAGCCGCAGCCCATCGGCCGCTGGCAATGGCACTCTCGGGGCCTGCGGCCGGCATCGCCGCCGCGCAGCACGTGGCGGCCACGCTCGGCCTCGACAAGGTCTTGAGCTTCGACATGGGTGGCACCACGACCGATGTCTGCCTCGTCGCAAAGGGAGCTGCCGAGATTTCCACCGATTCCAAGCTCGCCGGCCGGCCGGTGCGCCAGCCGATGGTCGCGGTCGAATCGATCGGCGCCGGTGGCGGCTCGCTCGTTATGCTCGGCACCGGCGGCCTGTCGATCGGTCCGGAGAGCGCCGGCGCCGAACCGGGGCCGGCCTCGTATGGCCGCGGCGGCACTCGGCCGACCGTCACCGACGCCAACGCCGTCCTGGGCTATCTCGACACCTCGCGGCGGCTCGGCGGGGCGATCTCGCTCGACGTGGAGGCGGCGAAGGCAGCCCTCGCCCCGCTCGCTCAGCGTCTTGGGGTGAGCATCATCGAGCTGGCGCTCGGCGTGCAGCGCGTCGCCAACGCCACGATGGTGCGCGCGCTCGCCCGCGTCACCGTCGAGCGCGGCGTCGACGGCCGACAGTGCACCCTGCTCGCTTTCGGCGGTGCCGGCCCGATGCACGCCGCCCTGCTCGCCCGCGAGTTCGGTATCACCGAGATCGTCGTGCCGCGCTTTTCCTCGGGTTTCTCGGCACTGGGCTGCATCGTGGCCGACATGAGCTACACCCAGCAGCAGGCGGTGCGCATGCTGAGCACGCACTGGGATACGACCCGCTTCGCCAGCCTGCACGACGGCATGCTGGACACGCTGATGGCGCCGCTGCAGCGCCAGGGCCACGACAAGGCAGCGATCAAGGTCGAGCGCACGGCCCTGGTCCGCTATGTCGGCCAGAGCTATGCCGTCGAAGTGCCGTTCACGCATCCGCTCGACCTTGCCCGCCTGGGCGGTGATTTCCGCACGCGTCACCGCGAGATCTACGGCTATGCCACCGACGAGCATTGGGAGATGCAGAGCCTGCGTCTGCGCGCCCTGGTCGCCCGGCGTACCACCCTCGGCGCGCACGCCGCACAAGGCGGCATGCCGGAGCCGACAGGCATCCGGCCCTGCTGGTTCGACGCCTCGGCGCCGCACGACACGCCGCGCTACGATCGCGCTCTCTTGCCGAGCGCTGGCATGATCGCAGGGCCTGCGGTGATCGAGGATGCCTGGTCGACCATCGTCGTCCCGCCTGGCCACGTCCTCAATACCGATTCGATGGGCCATCTCTGGATTCGGGAAAAGCCATGAAGAACGCGATCGATCCCTTCACGGTCGAGGTCATCCGACACGCGCTGACGGCGGCGGCGGAGGAGATGTCCTTCGTCGTCATGCGTTCGGCCCGCTCGCCCCTGCTGCGCGAGGCCGGTGACCTCTCGTCGGCCATCACCGATCACAAGGGCGACCTGATAGCCCAGGGCCGCGACATCCCCATCCATCTCGGCGTCATGAGCTTCACGGTGAAGAAGTTCCTGGAGCGCGTGCCGGCCGAGCGACTGCGGCCGGGCGATGTGTGGTTCCTCAACCTGCCCGAGGTCGGCGGCAATCACCTGCCCGACGTGAAGGCGATCCGGCCGATTTTCCTTGAAGGCCGGCTGTTCGCCTTCGCCGTCAGCCTCGCCCATTGGGGTGACATCGGCGGCGCCTGGGCAGGCAGCTATTTCGCCGCCGCGACCGAGACCTGGCAGGAGGGCGTGCGCATCCCGCCCCTGCGGCTCTGCACCGCCGACGGCATCGACGAGGAGAAATGCTCCTTCCTGCTGGCCAACCTGCGCGGTCCCGCCGAGCGCGAGGGCGATCTGCTGGCCCAGGTGGCGGCGACGCGAGCGGCCGAAGGGCGCCTGACGCGGCTCTGCGAGGAGCATGGCGCCGCCACCATCCGCGCCGCGCTCGATCGGTTGGACGATCTATCCGAGGCGCAGATGCGGGAGGCGATCTCGGGCCTGCCCGACGGCGTCTACGAGGGCGAGGATTTCCTCGACGACGACGGCCCGGGCGGCAAGCCCGCCGCCATCCGCGTGCGCGTCGAGATCGCGGGCGACCGCGCGAGCTTCGACTTCAGTGCCACCGACGATGCCGTCGCCGGCCCGCTCAACACCACTCCGTTCGTCGCCATGGCGGCGGTCTACTACGCCATCAAGGCGGTGGCGGGACCCGAGATCCAGCCCAACGGCGGCTGCTACCGCGCCCTCGACGTGCGCACGCGGCCGGGCTCGATCCTCGATCCCGGCATCGACAAGCCGGTGGTCGGCGGCAACCACGAGACCTCGCAGCGTGCCGTCGACGCCATCATGCGCGCTTTCGCTCATGCGGTGCCGGAGCGGCTGACGGCCGGCGGCTCGACCACAGCCGGGCTGCTGATCTTCGGCGGCACGCGGCGCGACGGCGCGACCGGCACGTTCTACGAGACCCATGGCGGCGGCGAAGGTGCCCGCGCCGACCGTGACGGCGTGCCCGTCGTTCGCGTCCATCTGACCAACACGATGAACACGCCGGCCGAGATCGTCGAAGCCGAGTACATGATCCGCGTCGAGGAGCAGCGCCTGCGGCGCGGCTCGGGCGGTGCCGGCAAGCATCGCGGTGGCGAGGGCATGATCCGCACCTACACCGTGATGGGTGAAGGGCTGACGCTCACAACGATGTTCGAGCGCCGGGTCGTGCCGCCTTACGGATTGCTGGGCGGCGCCGATGGCGCGCCCTTCCGCGTCACGCTGCATCGCGCTGCCGGCGGCAGCCGCGAGCTCAGGGGCAAGGAGAACCTCGCCCTGGCCGCCGGCGATCGCGTCGTCATGGAAACCTCGGGCGGCGGCGGTTACGGCAAGGCGTAAGCGAGGCCTCCCTCCCGTCATCCCGACCGGAGCACGAAGCGCGGAGCGGAGGGAGTTCCTCTGTTGCTGCGCCGACAAGAACAGGTCCCTCGACTGCGC
>CADECW010000245.1 GCA_902825855.1 uncultured Rhodospirillales bacterium | reverse complement strand
GCCTCGATGCGCGTGCGGTCGAGGAGGGGTTTCGCGCATGACACCCTCATGGGAAGTGACTAGAGCAGCTTGCCCATCAGGAAGGTCGAAACACCGTCGTGCTCCTCAAGCGCGATCAGCCGGTAGCCCATCCGTTCGTAGAAGCCGCGCGCCGTGAGCGAGGAAGAAAGGGTGAGCTCACGCACTCCCCCCTTGCGCGCGTGCGCCTCGAGATGGTCGACCAGCCGTGCGCCGATGCCGGTATGTTGCAGGTCGGGGTCGACGAACAGGGTGCGCAGCCTGTCGCCGCCCAGCGCGATGGTGCCGACGACGCGATCGCCCTGCTGGCAGACGAATACGTCGCGCTCGGCCATGCGCTCGCCCACCTTGTCTGCGGCGAAGTTTGCGACGATCAGCTCGATAGAATTCGCGGGATAGTCCTTGCCGTTGGATATGCGCACCGTGCGCTGCACGAGGGTGCTGATCGCGGCTGCGTCATCAAGGCACGCCGCGCGTATCACCAAGTCTTCCATGTCCTACTGTAGCAAGGGGGGCGCGGCGTGCTCTATGGTGCGCCGCACTATTGAGGGAGTCATGACGAAATCTATCCTGCTTACTGCCGTGGCCGCGCTGGCGATGGCACCTCAGATGGCGGCTGCCGCCGATCCTGCTGCCATTGCCCGCGGCAAATACCTGGTCGCCATTGCCGGTTGCAACGATTGCCACACGCCAGGTTACTTCCTCGGCAAGCCCGACATGACCCGTTTCCTCGCCGGCTCCGAGGTCGGCTTCGAGATCCCGGGGCTTGGCGTTTTCCACGGTCCCAACCTGACGCCCGACAAGGCGACCGGGCTCGGCGGCTGGACCGATGCGCAGGTCGTCGCGGCTCTTCAGAAGGGCGAGCGGCCCGATGGCCGCATGCTTGCGCCGATCATGCCGTGGCACGCCTTTGCAACCCTCACCAAGCAGGATGTCGATGCGATCGTTGCCTACCTGCGCAGCCTGCCGCCAGTCGCCAACAAGGTGCCGGGTCCGTTCGGCCCGACCGAGGCGCCGACGTCCTTCGTCATGAAGATCGTGCCGCCCCCCGCCAAATAGGGCATCACATGCAGCCTCCTGGCTCCCGCGGCGTTGCCGGTGCAGGAGGCGCCGCATGCCCGTCGTCGAGGAGCTGAAGCGTATCGTCGAGAAGCTGACCGCCATCGGCCGGCCGCGCGGCCGCGTCCTTGCCCGGTTGGCTCGACCGCGCGCGCCCCAGCTGTTTCGATTTCGCGACGACGGCGAGACGCCCAACAATCGCCTGCCGCTGGTCGTCTATCGCGGCGCGCTCGACCTCGATGAGGCGTACGACCCGGCCGCCGTGTTCGAGGAAACCTTTGCCCGCCATGGCTGGCGCGAGGCATGGCGTGACGGTATCTACGACTTCCTGCATTTCCATTCGGCGACTCACGAGGTGCTGGGCTTTGCTCGCGGCAAGGTCACGATCGAGTTCGGAGGACGCCGCGGCCGCACGCTAACTCTGAGCGCCGGAGACGTTGCCGTGCTCCCGGCCGGCATCGGTCATCGTTGCGTGACCGCCAGCGACGATTTGCTGGTGGTCGGTGCCTATCCTGCCGGCGGCCATTATGATGAGCCGAAACCCGAAGAGATCGACTACGCCGCCGCGCTGGCCTCGATCGCCAAGGTCAAGCTGCCGCGGCAGGACCCGGTCTACGGCGCCGGCGGGCCGCTGATCGAGCTGTGGCGCAGGCCACCCCCAGCGCCGGAGCGTCACCGCGAGGCCAACGGCGGACGGCGCGCAAAGGCGCGGTCCGCCCGCCGCAGCCGCGCCCGTCGTGCCTGAGGCAGCCATGGCGACGACCGAGCCGTCGGCCGAGCAACGCGCCGGCGGACGCACGCCGCTCGGCAAGGTCTGGCTGCTGCTGCGGATGACCGGAGAAGGCTTCGTCGAGGACGATGCCTGGAGCCGCGCCGCCTCGATCGCCTATTTCACGCTGTTCTCGGTTGCGCCGACGTTGCTGGTGGTGATCGCCGTCGCCGGTCTCGCGTTCGGCCAGGACGCCGCCGAGGGCGCGATCGTGCACCAGTTCAGCGGGCTGATGGGGCAGCAGACGGCGGAGGCCTTGCAGGGCATGATCCGCAGCGCCTCGGACAAGATGACCGGCGTACTGGCAACGGTCCTCGGGCTGATCGCCATCCTGCTCGCCACCACAGGCGTGTTTGGTGAGGTCCAATCGTCGTTGAATGCGGTGTGGAAGGCCAAGTCGCGCCGCTCGACCCTGTCGCGACTGGTGCGGGCGAGGATTGCCAGCCTCGGTCTCGTCGTCGCTTTCGGCTTCGTGCTGATGGTGTCGCTCGCGGTCAGTGCCGCTCTCACCACTCTCATGACGTTCCTGCACGGCATCTTTCCAGTGCTTGAGACGAGCCTCGCAGTGCTCGACGTTGTGCTGTCCATCGTACTGGTCTCGGCCTTGTTCGCAGCGATGTACAAAGTGCTGCCCGATACACCGATCGCCTGGCATGACGTCATCGTCGGCGCGATCTGCGCCACCCTGTTGTTCGCCGGCGGCAAGTACCTGATCGCGCTCTATATTGGCCAGAGCAACATCGCGTCGAGCTTCGGCGCTGCCGGCGCGCTGATCGTGCTGCTGCTCTGGATCTTCTATTCGGCGCAGATCTTCCTGCTCGGCGCCGAGTTCACCCGCGCCTGGGCCTGCGTTTTCGGCAGCCGCTGCGACGGTCACTGACACCCCGATGTGGCGAAACGGAGTGTGGCGAAGAGGTCACTATTTGTTGGATTCGCCACGACTCGTTGCCAACTGCCCCGTTTACGCCATGCCGGCGCGCAACGCTTGGACGGTGGCTTCGTTCTCTGATTGTCGACGACGCAGCATTCTGGACGGCAGATGAAACGCGGCATTCTCGTGGCGACCCTGATGGTGACGGCGGCTGGCGTTGCGAGCGCCAACCTGATGACGACGACGCCGCAGCGCGCTGCGTCGCCGGGACCGCAGGTGCAGCGGACAGCCGAACCGGCGCCGGTCGTTGCCGGGCCAGTCATTTCTGCAAGCAGCACGAACAGTGTGCGCACGGCCCAACCCGCCGAGGCTACGGCCAAGGTCGCTTCGGTGCAGACCACGCAGAAGTCCGTGGTCGAGGCGCACCAGGCACCGGTGCCGTTCAAGCTGAAGCCGCGCTCGCCGGTCAATCTGCCCCCAGTCGCCGATAGGGCCACTGCCGACAAGAACCCCGAGGCTAAGCCCACCGACAAGCTGGCGGAAAGTTCGACCGAGCCGGCGTCCGATACGTCGGGCGAGAACGCCGCGCGCGTCGCCATCGAGGCGGACGGCTACAAAGGAGTCAAGGTGCTGCGCAAGGGGCCCAACGGCGCGTGGCACGCCTCGGCACTACGCGGCAAGACGACGGTCATGCTGACTGTCGACGCCAGCGGCTCGGTGACCGCTGATTAGCTGATCGAATCGATCAGTTTCGCCAAGGCAACGTCCTTCTCGCTCAATCCGCCCGCGTCGTGCGTCGACAGCACGATCTCGACGTTGCTGTAGACGTTGGACCATTCCGGATGATGGTCGGCCTTCTCGGCGGCCAGCGCCACCCGGTTCATGAATCCCCAGGCCTCGTTGAAATCGGCGAACTTCAGGCTGCGCTTGATGGCGTCGCGGCCCGGAATTTCCTGCCATTTGGGCAGAGACGCGAGGGCCTGGGCGCGGGCGGAACCGGTGAGCTTGGCTGTCATGGGGACCTCCGATTTGGCGTGGAGCTTGCCTCATTCGCGGCGGCGGGCCTAGGCTTGTCGCCAGCTTCAGGAGGGCTTCCGTGAAACTAATTCGACGAACCGCATTTGTTGCTGCCGCCGCGATGGCGCTCGCGCCGCCGGCCTTCGCCCAAAAGAGCGCCGATACGCTGCGCATCCTGTTCCAGGACGCCGTGCCGAACGTCGATATGTACTTCAACAGCCAGCGCACCGGCCTGATCCTGGCGCACCAGGCGTGGGACATGCTGGTCCACCGCGATCCCGCGACCTTCGAGCTCAAACCGGCGCTCGCCACCGACTGGAAGTTCGCCGAGGACAACTCGCTCGACCTCACCATCCGCCAGGGCGTGAAGTTCCACGACGGCAGCACGCTTTCGGCCGACGACGTCGTCTACACCATCAACATGGCGGCCAATCCCGACAGCAAGGTGGCGACGCCGTCGAACTACGCCTGGATCGACAAGGCCGAGAAGACCGGCGACTGGACGGTGCGCATCAAGATGAAGCGGCCGACGCCGGCGGCGCTGGAATACCTCGCCATGGTGACGCCGATCCATCCTAAGGCGTACCGCGAGAAGGTCGGGCCGGAAGGCTTCGCGGCCAAGCCGGTCGGCGCCGGCCCCTACAAGATCGTCAGGAACGAGCAGGGCAAGGAGGTCGTGTTCGAGCGCTTCGACGACTACTGGGCGGGCTC
>CADECW010000244.1 GCA_902825855.1 uncultured Rhodospirillales bacterium | reverse complement strand
CGCAACTTCCTCAAAGAAGCCGGTTATGCTCCCGATTAACCGCTCGGTGCTCTAGATGTTTGATCCTGGGGTTTGATGGTGCATTGTTTTCCAGAGAATGGAAGGATGCGCTATGAGCCAGATTCTCCACGGCTGCGCCACAACGGGCAATCTGTCGAGCAATACAAAATAGTTAAGAGAGCCTGAGAGCGCTGGCCAGGCGCCACGGCATCAATCAGAAGACTGTCGCCAGTGGAAGAAGCGCAGCACGACGGTGGATCTGCCGACTGGACCCAAAGACCCGAAGTCGACATCCCTGTCACTCGAGGACGAAGCCGTCGTCGTCGCGTTTCGTCGACATACGCTGCTGCCGCTCGATGACTGCCTGTATGCCCTGCAGGCGACGATCCCGCACCTGACCCGCTCGTCGTTGCACCGCTGCCTACAGCGGCACGGCATCTCGCGGCTCCCGGACGTCGAGGACGGCAAGGGCATAAAGCGCAAGTTCAAGTCCTACCCGATCGGCTACTTCCACATCGACATCGCGGAAATACGCACCGCGGAGGGGCGGCTCTACCTCTTTGTCGCTATCGATCGGACCTCGAAGTTCGCCTTCACCGAGTTGCATGAGAAGGCCACGCGGCGGGTCGCTGCCGACTTCCTGCTGCACCTCATCAAAGCGGTCCCCTACAAGATCCATGCCTTGCTGACCGACAATGGGACCCACTTCACTGATCCCAAGGGCGAGAGTTGGTCGGTCGCCGACATCAAAGGCATGCTTGAGCGCGGCGAGCTATTCCGGGCTCCTGCCTTCGAAGTGGCGTGCGCCCGCAACGACATTGATCATCGCCTGACCAAGCCCAAACACCCGTGGACCAATGGCCAAGTCGAGCGGATGAACCGCACCATCAAGGATGCGACAGTCAAACGCTTCTACTACGAAACTCATGACGAGCTTCGAGCTCACCTGGCGGACTTCGTGACTGCCTACAACTTCGCCAAGCGTCTCAAGACCCTCAAAGGGCTCACGCCTTACGAGTACATCTGCAAGGTCTAGACGAAAGAGCCCGAACGATTCACCCTCAATCCGCTCCAGCAAATGCCGGGACTAAACATCTAGCAACAAGATGGCCCGCTCGGTCTGCCCAATGCTGACCAAGGACAAGAGTGACCAGGGATCAGCGCCAGCAGCGGCCTGACCGCCAAGTCCCAGCGTTGATTCGTTGGCGATGAAGCCGTGCACTGGTTTCCCGGTATCGCCGGTGTCTTCGAAGGTCCTGATAGAGCCTCCAATGGCGCTGCAACTGGTCTGGCGACGACGACGGAAGAAAAGGTGCCAGCTTGTCTCTGGCAGTGCGTGCAATGGCATAGCTCCGTGAAAACGGTGTCCGGTTCTGCTGTATAATTGACCGTGGCGGCTGGATAGTAACAAGAGACGAACACTCGCCCGTTGGCAGAGATTCTCTTCTGGGTACCCAGCCACTGCTAATCGACCATCCTCCATTGTCCTACGCTACGGCCTGCAACGATGTTCCCTTGCCCGTCGCTCGCTGCAAGCGGGCTGCGTCGCGTCGAGCACCAGGCAAGTTGCGATAGATCGTGAGATAGTCGTCCACCATGCGCTCCACTGTGAAGCGCCGTTCGAATACCTCGCGCACGTGAGCGCGATCAATCTCTCGCAGCCGCCTCACGGCAACCGCAGCTTCATCCTCGTTTTTCACAATGAAGCCGGTCACGCCCTGCTCGACCACTTCTGGCACCGAGCCCGCGCGGTATGCGATGACGGGCGTGCCGCAAGGCATCGCCTCGATCATCACAAGCCCGAAAGGCTCCGGCGAGTCGATCGGGAAGAGCAATGCCCGGGCGTTACCCAGGAATTCTGCCTTTTGAGTATCATTTATCTCACCGATGAATTCGACGTTGCCATGACGCGCCACCAGAGGGGCGATCACCACGTCCCAGTAGGCGCGATCGACCTTGTCGATCTTCGCGGCGATCTTGAGTGGCAGACCGGCTCGCGCAGCGATCTCGATGGCGTGGTCGGGCCGCTTCTCCGGAGATATGCGGCCAAGAAAGGCGAGATAGCCGTCCTTGCCAGCGGCGTTGAAACGCAACAAATCCCGTGGCAAGCCGTGCGGCACCGTGCCCACCCAATTCACCGGCGGCAATGGCTCCCGCTGGCTCTCCGAGATCGACACCAGCGGGACTTCAGGAAAGGCCGCATAGAACGGTTTTAAGTCGGGAAGATCCAGCCGACCATGCAGCGTGGTCAGCGTCCGGTCGGCGAACTCGCGGACCAGCGGGAAATGCCAGAGATCAATATGAAAATGGAGCACGTCGAACTCATGGGCACGCCGCCTCACCTCGTCGAGCATTACGAGGTAATAGGGGGAATGGTCCTTGACCGCCGGATTGAGGCGCAGGGCCATGTCTGAGCATCGCGTCAACATTCCAGTGGTCTTCGAGTCGCCACTGGCGAACAACGTGACATCGTGCCGGCGGCGCACGAGCTCCTCCGTGAGGTACGAGACGATGCGCTCGGTGCCGCCATAGAGCCGTGGCGGGCAGCGTTCCGTAAGCGGAGCGACCTGGGCGATCTTCATCAGAATTCCTCAAGTAATCAGGAATGAGGCGAACAGGAGATGCGCCACTTATCGTCGGCAGTCTTCTCGATTTTGTAGGACGGATAACCGCTGCCAGCCGAAGCCGACCGTGCCGCGATAGAACGGAGAAAAATCGAAGTCGGTGCGCATGTTCATCCTCCTGCATGAGCGATGGGTTAAGCCAGCCCCCGGGAGCAACCGGCCTTGCGAAACCGAACCGGCAAGATTCGGCGAAATCGATCTAGGAAAAGCTGCTGGTGGGTCAAGACCTCCCGTTCAATTGGGACGACCAGACCAGTACAACGGAACTCCGTGCATCGGTGACCGGTATTCTAGGGATGGAGGTGGGATGACCTGCCGGGGGTGCAACGCCTGCGTGCTGGCCAGCACCACGAGCGCAGCCATAGCGAGGACAAGAGCGAGGTAGAACATCAGGTGCATCGCGATCGAGCGCCAGTGGGCGGGAAAGGTGGGGGCCGCGAACGGCCCCCGCCTCTCTCCCCTTGACGCCTCCCAGCAGTCTAAAGGGCGGCGGCTGCGGGACCCGCCCTGTTGTCAGGCCTGGGCGCGTCTGCAACCAAGGCTTCCGTGGTTATCAGCAGCGACGCGACGGAAGCCGCATCCTGCAGCGCCGTACGCACCACCTTAGCGGGGTCGATTACCCCGGCCGCCGCGAGGTCCTGATAGTGTCCCGTTGCGGCATTGTAGCCCCAGCCATACTCGTCCTTCTCCAACAGGCGCCCCACGATCAACGAGCCATCCTCGCCGGCATTGATCGCGATCTGCCGGGTGGGCACCTGGATCGCGCGGCGCACGATATCCACACCCGCGCGCTGGTCATCGTTTGCCGTGCGCACCTTGTCGAGAGCGCCAATCGCTCGTAGGAGCGACACGCCTCCTCCTGGCAGGATGCCCTCTTCGACTGCAGCGCGCGTTGCATGCAGGGCGTCATCAACGCGGTCCTTCTTCTCCTTGACCTCGACCTCGGTGGCACCTCCGACACGGATCATCGCGACACCGCCCGCCAGCTTGGCCAGCCGCTCCTGCAGCTTTTCGCGGTCGTAATCGGAGGTGGTCTCCTCGATCTGCGTCTTGATCTGGCCGACGCGGCTCTGGATGTCCGCCTTGGCGCCCGCGCCTTCGACGATCGTAGTGTTCTCCTTATCGATCATCACCTTCTTGGCCCGACCGAGCATATGCAGCGTGACGTTCTCGAGCTTGATGCCTAGATCCTCCGCGATGACGGTGCCGCCGGTGAGGATAGCGATGTCCTCAAGCATCGCCTTACGGCGATCGCCGAAGCCTGGCGCCTTGACGGCTGCCACCTTGAGCCCTCCGCGCAGCCTGTTGACCACCAGGGTCGCCAGCGCCTCGCCCTCGATTTCCTCGGCGACGATCAACAATGGCTTGCCTGTCTGCACGACGGTTTCCAGCACTGGCAGCATGGTCTGCAGCCCGGAGAGCTTCTTCTCGTGGATTAGGATATAAGGATCCTCGAGCTCGACCCGCATCTTGTCGGGATTGGTGACGAAGTAGGGTGAGATGAACCCGCGGTCGAACTGCATGCCCTCGACGACTTCGAGCTCCGTCTCCAGACTCTTGGCCTCCTCGACCGTGATCACCCCTTCATTGCCTACCTTCGCCATCGCCTCGGCGAGATGACGCCCGATTTCAGTGTCGCCGTTGGCCGAGATGGTGCCGACCTGGGCAATCTCGTAGTTGTTCGTGACTTTGCGCGCATGACTCTTCAGGTCTTCGATTACGGCCTCGACGGCGAGGTCGATACCGCGCTTCAGATCCATGGGGTTCATGCCGGCAGCCACTGACCGGGCGCCTTCCCTGACGATCGCCTGAGCGAGCACGGTCGCGGTGGTGGTACCGTCGCCCGCTAGGTCATTGGTCTTGCTGGCGACCTCGCGCACCAACTGCGCACCCATGTTCTCGAACTTGTCGGAGAGTTCGATCTCTTTGGCGACGGTAACGCCGTCCTTGGTGATGCGCGGCGCTCCGAAGCCTTTGTCGAGCACGACGTTGCGGCCCTTGGGGCCGAGCGTGACCTTCACCGCATTGG
>CADECW010000243.1 GCA_902825855.1 uncultured Rhodospirillales bacterium | reverse complement strand
GCTCTAGCACTCGCGAAGAGCGCGCCGAAACTTAGCGATTGTTAATTTGTGAATGCCGCGCTGGACAAAAGATTGGTCCGAACATTAGCCGCTGCTGCAACAGTCGCACACGAGTAAGGCGCGTGTAATTCGCGGGCGCCTACGTTCGAGGCGCTCAATGGCGCGGTCGAGTGTCCCACTATCCGCAGGATGCCGCTACCGTTCCAATTGCATTGGGCAGCTATTTGGGGGCTATCCATGACCATTAACAGCGACAATTTCGACGATCTGGTTTTCCAGCACAGCACCACTGGCGGTGTCTATGCGTGGGAACTGAACGCCAAGGGTTTCTTGGCTGGCGGGGATCTCGGTGTTCCCGGTTCGATTTGGCAGGTCGCCGATGCTTCCGGTGACTACAACGGAGACGGGCTGGACGACATCATCTTTCAGAACACCACAAACGGTGAGGTCTACCTCTGGCTGCAGAACGGTTTCACAACATCGTCGCAGCGTTCCCTCGGCGTCCCTGGCGTGGCGTGGCAGATCGCCGATTCAGGCGACATCGATGGCGATGGCAATGACGACATCCTGTTTCAGAACACCGGCACCGGAGAGGTATATGCCTGGCTGCAGAATGGGTTGAACACCGCCTCGACCGGATCGCTTGGTGTGCCTGGGACTCAATGGGCTTTGCACGTTGCGGCCGACTTGGATGGAGATGGCAGGAATGAGCTGATTTTCCAGAATACCGGCCCGACCGGCGAGGTTTACGTGTGGCAGCAGAACGGCCTTACTACGACCGGCAGCTTCAGCCTCGGTTCGCCAGGCGCCGCTTGGGAAATCCAAGGCAGCGGCGACTTCGACGACAGCGGAAGCGAGGACATTGTCTTTCAGAACGCCAATACCGGCGAAGTCTATATCTGGCTGATCAACGCCTCGGGCACCGGCATTCTCAGTCAAGGCAGTGTCGGCTTCGCGAACGGCTGGAGCATTGTCGGTACAGGCGACTATGATGGCGATTTCCACAGTGATCTGGCCTTCCAGAACGATGCCACTGGCGCGATCTTCATCTGGCATTTGAGTGGGACCACCTTCCTCTCGGGGCAGGATCTGGGGATTGCGGCAGGTTGGAACGTAGTCTGACGTGAACCGGTGCTCGGGAAATGAAACGGCCCCGCACGGCTTTGGGGAACTGTGCGGGGCCTAACCACCCGCGCTGCCGGGGGCTCGATAAGCCCGGCAGGTTGGATGGCTGGAGGCGTTTTACTCAGCCAGCATTGATCGCAGGCGACATTTCGTTGACAGAACGCGCCACCGGTTCGCTTGAAAGCGGCCTCGCACGGCTGCCAAGGCGACGCCGCGTGACGTTACGTCATGCGCCGGTAATCGATTCCTTTTCAGCATGCATCGCCGCCTAGAGGTTTCCCAGAGCTTCCCCCGAGACGGCAGGCCCCGCGCCCAGATCATTCTCCCTGGGACTGCGGGGCCACCTTGCAACGTCTTAAATGACCACGCCGACAAGCTGAACCACTAGCTCTGAGCTGATAGGCAGCGCCGCAGTGGTAGCAAATCCATCGGTGAGCTGAAAAGCCGCCTGTACGCTGCCAGCGCTCCCATCGACATTGGCCATGACTGTCTTTGCCCAAGTGACGTTGCTCAGCCCCTCGGTGACGGCGTAGTCCTTCCCAACCAAGTTTTTGTTTGAGAGGTACTGCACGTCAGCCGGGCTACCTGTCGAAGCTCTGGCGCCATAGATAACGGCGAGCATGAACTCATCCTTGCTGACGCCATCGACGGATTCGAGGGAGTTGACCCAGTAGTTCAGGCCGCCCTGGTCCGGGTCTCGCCCCAGCATGTTGTTGTAGACCTTGGTGACGAACTCCGTGGTTGTTTGGCTCGCAGGATAAGCTGCCAGGGTTTCGGGCTGGACAAAGAAGCTCTTGGCTATTTCCTGCAGGGTCATGCCGTCTTTAAGGCGGCTTGCCCAATACAACAGCCCCAGTGCGTCAGGCGCACGATCGAAGTACGCGATGTACATGTCGGTCAGGTCGGTGAACTGACTTGCCGGAACCGACGCGGCCTTGGTGAACCAAGTCGTATCCAATACTCGGTCGGCAAATTGCGTCTGCTCCACACTGACCAGCGTATCGAGGCCTTCACTACCAACCTTGTCCTGCACCGTGATGGAGTTCGCGCCCACGACCAGCTTGTACCTGCTCGATAGGCCTGAGAGGAGCGCCGTATCCAGTCCATCGCCACCATCAACGAAGTCATTTCCGCCCTTTGGTCGAATAACGTCGTTACCGCCGAACGACCTGACAACGTCTCCGAACTCCGACAGTTCGAACGTATCGTTGCCGGCTGAAAGCAACCGCATTAGAGCGGCGTCATCGACGGTCGAGGGGGTGAGTGATACTTGGTAGATGCTGTTGGCCGGGACGCTGATGTCTTCGTATGTCAAAGGCGTCAACCAGCCCGACACCGAGAAGTAGGACTGCAGGTAGCCAGTTACGGTGCCGGAAAAATGATCGGCTCCTACTGACAGATCTACGCCACCAAACACTGACGAATAGGTGACGCCGTCGGTGCCCCAAATAACCTCATAGATGTCTGGGTAGGTCCTGCCCCCGATGTTGACGTTCACATTGTCGAAGAAGTGTGCGGTCTGATAGAAGCGAACGAGCAGATTGAAATCGACTTCGTCGGTGTTCAACCCGACGGTGGACGTGACTATCGCCATTTGATTGTTGCCTCCCCTGATACGTCGACAGGCTACTCTTCCTCAAAAATGTCGAAGCCGCAGCAATACAGCATTCGCACGAAGGCCAGCGACTCGCGAACAGTTCGGGGAGAGGTCATCTCAGCCGTCGGATCGGCAGCCGCGACCAGTTCAAGACGCGCCCGCATGGTCGCGAGCATCTCACGCGCAAGTTCCCGCTGAGAATCCATTGAAGCCATCCCGTCCCCTGTGGCTGACCTTGGTCGTCGCTTTTGCAACCCATCACCCCGCGATGTTGGAAGGGGGATGGGAGAGTTGCGGCCAGGGAACGCTTCGCAAAGTCACGAAGATGTATCCGCCGTCAATTTGCGGACTGCGTCACTGGCCTCAAGAATCCTAGAAATGGCATCGGCAGAATCGCCGTCCTTGCCAGCAAGCAAGAAAGCCGCCCTCCGGAGAAGGTCGGCGTTTCTGACTACGCTCTCGATTAGCTTGTCCGCAGCCTGTTCCATATTCAGATTTGTCTTTTGCGCCATGGGGTTGGCGACCGTTGCCAGATTGTTGTTTCTGGCGGACGGCTTGCCTGGTTCACTGACAGTCTTGAAGCGATCATTGAATCGAAGCGGTGGCGCGGTGCTGGGCAGTTCATGGCCCACAGCATCGGCGTCGTGACGCTCGCGCCGAAATCCGACCGCTACAAGCAGTACCCCGGGCGCAACGAGCAACAACTGGAGCCACTCAATGCCTACTGGCAAACGCTCAAGGAGCAACCAATCGAACAACACCAGCATCGGTACAGTTGCGATCAGCCAGTAGTAGCCGAAATACCGCAGCACGGTGAACATTTACGAACCTCACTCGATAGAAACTCCAGCAACCGTTGGACAGCGTCAAGCGCTCGCGAAAGATGCCCGCGCGCTTGCCGACGTGAAAGAAGAAGCTCGAACAGGCGGCCCCGTGCCAACAGGGAATGCGAGCACGGGGCCTAACCGCTGTTCGATGGGGGCACCGAAGTGGCGGCCGCCGGCAGTATTTGCAGGGCGAGGCCGCGAGGTCGCGGCAAGGACTGGCAAGGTCCCCGCAGAGGACGCGCGGCACGGCTTCGGCAGTGCATGACGACGTGCGCCGCATAGCCGTCGCCGATGTCGCGGTCAGATTAGTGCCGGAACTTATCGATACTTCTCCGCGCTTGCTCGCGGAAGTGCTCTGCTTCCTCTTGTTTAGGCGTCAGTGGCCAAATACGCCTTACTAGGCGCTCCATGAGAGGAACGCCCAACACGAGGACGACTACCGCGCCAATGGCCGCGAGGAACATATATGTCGTCATAGGTCTCCTTTCTCAGGAGCAACCAGAGCAACCACTCGAAAAACTGACAGCGCCCAGCCTGGCGCAGCTGGCTTGTGCTCCACTCTTGCTTCTCAGCCTGGTCGAGCAGCGCGTCGACGGACCTTGGGCGTGGCATCGCAACCCGTCAATCCTGCGATGCAGGAAGGCGGGGAATGCTCCCGTCGCAGACTGCACGGCGCAGCTCTCAGCCACGCCCACGCTTCAGTTGGCCTGCACTCCGCAACCCCTTTTCGCAGTCGTCGGTTGCTCTCAGACCTTCCTTTCTTGACGCTGACGCGCGACGAGGTGCCATTCATGCGCATTGTTTCTCTTGCCCTAGTGCTTGCTGGCATCGTAACCAGCAACGCACACGCCGCACCGACCGCGTGCGAACTTATTTCCGCCGCCGACATGAGCGCCGTTCTCGGCAAAGCGGTGACAGCGGTGGCCGATGACCGGGGCGGGCAAACGAAGTGCACTTATGAGGCCGCAGGCGGTGAAATCGGTGGCGCCTACGCCGAGGTGCAGCTGAATTGGGGCGACGGTGTCGCCGGCATGAAGGGCGCCGGAATGGTCGAACCCCAGCTAGGACAAGTCATGAGCCGACTTGCCGGGTTGGGGGACCAGGCTACGTCGGTAGGCCCCATGATACTGATCCGGAGAGGCAGTGACTTGATCACACTGGTGATTTCCGGCGTGCCCGATAGTACGAGTACAGCCAGACGCATATACGGTCTTCTCGACACGCGGCTACCCAAATCGGCAGCCCCCTAGCTGCGACGCCGCGCGAGGTCGCGGCGAGACGCTACTTCTTATTACAGGTCAGAAACCGGTCCCATCTGTCGAAAACTTTTCCAGCGGCATCGTAAAGGGACCAGCCGTCTGGCCGGCCGTTGTCGTCAGCGATGGTTGCGCGCCACGGTGGCCACTGGGCGACCATCGTCAATCACGA
>CADECW010000242.1 GCA_902825855.1 uncultured Rhodospirillales bacterium | reverse complement strand
TCGCCGCCGACTTCATGCTCAACCTCATCGCCTACAATCTCGTCCGCATTCCAAAGCTCATTGCCGCCTGAGCTCGGACTCTCCCTGCACGGGCGCCAATCACTCCAGATAGGCCCTCAACAATCCCTCGAACCCTTCGATTGAGCCCTTAAACCCCAAACTCTCGGGTTTTTCAGCAAACTGTTAGTGCGTCGCCAACTTGATGTCAGCTCTTCGGATGACCTCGCTCCAGCGAGCCACTTCCGATTTGATCATGGCATCGACGATTTCGGGAGAACCTCCGGCTGGACGGATTGCGAGCTCGTCGTATCGTTTCACCAAGTCGGGCGCGGCCAAAGCCTTTACCACCTCGGCGTTCAGTCGGCGCACGATTTCGCGCGGCGTGGCTTTGGGCGCGGTCAGCGCGAACCAGGTCTCGACCTCGACGTCAGGCGCGCCCGCTTCGGCCATCGTCGGCACGTTGGGCAGCAGCTCGAGCCGCTTCGGCGAGGTCACGGCGAGAGCGCGCAAGGCGCCTGACATTACATGGCCAGCCACGACCGCGACGTTGTTAAAGGTGAACGCAATCTGCCCTGCCAGCACGTCCGCCACCGCGGGTGCCTCACCGCGATAAGGAACGTGCACGAGCCTGATGCCGGCATTGAGCTGCAGCAGCTCGACGACCATGTGCGGCGCGCTGCCGACGCCGCCCGAGCCGAAGTTGAGGCTTGCCGGCTTAGCTCGGGCCAGGTCGAGCAACTCCCGCAGCGTCTTCGCCTCGAACGAGGGATGGACGACCAGTACGAACGGGTTGAAGCCCAGCATGGCCACGCCCGTCACGTCGCGTTGCGCGTCGAAGCCGACGCTCTTGTAGAGCTGCGGAGCGACCGCATAGGCGGTCTGCGTAGCCGACATCAGCGTCGTTCCGTCTGCCGGTGCCTTGGCCAACTGGTCGGCAGCGATCATGCCGCTGGCACCGGGCTTGTTCTCGACAAAGACGGCGCCGATGGGACCTCCGTTGAGCTTCTCTGCAATCAGGCGGGCGACCATGTCCTGGCCGCCGCCGGGCGAGGAGCCGACCAGAATGCGTGTCTGGCTCACCTGGGCACGCGCTGCGAGTGGCAGAGCGGCAAGCGCGGCAGCGCCGCCGAGAAAAGCTCGACGCTTGGCAGTGTTCATCCAGCTACCCTACATGACGAATCCACGTGTGACTAATGAGCGCCGAACAGACTCAATGTGGCCCGATGCTCCTCCTGCTCGCCACGATGACCGGGAGCCTTGTCCAATGCCGCCAAAATCGCTGCAAACCGCGTCTCTACCTCTCCGCGCCAACTTCCGTCGCGATGCGTAAGCACATAGAGTTCTTCTCCGCGGATGGCGTTGACGACGAGGGGATCGTCGATCCGCGCGACACGCGGCAGCTGCTTTGAGATTTCGCCGACATGGCGGCGTCGCCGCAAACCCCGGGGCCGGTCGGCTTCGGCTTGCGCGCCGAGCACGAACGAAGATCAGGAGAGAATGATGGCGCCGATCTACGAAGGCTTGAAGGTGGTCGATCTAAGCCGCGTGCTGGCGGGGCCGTTCTGCGCGCAGATTTTGGCTGACATGGGCGCCGACGTCATCAAGATCGAATCACCCGAGGGTGACGAGAACCGGCGATGGCCGCCGCTCATGCCGAGCGGCCTCAGCAGCAACTACGCAAGCGTCAACCGAGGCAAGCGGGCGCTGACCCTCAACATGAAGGCGCCGCGCGCGGCGGAAGTGCTGGAACGCCTGGTACGCCGGGCCGACGTCGTGCTGCACAGCTTCCTGCCGGCGACGGCGGACCGGCTCGGCATTTCCTACGAGCGATTCAATGTCCTCAATCCGCGCCTGGTGTTCTGCTCCATCACCGGCTACGGCGAGCGCGGCGACCTTGCGAACAAGCCGGGCTACGATCTCATGGTGCAGGCCTTTGCGGGCCCGATGTCGGTGACCGGCTACGAGGAAGGGCCGCCGGTGCGGACCGGCGTATCCTTCGTCGATATGGCGACCGGCATGAGCGCGTACGGCGCTATCGCGAGCGCTCTATATGCCCGCGAGCGCACGGGACGCGGCAACTGGGTACGGGCGTCGCTCCTAGAGACTGCAGTCGCCATCCTGGGCTATCACGCTGTCGCTTGGCTGCAGGCCGGCGTCCAGCCTCGTAAGCAGGGCTCGGGCGGCGCCAACCAGGCGCCCTACCAGGCTTTCCATTGCGCGGGGGGGTTCGTGCTCGTAGGCGCGCCCAACAACGCGGCATGGCAGCGCCTCTGCGCGGCGCTCGATGACGAGGATCTGAAGGCCGATCCGCGCTTTGCCACCAACGAAAGCCGCCTGCGGCACCGCGACGAGCTCGTGCCCCTGCTTGAGGCCCACCTGAAGCGGCACGATGCGGCGCACTGGGTGGCGCTGCTGGAAAAGCACGGCGTCGCTGTCGCCCCCATCCAGACGCTCGACCAGGTGCTGTCGCATCCGCAGGTGCTGGCCAACGGTATGGTGGTCGCCGCGCATGACGCCAGTGGCCAGGCATGGAAGGGACTCGGCACACCCTTCAAGGTCGACGATGGCGGCGGTGTCGCCGCGTCCGCCCCTCCGTCGCTTGGCCAGCACAGCGATCAGATCCTGCACGATGACCTCGGCTTTTCTCTCGCGGACGTTGCTGCGCTGCGGCGAGGAGGAGCGATCTGAGTCGACGCCGGCGCTGGCATCGATCGACAAGGGACAGTTGTAGATTCTGTGCTGCTCGCGACTGAAAAACCCTCCGCCCGGCTAAGCTCCCTAAACTGGATATTTGGCGAAAGCTTCCTTCGAAGGCCGCCAATCTTTGGTCGCGCCGCCAGGACAGGCAGCCGATCCCGTTTGATGCCATCAAGGATTTCACGCCCGTGGCCGCGCTGCACAAGCATCGGCTGTTCCTCTACGCCCGCAGCGACGGCGGTTACCGGTCGATGGAAGTGCTGATCGCCGCGCACGCTGCCGCGAGGACGGGCTTTGGCAATTCCGCCATTGTTGACCTTCCCTAGACGCCGCAGTCCAACCGATAGGGAGTCATCGACGTCTGCGCCGCCTCCCGCCGGTCATGCCAGCGTTTGCCGCCGCCGTAGTAGGCAAGGCTGCCCGGCTTCGCATTGCCGTCACCGTTGTAGTAGGAAAGGCAGTCCCTCAACGGTGCCGACAGTAAATCCATCTGGGCACAGTGCTGGGCATACTCCTCTTCGGCCTCCCGTGTCACATCGATGGTTGCAGCCCCGCGCGCCCTGACGGTCTCAAGGGCCCAAACGATGTAGTGGGCGTGCATCTCCGCGACGCGCGTGAAGTTGAACTGACCACCGCCGCCCTGCGGGCCGTTCATGATGAAGAGGTTCGGGAAGCCGGCCGAATGAATGCCGAGGAAGGTCTTCGTCCCTTCCGTCTCCCACTTCTCCTTCAGCGTCCGTCCTCCCAGCCCGCGAATCATGTTGAAGGAGCCCGTGCCCATCCACTCGAACCCGGTCGCATAGATCAGCACATCGAGCGGATAGTCCACGCCGTCGTGAGAGACGCCTCGTTCGTTGATCAGCTTCACGCCGGCGGGCGCCGTGTCCACCAAGTGGACATGGCTCAGGTTGAAGGCAGACAGGTATTCGTCATGGAAGGTCGGCCGTTTGCAGCCGTAAGGGTAGTAAGGTTTCAGCGCCGCCGCCGTCTTCTCGTCCTTTACGACGGTATCCACTCGGCCGCGTATCTGCTCCATGATGCGGAAGTTCGTGTTGAGCTGGGCCAGGATCATCTCTTCAGGTGATAGCTCGCGCTCGTGCCGCTTGGCGCGCTTGTATTGCTCGACTTTGCCCGAGAGAAAGTCGTCGTTGCCCTGCAAGGCAGTGCGGCCGGCCGATATGAGTGCCAGGCGTTCGCGCCGCTTGACCGCCCAGTTACTCTCACGAGGCCAAGTCGCGTACTCCTCCTGTGTCGTTGCGCGCTGGTCACGCACATCGATGGACGAGGGCGTGCGCTGGAAGACGTAGAGCTCTTTAACCACCTTCGCGATCTCGGGCACGACCTGGACGGCCGTTGCACCGGTGCCGATGATACCGACCCGCTTGCCCTGTAAGTCGACATTGTAGTTCCAGCGCGAGGTGTGGAATACCTCGCCCTTGAAAGTCTCCATTCCCTCGATCCTGGCGAGGCGCGGGGTCGTCAGGATGCCGTTGGCCAGAACGACGAAGCGGGCGCGCATCGCATCGCCGCGGTCGGTCTTGACGATCCAGCGCTTGGCCGCGTCGTCCCACACCGTTTCCTCGACCGTGGTGTGGAACAGGCAGCGGTCATAGAAACCAAACCGCTCCGCCATGAGCTGGCAGTATTCCAGGATCTCGAAGCCCGAGGCGAACTTCATCGACGGGATGTGGTTCATCTCCTCGAGCAGCGGCAAGTAGCTATAGCTCTCGACGTCGCAGGCGATTCCGGGATAGCGATTCCAATACCAGGTACCGCCGACGTCACCGCCTTTCTCGCAGAATCGAACGTCGTTGAAGCCGGCCTTCATCAGCCGGTACCAGAGGAGGAGGGCGCCGAAGCCTGCCCCGATCACCAAGATCTCGCATTCGTCGTCAAGAGCTTCACGCGGCACTGGCGCGTCCGAATAGACATCCTCGAGATACCTGGCGAACTCGCCTTCCAGGCGGATGTAGTTGGCGGCGCCGGTGCGGGCTTCCTTGAATTTACGGTACTTCGCCTGCTCTTCAGCGTTGAAGACCGCGCCTGGAGGCGCCGGCGGCAAGGTCTTGAGGGCCTCGTCCTCGACGATCGAGTAACCTTTTCCCGCGATCTTGTCCGTTGCTTTGGCAGCACGAGTGTCGAACAGCTTGCGCCCCATGGAATCAACGCGAACAGCCTGGCTCATGTGCGCAACCCCTTCTCGACACGGAATACATCGAGCCCAATATCATTTTGGTGCTCCATCGGCGTCTTGCCTAGCACTGTAGGCGGCGCCGCACGGTCAAGTAAGATTGAAATCGGCGCCCACTTCTGCTGCATGAAAACCGGCGAGCGCT
>CADECW010000241.1 GCA_902825855.1 uncultured Rhodospirillales bacterium | reverse complement strand
CGCTGCCGCTGGCGCCACACGCCGCATGTCGAGCGGTGCCGATAGAGTTCCTTCTGCGAACACGGTCGCGGAAGGAAGTGCGCCCGAGTAGCTGGCCCGTTAAGCTAGCGCGACAGCGAGGCCATGGCACGACTTCTGCTCGTCGAGTCGCCGCTGCATGGCCTTATGCTGTAAGAGGTTGTTGTGAACCTTCGCATTCCCCGTCGTCACGGGCATTTTGTCTTCGGAGTCATTCAGTCCGGCTTGACGTGCCTGATTGCGTCAGGCATCGCGAGCTTTCCGGACAGCGGCGCAGCCAGATTTATCCAAAACTGGCTCATCTCCTGGCTGGCCATGCTGCCAGTAGTAATCTTGGCCGCTCCCATCATCCGGGCAGTCGTCCATCATCTAACACAAGAATAGCCGCTGCACTTGATGTTAAATCGGCTTTTCTGTCAAAGATGACGCGACAGCACGCTATTTCGCCTGGCCGAGCTTTTTGCCCCTAAAGACTTTCCGTCGCGTCTTGAGCCTATCGACAGGTTGGTCCGAAACATCATTAGCCACGTTTGCATCACTAGTGGCATCAGTGAGGCTCATTCCTTGCCATCGATGCTTGCGACTCTATCGAGTAGGATGAGTATCCGATGCCCGCTTTGAAGTAGGTCGGGCGAGCTGTTCCAACAAGCGACTGTGACTTGTTGTTCGAACATTTGTATTAGAGGACGCCGCACCCGTTTAATGGGCTTTGTCTGCCGGCGGCTGGGCAACCAGCTGGGCAGCGGCGCCAGGCGTGCCTTCGGCATCGTGGGCCACCTGAACCGTCGGGATGGCAAACCGGATGCCGTTGGCGTCGAAGGCCTTTTTGATCATGGCGTTCGCGCGACGGCGGATGACGAACTGCTCGCCGGGCTTCGTCATCATCTTGGTACGTATGCGCATGCCGTAGTTGTCAAATTGCTCGACACCCTGGAGCTTCAGCGGTTGCAGGATGCTCGGACCGAGGTCGGCGTCCTGCGCGAGCTCGAGCCCGATCTGCTTGATCAGCTTCTTGGCTTTGTCGACGTCGGAGTCGTAGGTGATGCCTATGATGTCCTTTACGATCACCCAGTCGCGACTCATGTTTTGCACGGCGCCGAGCGCGCCGAATGGAACCGTGAACAGCGGCCCGCGCTGATGGCGAAGCTTGACAGAACGCAGGCTGAACGATTCCACCGTTCCCTTGTAGTTGCCGCTCTGAATGTACTCGCCGACCCGGAAGGCGTCGTCAATCATATAGAACATGCCGCTGATGATGTCGCGCACCACCGTCTGCGCTCCGAAGCCGACAGCGACGCCGACCACGCCGGCACTGGCGATCAGCGGGCCGATCTCAACGCCGAG
Organism: uncultured Rhodospirillales bacterium; assembly: GCA_902825855.1. Taxonomy (GTDB): domain Bacteria; phylum Pseudomonadota; class Alphaproteobacteria; order Reyranellales; family Reyranellaceae; genus Reyranella. Next base: position 3,679 of record CADECW010000241.1, on the reverse strand, counting down.
CGAGGAAAGCACCATCAGCAGGGTCATTACCAACAGCACGATAAAGGCGAGGTTACGGCCGATCGGCAGCAAGGTTCGCACACGCGCCCGGCGCCGGGCCTCGTCGGCGCTGACGTCGGCGCTGGCCTGTGCCCGAGCCAGCGCGTTGTCGGCCAGCGCCTTGATGAGGCCCCAGGCAAGATCGGCGGCAAGCACGATAACGAGGGCGTGTAGGGCGCCGCGTATCAGTCGCGCATAGACGTTCTCCCGGGCGGCGAGAGCGCCGACGTCGAGGTTCCAGCCCCATAACAGCAGCCAGATCGCGCCGACTACAAGAACGGCGCGCAATCCCTGCTCGACGAAGACCGATGCCACCGAAGGTACGCCGGTTTCCTCGGCTTCGGCGCCGACTGGCCGGAGCAGGTGGCGCGAAGCGCGGCGTGCAACGCTGATTGCCAGCGGCAGGCCGATCGCCACCGTCAGAAACCAGAAGGTCGGCATTGCATTCGCCGTCCACACCACCCATAGGGCGAACGCTGCCAGGGACGCCAACCATTTGCCGCCGCTGGTAGCGTCGGTGCGAGGCGCGCTCGACCGGCTGGGGTGCCAGATGATAGCAAGGGCGATGGCGACGAGCCCGGTCCCCAGCGCGTAGGCCATGAGATGGCGGCCATCTTGGGGCATGCCGAAGACGCGCAGGGTCACGATCGCTGCCCAGCCGAAGGCGAACCACCCGACGAACGTACCGAGCGCGCGATACCAGAAGCGTGCGACAGGGAGCTCGAGATCGAGTGCTGCGAATGTCCGTGCCGCCCCATCGTGCGGACGCAGCAGGACCATGAGGGCGGCGAGCAGCAGACGCAGCCCGACCAACGCGACCAGGTAAGAGCTACCGACCTCGTTGATCGGTCCCGGTCGCCCGACCGTCAGCAATGCCGCCAGCGCACCGACGGCGAAAGCGACAACACCGCCCAGCTCCACGCCGACGTCGATGGCGACGATGGCGAGACGGTCCGTAGTGTTCATGACCGGTCGAGCATGGCGGCGGGCACGCAAGTCTCGCACCGCGCGCCGCAAGGCCAATTCGGCCAGGATTCCGACGACAAGGCACAACAGCGTGGCCAAAACGATGCGACCGGAACTGGTCACGCCGGCGGCTCGCTCGAACGAAAGACCGACATTGCGGAAGTAGTCAGGCAGTTGCGGTACGGCACGGGTGAGGTCGCCGAGATGCTCACCGACGCGATCGATGCGATCAGCGATGAACTGCGACAACGATCCGGCCGATGCATCCGTGGCGGCCTGAGCACGCGCATTGCCTGCCCAGGTCGCGACGACCAAGACCGAAGACAGGGCCGCCTTGCTCATTGATCGGCTGGTCATGCCTACGAAACTCCCGCTTAGCTGCCCCGGTTAACGCATTGTCACCGCGGTTTTCTGTGCCGGTCAATTGGCCGATTCGCTGTGGCCATTGCCCGGAGGGAACCCCGAAATTGGAGGTCGACATGGCGCTATGCAAGCGCGACTAATGCGATGTTGCTTGCTACCGTCGCTTCACGTGGGTCGTCGGTCCCGGCGCGCCAATATACCCTGTGGCCTGCCACTCGGCATCCCGACAGCTTAGTTCTTCGCTGATGCCGTACCGAAGCGGTACTCGAGGAGTCACCCCTCAAGGACGTCGAGCACAATTTGGCCTCGCAAGTCGCGCCCAACATCTTTGCGGCAGTAGGAAGTCGGCAAACGCCCAGTCCAGTTGCTTACCATCTAAGTGAGACCGATGCTTCCTACATCCGCTTATCGTAGGGAGGCTCTCTCATGTACGCCGGATATGAAAGCACCATCGCATCTGTCGATCGCTTGTCAGTTTGCGGAAACGTTCAACATTCTGCGAAGCCTCGGCCCAACTCATCGCTGCGGCCACCGCTGACTACAGCACAAGGTCTCCTCGATTACGTTGTCGGCGATAAGGGGCGCAGTCGGAACCAGCGCAAGAATGAAGCCGCAGCCATCAGATGGCTGGGCAAGGTCGATGGCACGCGACTATCTGTGATCCCCCTCGATGCCAGGTACCTCGTCGACAATCGCATAAGGCTAATTCGTCAACACACACCGATCACGAAAGCGCGCCGATCCAACATCGTCACCCTGTTGAACCAGGTATTGCGCCGCGTCGGCGTATTGACGGTTGGCGCACGACGCGGCGGGCTTACCAGCCACGAGTGGACTGTTCTGATCAACTCCCTCCCAACCCTCAGTGCGCGAGCCAGCTTGAGTTCTCTTGCCAAATTCTGTTCGGCGCGCGCGGTCACACCCAATGAAGTGACCCTAGAGGTGTGGCAGACCTACTGCGACGAAACCTTGCACCGCTCATCGTTCAAGAACCCGCGCACCACCCTACGGCGCACCGTGAAGACGTCTAACGCAGCGCGGGCGACCATCTCCGGCTGGCCGTTGCCTGAGTTGCCACGGCTTATCAATCCACGAGCGGTGAGCCTGCCGCGATCAGTACTGCCCATCTCGTTCTGGCAGGACCTCGATCGCTACACCGAGATGTCCAGCGCGCCGTCCGACAATGTCTTCGATATGACCTGGCCCAAACAACTCGCCACCGCCACCCTGAAGCGGTATCGCGAGGTGGCGTGGCGCACCGCCTCGGCCCAGGTGCATCAAGGTCGCGAGGCGGCAGAGATCACCGGCTTGGCGGCGCTGCTGGATGTGGCGTGGCTGCGCAGCGCCATGAGTTGGTTTTATAGGCGCGCCGACAACTCCTTCCGGCAGGATCATCTGAACATGGCGGCAACCTGGGTGTCGTTCGCCGACAACTACGTTCATTCGCCGCCTGAGATCACGGAGCAAGTACGCCACGGAATCCTGAAGGTGATCCAGCGCAAATTGGCGCCGCAGGGATTCAGCCGGAAGAACATCCAGCGACTAGGGCAATTTTCCAACTCCGCCGCGATCGAGCGTCTGCTGCTGACGCCTTATCAGATCATGGACGAGGTTAGGAACACCCAGACCATCACGGTCGCTGACGCGACCAAGATGATGGCGGCGGTTGGCATTGAACTCTTGCTGACGACGATGATCCGCCGCAAGAACTTGGCTGACCTCGACCTCAAACGATGCTTCTGGCCGGCCGAGCCGACGGAGGCCGGGTGGTGGCTGACGGTGGACGCCAGCGACGTTAAGAACCGTCAACCGCTGCGCTTTGCCCTGTCGAAGCCGACAATCGGGTTGATCGAGTACTATCTCAGGCGTTGCCGCCCGTTGCTGTTGCAGAGGCCGAGCGACCTGCTGTTCCTACGTACCAACGGCGAGCCGAAGGGCCAGGTGATGATGGCCCATTTGGTGACTCGAACCATCCGCCGGCGGCTTGGCCTCGAGGTCAACGTCCATCTGTTCCGGCATATCGGTACGATGCTTTACTTAAATGTCTATCCGGGACAATTCGGCGTTCCGCGGGCGATGTTGGGGCATCGATCGGACAGGACGACTCAGCGGTTTTATGCGCCGCTGCAGACGACGCAGGCGATCGAGCACTTCACTGGTACGGTGCTGGGCAGACGCAATGAAACCGTTACGGGACTGGGGGCGCCTACGAGCGGCTTTGGCCGTGGAAGTCCGTCAGTAACCTTCCGTAACCCCTGAAAAAGCTTCTACTCGGCACGACCGCCTTGGTCGCCGGCGGAGTGATGGCCGC
>CADECW010000240.1 GCA_902825855.1 uncultured Rhodospirillales bacterium | reverse complement strand
CGTCCTGGTCCCGGCCGTGCCCTACAAGGACCCCAACAACTACGTGCGCTATTCCGAGCGGCTGGCCGGCGAGGTCGCGGCGAAGGAGCCGAACGGCGCGATCTGGGCCAACCAGTTCGACAACGTCGCCAACCTGCGCGCGCACTACGAGACGACGGGGCCGGAGATCTGGCGCCAGACCGGCGGCAAGGTGGACGGCTTCGTCTCCGCGGTCGGCACCGGCGGCACCCTGGCCGGCACCGGCCTCGCGCTCAAGGAGCGCAACCCGAAGATGCGCGTCGCGCTGGCCGACCCGATGGGATCGGCGCTCTACAATCACTACGCCAACGGCGAACTCAAGTCCGAGGGCAGCTCGATCACCGAGGGCATCGGCCAGGGCCGCATCACCCGCATCCTGGCCGAGGCGCCGCTGACCGACTGGTTCCAGATCACCGACGCCGACGCGCGGCCGGTGCTGTTCGACCTGGTGGTGGACGAAGGCCTGGTGCTCGGCGGCTCCACCGCCATCAACGTCGTCGGCGCCATCCGCCTGGCGCAGAAGATGGGCCCCGGCCACACCATCGTGACCATCCTGTGCGACGGCGGCGCGCGCTACCAGTCCAAGCTGTTCAATCCCGACTTCCTGCGCTCGAAGGGCCTGCCGGTGCCGCCGTGGCTGGCGGAGCAGGCTCCGCCGATGCCCCAAGTCTTCACCGATCCCGACAAGCCGGCATGACGGAGCAGCTTTACCGGGCTGACGCCTACTTGCGCGACTGCACCGCCTCCGTCATAGCGGTGAACGAGCGCGGTGGGATCATCCTCGACAAAACCGTGTTCTACGCAGCCGCCGGCGGTCAGCCCGGCGACCGTGGAATTCTGGAGTTCGCCGACGGCTCGTGTCCGGTCGCCACCACGGTCTACGATGCCGATAAGTCGACCATCGTGCACGTGATCGCTGCGGGCGCCGCGGCGCCCTTGCCCGGCGGCGGCGTGCGCGCCGTTCTCGACTGGGACAACCGCAGCAAGCTGATGCGCATGCATACGGCGCTCCACCTGCTGTGCGCGCTGGTGAAGTATCCCGTGACCGGCGGCCAGGTGGGCACCGACGAAGGACGCCTCGATTTCGACATCGAGGACGCCTCGGCGGTGGACAAGGACAGGCTCACCGCTGAGCTGAACCGGCTGATTGCCGAGGACCATCCGGTGAGCGAACGCTGGATCACGGACGCGGAGCTGGAGGCCAACCCCGGGCTCGTGCGCACCATGGCTGTGAAGCCGCCCATGGGCTCCGGCCGCGTGCGCCTCGTTGCGATCGGCGAAAACGGCGCCGTGGACCTTCAGCCGTGCGGAGGAACACATGTGCGCCGCACGAGCGAGATCGGCCAGGTGCAGGTCACTAAGATCGAGAAAAAGGGCAAGCTGAACCGGCGCGTCCGGGTCGCATTCGTCTAAGGAGGACATGAGAACAATGCCGCATTCGTCGAAGTGGCTGGTGGAGACCGACTGGCTGGCGTCGCGCCTTGATGCCCCTGATCTCGTCGTGCTTGATGCCTCGCTGCACATCCCCGTCACCGGCCGCGACCCGAAGGCGGAATTTCGCCAGGCGCACATTCCCGGCGCGCTGTTCTTCGACATGGACGACATTTCCGACGAGAAGAACCCGCTGCCGCACATGCTGCCGTCGGCGACCAAGTTCGCGAGCCGGGTCAAGAAGCTCGGCATCGGCGACGGCATGCGCGTGGTCGTGTACGACGTCGAGGGCCTGTATTCGGCAGGACGCGCCTGGTGGATGTTCCGCATCATGGGCCACGACGACGTCGCCGTGCTCAATGGCGGCCTCAAGAAATGGAAGGCAGAAGGGCGCCCGCTCGAAGACGGCGAGCCGGTGCGGCGCACCGAGCGCCATTTCACGCCACGGTTCCACGGCGACATGGTTGCCGATGCCGGCGAGGTCAAAGCGCTGATCGACAGCAAAGCCGCGCAGATCGTGGACGCGCGCGCGGCGGGACGGTTCGAGGGGCGCGACGCTGATCCGCGGCCCGGGCTGCGGGTCGGGCACATCCCGAACTCCCGCAACGTGCCGTTCGCTTCTCTACTCAACGCAGACGGCACGCTAAAGAGCGTCGAGGAGCTGACGGCGATCTTCGCCAAGGCCGGCGTCGACACCAACAAGCCGGTGGTGGCGACCTGCGGCTCGGGCGTCACGGCCGGCGTGATCGCCATCGCGCTGGCGCTCCTCGGCCGCGCCGACACGGCCATCTACGACGGCTCCTGGGTCGAGTGGGGAGCCGATCCCAAGTTGCCGGTCAAGACCGGTCCCGCCGCCTAACAGCGCTTGCCGCCGATCGTGATGCCTTCGTTGCAGCGCAACGAGGGAACGAAGGCTGTGCGCAGTCGTTACCTGAATGGGCAGATGTACCTAGCGTTAGGTTGCATGGGAGACTTGGCAAGAACCGAAGGGCGGTATGGCGGAGGAGGAAGAGGGCCGTAGACCGGACCTCGAACGAAAAGCACAAGAGCAGAATTCCAACTTGAGACGACTGATTGACACCGTTGGGGGCTTGCTCACCTCGTCGCGGGAGCTTCTCTCCAAGCTTCATGTGGGAACACGCCAGGGCCAAGCCAATGAGGCGCGCCCTGCGGATGAACGAGCTGGAAAGCACGACGCCGACGACGACCCGCCGCCGGGTCCCGCGCGCGGCTAGAGTCCAATCATATCGACTGTCATCCCAGCTTGCGCGTCAGCGCAATGACGCTGGTGCTTGCAGCCCCTGGGTCTCGGATACGCGCTCTGCGCGTTCCGGGATGACAATGTCTGTCTGCGACCTTCGCTCGTTGTAATCCCAGCTGAGCGAAGCGAGAGCCGGGACCCAGGGGGCTGCAAACGCAACGCACACCTTGTGCTGGGTCAGATCTCGCGGAGCTCATACGGCAGGACAGGGTCAGTGGCGAAGGGTTTCAAGCGCCTGATCGAACGTGCGCAAGTCGGAGCGCCACTGCGCCCTGTGCTCGGCGATGCGATCGAGCCGCGCGATAATGGCACGCCCGCGCTCGAAGATTTCGACCGCCTCCGCCTCGTTGCCGACCTGGCATTCGAGAACGCCGACCTTGTGGTAGCTGGCCGCCAGCTCGCGCTGCCAGCTTAACCGGGCGTGGTCGGTTTGCGTGACGGCTTCGGCGATTTCCAGAGCCTGGCGATATGAAGCCAGCGCTTCGGGCAACTTTCCCTTGGCGGCCAGGACGTCGCCCACGCGGTCAAGGCTGGACGACAAATCCCATTGCAGATCGGAGCGGTCGCGATGCTGGCGCACGAGGGCTTCGGCGATCCTCAGCCCGTTGCGATAGCTTTCCAGCGCGCCGTCCAGGTCACCTTTGCGCTCGCGCGCCTCGGCAACACGATCGTGGCTGACGGAGAGATCGCGCTGCCACTCCAGCCTGCCGGCATCCTGCTTCGCAAGAGCGTGCATGACAGCAAGGCTGCTGGCGTAGCTCTCCAGCGCTGCCTCCACATCGCCGCTCGATGACAGCACATCGCCGATGCGGTCGTGCACCAGGGAGAGCTCGCGTTTGTGCGTCGCGATGCCGGGCTCCTTCTGCGCAAGCGCTTCGGCTTCGCGCTGAGCCGCGCGATAGGCCTCGAGGGCTTTTTCGGGCTCCTCGCGCGCGATCAGGGCATCGCCGAGCATCACGCCGGCGCGGCAGCGCATGGCGGCACCGTCCGGGCCTTGTCCGGCGAGTTCCATTTGCCTCCGGAACGCGGTTTCGGCAGCTTCGAGCCGGCCGTCGCGCAGGTAGAGCACACCCGCCAGCATCTGCGCCTGCGGGTCGTCCGGCGCGAGGTCGGCGGCGCGTGCGTAGGCGCGAACCGCATCCTGCGTGCTGTCGATGAGCGAGAGGGCACCAAGCTGGCGCCAGTAGGCCGCTTCGCTGCCGTTGAGACTGTTGCTGTGCAGCTTCTGGCGCAAGAGCTGCTTGGCTCGCGCCGGCTTGCCGCCTGCCTGCGCCATGACGGCCCGTGCGGCCGCATCAAGATCCGCCTCGAAGGCGCTGCTGGCGCCGAGTGTCGGAAAGGCGACGGCGCGCGCATCGAAAAACTCGCGCGGCTCGGAGAGGCGGCTGCGCAGCTTTTCCTTGAGGCCATGGATGCCCCACTCGAGGCGCACCGCCTGCGCCCGCGCCTGCCTGCGCCGGCGTGCGCGGATGGCGATCACCGCCAGACCCGCAACCACCAGTCCCGCGCCGATCGCCAGCAGGCGCATGTCCAGCCACGGCGGAACGCGGGCCAAAGCCGACGCGACAAACCCCGCGATGCCGTCCGGCAGACCTGCGACGCCCATCCCTCCCCCGCTGCGTCAACAAACCTCTCGTTTCGAAATCTGCGAGCAGCGGCGCTTAGGGTGGCAGCGGGATGAACTCCTTCTCGTCGCCGGGCACCAAGCCGAACCTGCCTTGCCGCCAATCCTCCTTCGCCTGCTCGATACGCTCCTTGGAGGACGATACGAAGTTCCACCAGATGTGGCGCGGGCCATCCATCGGCTCGCCGCCCACGAGGACCAGGCGCGACTGCATGGTCGCCAGGATGGAGATGCGGTCGCCCGGCTTGAACACCAGCAGCTTGCCCTCGCCGAACTTGTCGCCGGCCACGTCGATCTCACCGGAGGCGACGTAGACGGCGCGCTCGTCGTAGTCGGGATCGAAGGGCAAAACAGCACCTGGCGCGAGAACGGCCTCGGCGAACAGGCTTTCGTGCGGATAGTCGACCGGCGAGCGGGCGCCGTAGGCACTCCCCATCACCAGCCGCACGCGCTTGCCTTCGCCGGCAATGCGCGGCAATTCGGTATCGCCGTGGTGAATGAAGGCGGGCGCCGCCTCCTCGTGCGATTTGGGCAGCGCAGCCCAAGCTTGGATGCCGAACAGGCGATGCACCGAGTTCTTCACCTCGCCGCGCTCGCGCTCGGAATGGACGATGCCGCGGCCCGCGGTCATCAGGTTGACCTCACCCGGTTTGATGGCCATCGATGTGCCCAGGCTGTCGCGATGAAACACTTCACCTTCAAAGAGATAGGTGACCGTGGCGAGGCCGATGTGGGGATGCGGCCGCACATCGATGCCGTTGCCGATCAGGAACTCTGCCGGCCCCATCTGGTCGAAGAAGATGAACGGGCCGATCATCTGCTTCTGCGCCGAGGGCAGGGCGCGAC
>CADECW010000239.1 GCA_902825855.1 uncultured Rhodospirillales bacterium | reverse complement strand
GCATCGGCGCTTTTTCGGTCTTTACCGACACGTCTGGCCTTCCGGCCTGGTCGGCTATTTTGCCGTTTCGTCTTTCAAACCCACCGGAGCGCCCGCGACGTACAAGCTGCATAGGCATAATGAACGTCTTCAGCTGTTGGGGTCGAGTAACCGAGGCAGTGGGGCCATCGTGTGAAGCCAACTTCTTCAGTCCTTCGTCGGACATGACGATCTCAACCTTGTCCTTGTAGAGGATGACGGCACCTTCGTTGCGCGCAGCAATTGAAAACTACGCAACGGCCGAAGAGATTTCCGTATCGGAGGCTCTGCGACGACTGATCGAGGCAGGCCTTAAGAGGGCCGCCCAAGTAAAAGGCCAAGGACTAACTTAGCTTGCCTGCGGTATTGGTGACGCCTGTCAAGCTGAACAACGGAGAGGCCGGTGGCGATCAGACTTCTCTTGCTAATGCTGCTGTTGGGCCCCTTGGCTGCCTGCGGTCCACCAGAACCATGCCCTTGGGACTGCACTCGCCAGCGCTTTCCTTGATCCGACGTTCGATAGTGGCGACTCCGACATCCAACCCCTATCCGCCTTCCGGCATCGGGGTTGACGGGTTGTGGTGGCCCTCCGACACTCGCCCGCCTCGTATGTGCCCAGTTGGCGCGAGGGACCTTTCCAGTTTGTCCGACCCGTGCCGTATATACCAACGTCACTCATCCGGGAGTTGCCACGATGAGCAAGGTCGTTGTTTGTGGTGGCAGTATAGTCGGCCTCCGTGCCGCCATCATGCTCGCCCGCGATGGTCATGACGTCATCGTATTGGAGGCCCGCGCTGGCGCACAGCCAACCACCTCGGGAGACGCTTGGGACTCGTATGTCCAGGCACTTCGCGCTCTCCCTTGGCAACACTTGTTCGGCGTTGCGTGAGTAGCGGTCAGCCATAAGCCGACAGTTGCGAGTGCCGTAGTTGACGCAGTACGCATCACTTTGGAGTCGGGATCGTCAACGCCCGAAACGTCTTCTGTGTTCGATCCGCGTCTTTGCAGCCTTTGAGGTCGCCGTCGTCCGAAAGAAGCGTCAGGGTCGAACCATCTGGGCTCACAAAGATAGCTTCTGGCGTGAAGTCCGGCGGCAACTCGATGTGCACCGGCGTCAGCTTGGTATCGCTCTCTTTGCCGCTCCAGGTCCTCACAAAGAAGGGTGGCTTAGTGTTCGACTTGCCAGCCGGTCCATGCGGGCCGGCGACAATCACGTAGCGATCGCCGATCCACTCCATACTGCGGATACCCCGCCCGCCGAGATCAAGGCGTATCGGTCTGCCGAAAACGGGCTTACTGCCCTTGTCCACGACCTCGCCGGGATTTTTGATGGGCACAATTAATGCGAGATTCTCTGGACGAGGATTGCGAAAGCCAACCAGAAGCTGACCGTCCGGCGTGGCGGCCAATGCCTCGATGTTAAATCCCGTGTCCGATTCCGGCGCCGGCCCTTTCTTTTTCCCGGGCGCATATGCTTCTGCGAGCTTCAGCTTTGCGAGCTTCAGGTCCGGGTCAGCCAGCATGTCGTCGCGTAGCTTCACGTACGGATCCGTTCCGACCGGGTCCAGGCGAGGACCGTCCTTGTTGGCAACGATGCGCGTCGAGAAGAAACGCGCCCGCTCGGGCTCGTCTTCGCCATTCGAATCCCTGCCGTGCGATCCGATCCAGTAAATGCGGTCGCCGATCCGGGCTGCACCTTCGATGTCGGCTTCCTTGAAGACCCCCGGCTTGTTCTTCTTCTCCCGCGCCTTGAGGAATACGTTGAGATCGATCGAGGACGGAAGAGGCGAAGCGTGTCCAACTCGATAGATCCTCAGGACATTGCTGTCGTCGTCGGCAACGGCAAAGTGTTCCCGGTCGAGTGCCACCGCGGCGGAGCCGTCACACGCTTCCCGAAAAGTGAAGACTTGGCCGACCGGCTGCGCCGCGGCATGACCTGACAGGGCAGTAGCGAGTACAAATCCCATTGAGGCCAACAGATTCCCTGTACGCATGACTGATCTCCTACCCGCGAGTTTTTGAACCGCTGTCGAAGCTTTGCCAGAACGCGCTGCGCGATAAGTGTCGGCCTGTGTGAATAAGTTTAATGTGACATTAGCCACAGACGCATCCGGACAATTCGCCAAGCACTGGGTCGGTACGCTCCAATCTCTGTGTGGGAACTACACCTAGGCCGCCCAGATGGATCAAGCCGCAGCTCACGCGCTTGGTAGACGAGGCGCCGACCGGCAGCGACTGGCTGCACGGGATCAAGTACAACGGATGCATGTTCGGATCGACGGCGGCAAGGCCACGCTGCTGATCCGTACCGGCCTCGATTGGTCGCATCGCTACAAGCCCACGATCGAGGCGCTTGGCTCCCTAGCGAGCACAACGTCGAGCTACCCCGTGCAGCAGGCAAAATGCTTCGTCACCACGATGGTGCACACTACTTTCGCGATTATCCAATTGACATATACCCTTCAAAGTCGCATGATTGTTAGACTACTTATCTACCTCTTCGTTAGCATTCGAACAGAAGCTTTTGGTGCTCCTTTCGACCTTTCAGCGCCCTTTGTGCTTCGCCTTTTGATTGCGCCTTGAAAACAGTGAATGGGTTGGAACCAGCGGAAGCGGTGACTTTCTGTCTGGAAGCGTCGGAAGTTACCGGTCCGAGTTTTCTTTCTTCAAGGAGGACGGCGTCATGAGCACTCCTTTCCGCGATCAGGAATTCTCTTTTACCAATCCCGATGGCAGCACTATTCAAGTGCGAGGGTCGGGCAACCAGTACCACGCGGTCTTCGAAACGTTAGACGGCTACACAGTGGTCAAAGACCCCGATACTGGCTTCTTCAAGTACGCGACTCTATCCGGTGACAAGAACCGGCTCGTGCCGACGGGCCCCAACATTGGCGACACGGATCCGCAGAGCCTCGGTCTGCAGCGCCACATCCAGGTTCGTCGAGATATGGCGAGACAACTGGCGTTCAGTTCCCCGCTGGCCCAGGGACAGAAGAGGCGATGGGAGATGCGGCGTGAGCAGAAGATGGCGCGACTCCGAGCTGTAATGCCGATGGTGTCCCCAGACGCACTTCCGCAAGGGACTGTCACAGTCGGCAACTACGTTGGATTGTGCGTCCTCATCCGTTTCCCGGACGTCGCCGATACGATCTCGCCGCAGGAAGTGACCAACTTTTGCAATCAGTCCGGCTACGCTGGGTTCGGGAACAATGGCTCCGTGCGCGATTACTTCTGGGACAATTCACGCGGCAAGCTGACCTACACCAACGCAGTGACGCAATATTACACTGCCGCGCACAATCGCTCGTATTATACGGACCCGACGATTGCTTATGGCACTCGAACAAAAGAGCTGATCCTTGAGGCCTTGAACTGGCTTAAGGCGCAGACCTTCAACTTCGGTCAGCTTAGTGCCGATAGTGGAGGCTATATCTATGCATTGAATGTGTTCTACGTCGGGCCAGTCACTAATAACTGGTCTGAAGGACTATGGCCCCATTCTTGGAGCCTAAACGCGCCGTTCGATGTGGGAGGTGGAAAGAGGCTGTTCGACTACCAGATAACCAACATGGGCAGCGAACTGACTCTGCGGACCTTCTGCCACGAAAATGGCCACATGATCTGCGACTATCCCGATTTGTACGACTACCAATCGGATTCAGCCGGTGTCGGTAACTACTGTCTTATGTGCTACGGTGGCAATAACAAGAACCCCGTTCAGATTAACGCCTACCTGAAGAACCAATCGGGCTGGGCGACAAAGGCTGACGCGATCACGCCAGGGATCACTGCGACGCTATCTGCGGGAAATAACGACTTCTACGTGCATGCTAGGAATGCGACTGAGTACACAATCATCGAGAACCGGCAGAAGACAGGCAGGGATACATTCCTGCCCGACGCCGGATTGGCCATCTGGCATGTCGACGAGAACGGCAGCAATAGCAACCAGCAGATGACGGCTGCCACGCACTACGAGTGTTCGCTGGTTCAGGCTGACAATCGCGTCGACCTCGAGAAGAACGTGAACGCCGGCGACAGCGAAGACCTGTACTCATCGCCGAACAGTACGCAGTTTTCAGACGCAAGCAGCCCCAGTGCCAAGTGGTGGGACGGTAGCAACTCGGGGCTGAGCATTGCCAACGTGTCAGCATCAGGCGCTACGATGACTTTCAATGCGCCTCCCACGATCACTTGGCAGAGCAACAAGGCAATACTTTCGACATTCACCAGCCCACATTCGAAGAACGCCTGGGCTTACATTCAAGACGTCGGGTGGCGCAAGGTACAAGACCTGACACCCGACGGTGTAAGCAGCATGTTCGCACTGCTCGTCGATGCACAAGCATTCAACAAGAGAGTGACCGTGTATGTTGATGCGTCTCTGATCTATCAGGCGTATTGCGCGTAGGTAACAATCCAGCTCGATAAGTATCGCCCGGCAAAGGAGAACCTTCATGGCTTACGTGAATTTCTCGAATCTGGCTGTGGTGCAAACCTTTGCCAGTCCACACTCCATGAACGTATGGGGCTTGATGTCGACACAGCCGTTTCGAAAAGTGCAGCCAATTAGCGCCGACGGCGCGACAAATATGTTCCTGATCTTGAGCGCCGCGAAGGGGTCTGGCCGAACGGTATCAGGATCGTACGACGATGCGACTGGGCAGTTGTACACTCTTGTTCTGAACTGATCTGAAAGGGTGCGCACATGGCTTCGCCTTCAATTACCATTAGGATCGACTTCGGGTCCGAGTCTGGTGACGACGCAGGCAGCAGCATCGCAATGACCGGCGCCGTTGCGGCTCCCCAGTCCGCGGCCCTGAGTCAGTCAGTGAGTGTGGTACCGACGCCCTTCGACAGCGCAGCTCGTAGTGTGGGCCAAACTGATCCTGGAGAGCCCGCGCCGTCTCCGAGCTTCGCGCCGAGTGCGAATCCGGGATCATCGAGCGGGAGCTCCGAGCTACTCACCGTTCCGACACCTTTCTCGGCCAGCGCATTTTTGTTACAGGCGGCTGGTCAATCGGTCGACGTGATTCCGACGCCCATGGACTCGGTTTACAGCCACGCCATCAGTGACCATGCGCCGACGCCGATGCATACGCCGCCCGCTCCAGCATCTCATAGCGAAGACTCTAGTAAAAGGGGCACGAAGTAGTCCAAGGCTCTGGCAGGTCGTTGAAAAAGTGATCGTAGCTGGAGAGGGAAAGTGATTCACTGCTCTGGGCGAATGCTTGGAGTTTGTGATGCGAGGATC
>CADECW010000238.1 GCA_902825855.1 uncultured Rhodospirillales bacterium | reverse complement strand
GTGCGCGCGAATGCGATGAGGTGGAACCGCGCGCGGTTCCATCTCATCGCATTCCGCTCTAGCCTTTAGGCGCAAAACCCATGGCGCGGGCGAGATGCGTGTAGCTCGCCTGCCGGACTTCTTCGTCATGGGTCCAGGTGACGACGGCCATCTCGTCGACACCGACATGCTTCTTCAGCGCTTCGATGCGCTCGGCGACCTCGGGTCCGGTGCCCACGAAGGACTCGCGGCGGAAGCGCTCGACGCGGCCTTGGTCGTAGGCTGCCAGCGCACTTGCAGCGACATCGGGCGCATCCAGCGGCACCAGGATGCCGCGGTCGCGGTTCATGCGCGACAGGGCGCGCGAGGTGAAGTGATATTGCGCCTCTTCCATGGTTTCGGCGGCCAGCGCCCAGACGCAGAGTCCCGAGCGTGGTTCGGGGTGGCGCACGCTCGGCCGGTACTTCTCCTTGTAGATCTTGATGGCTCGCTCGCCGCCAGCGCCGTCGCTGAAGAACCAGGCATAGCAGTAGGGCAGGCCGAACAACGCGGCGACCTGGGCGCCGTAGTCGGAACTGCCGAGGATCCAGACTTCGGGCGCCGTGTCCGCTTGGGGGAAGGCTTTCACGGCCGCGAAAGGATGGCGATCGACCAGAGGCTCGCCATGGACCCAGGCCAGCAGGTCGCGCACATCGGCCGGAAAATGCTCGGGCCGCTCGTTGGCCGCGGGGTTCAGGGCATAGGCGGTACGGCCGTCGGAGCCCGGCGCGCGACCCAGTCCCATGTCGATCCGACCGGGCGCTAAGGCGTCCAGCACGCGAAACACCTCGGCGACTTTGAACGGGGCGTAGTGCGGCAGCATGATGCCGGCGCTGCCGATACGGATGCGATCGGTCGTGGCCGCGATGGCCGCGATCACGATCTCGGGCGCGGTCCCCACGATCGTCGGATGGTTATGGTGCTCGGAAACCCAGAAGCGTTCGTAGCCGAGCGCTTCGCAGTGCCGGGCGAGCGCCACGGTATTGCGGATCGACAGGTCCTGAGGGCGGCCGGCGACGGCGATCGACTGATCGAGAACGGACAAACGCATGACGCAGGAAATGGCCTTTGTCGCTCAGTCAGGCAAGCCCGAGATCTGATAGAGCGCCAGCAGAAGCTGGCTGGGCGTGTTCAGCGGCCCGAAAGCGCCCTTGAAAACCTGCGCGATCTTGCCTTGGCGATAGATGTGGCTGAGTGCCGTATCGACCGCGAGGCGGAAGTCGCTGTCGCCGCGCCGCAGCCCCAGGGCGATCGGCTCGATGCTGAGATAGGCGTCGGCCATCAGGAGATTTGCGAACTGCTTCTCCTTGCGCAGCAGGAAGGTGAGGGTGGCGCGGTCGGCGAAATAGGCTGCGACCTCGCCCTTCTCGACCATCTCGACGCCTTCCTGGTTGGTCTTGACCAGCACGACCTCGGCGTTGATGCGTGTGCCGGCGAGCGCGCGCCGCAACTCCTGCTCGGTGGTCGTGCCCGGCAGCACGGCGACCTTTTTGCCGGCGAGCTGGCTGACATCGCGCGGACCGTTGGGGCCGATGGCGAAGCTGGCGCCATCGATGAAGATCGGGATGGAGAAATCGACCCTGGTGCGACGTGACAGTGTCGCGGTCGAGGATTCGCAGAGCAGGTCGGCTTTGTTGTCAATGATGGTGTCGAAGCGGGTCATCGAGTTGACCGTGACGTAGACCACCTGCAGGTCGGGAATCTTGAGCTGCTCCTTGAACTGGTCGGCGACGGCGCGGCAGAGATCGACTGAATAGCCCTGCGGCGAGGCCGTAGCCGGGCTGCCCGGCGCGACATAGGAGAACGGCGGCGCATCGGTATCGTAGGCGATGCGCAGCGTCTTGCTGGAACGGATCTGGTCGAGGGTCGGCGGCGGCGTCTGGCCCGAAACCTCGCCGGTAAACCACATGCCGCTTGCCAGGGTCAATGCGCCGAACGTCTTCGATAGTGCGCTCATCGTCGCCCCCGTCTTGTCCGTTGCCCACTGTCTCGAAACAATCCGATATCCGTGTCGTTGTGACTACAGGAATTGGAGGCGATCATGGCCAAGCCTGCCTGCAAGGTGGTCGGCATCGACCACATTTCCATCCGCGTCAGAGACTACGAAAAATCGAAGGCCTTCTATCAGCGGCTCTTCGACTTCCTGGGCTTCGAGATCTCCGACGAGTATCCAGGCACCATCGGCTGGACCAACGGCAAGACGCGCTACTGGATCGCGGCGGCCGAGGGCCGCAAGAGCTACCGGATCGGCGACGTCGGCCTGCATCACTATGCCTTCGAGTTGCGCAACCGGAAGGACGTCGATGCCCTTCAGGCCTGGCTCGAAGGAGAGGGCGTGAGGATCGTCGATCCGGCCGACGAGTACTATGACGACTACTACGCGGTGTTCTTTCTCGACCCTGACGGCATCAAGCTGGAGGGCATGAAATACGGTGAGCGGACGGCAAAGCGGAAGCGTAAACCACTGAAAAAGAATGGATAAGCCCTTCATTAAAATAGTTCTGCGAATGACTTGCAATTGGACGCAAGCGCAGCATATCTAGAAACGTTCTAATCTGACTGACGGAGCGTTTCATGCTGACCATCGGCGACAAGTTTCCATCCTTCGACCTCAAGGCGGTGGTGGGCACCGATCCGAAGACGGCCTTCAAGCAGGTGTCCGATAAGAGCGACGCCGGCAAATGGAAGGTCGTGTTCTTCTGGCCGAAGGACTTCACCTTCGTCTGTCCGACCGAGATCGCTGCCTTCGGCAGGATCGAGAAGGACTTCGCCGAGCGCGATGCCGTGGTCTACGGCGTCTCGACCGATTCGGAGTTCGTGCATCTCGCCTGGCGCCAGAACCATGCCGACCTCAAGGCGCTGCCGTTCGCCATGCTGGCCGACATCAAGCGCGAGCTGTCGCAGGAACTCGGCATCCTCGACAAGGGCGAGGGCGTCTGCCTGCGCGCCACCTTCATCGTCGACCCGGACGGCATCATCCGCTTCGTGTCGGTGAACGACCTGTCGGTCGGCCGCAACCCGCAGGAAGTCCTGCGCGTGCTCGATGCGCTGCAGACCGACGAGCTCTGCCCGTGCAACTGGCAGAAGGGCGACGACGTCCTGAAGGCCGCTTAAGGAGCCATCATGTCGATCGACGTCCTGAAGGATCGGCTGCCCGAGTACGCCCGCGACCTCAAGCTCAACCTGTCGAGCCTGGCATCCGAGCAGCTTCTCGGCCCGCAGCAGAAGGCCGGCTGTTTCGTCGCCGCCGCGCTCGCCGCCAACCACGCGCCGACCATGCAAGCTGTGGTCGACGCTTTCGCAGACGAACTCACGCCGGAAGCGCTGAACGCGACCCGGATCGCGGCCTCGCTGATGGCGATGAACAACATCTACTACCGCTTCGTGCACCTGGTGCACGCCGCGGACTACAAGACCCTGCCGGCCAAGCTGCGCATGACCGCCATGGCCAAGCCCGGCGTCGACAAAGTCGACTTCGAACTGTGGTCGCTGGTGGTCTCGGCAATCAACGGCTGCGGCATGTGCCTGGAAGCGCATGAGAAGGTCTGCCGCGAGCATGGCCTCTCCGCCGAGCAGATCCAGGCTGCAGTGCGCATAGCCGCGACGGTCCACGCCGTTGCCCGTACGCTCGGTGCGGAAGAAGCATTGGCGACGCCGCTCGCGAAAGCGGCGGAGAAGGCGGCGGCATAGAGGCGGCGCGTGGCCTTGTAGCGTCACGACATGCGGGCCAAACTCCGGGCCGTTTTTGTAGCCGGAGGACCCGCATGTCGACGACTTCCATCCAAGGCAATCCGCAGGCTCACTCCGTTTCTCCCAAAGGCATGCTGATCGGCGGCCAATGGGTCGACAGCGCCTCGGGCGCGCGCCTCACCGTCGAGAATCCCGCCAGGAAGACTGCGGTCGCCGAGGTACCGCGCGGCAATGCCGCCGACGTCGAACGTGCCGTCGCGAGCGCCACGAAAGCCTATGCCGAATGGCGCAAGGTGCCGCCGCGCGAGCGGGGCAAGGTGCTGCTCAAGATCGCCGAGGCGCTGCAGGCGCGCACCGAGGAGATGGCGCGCACCATCGCGCTCGAGACCGGCAACGCGCTGCGCACGCAGGCGCGCGGCGAGGCCAACATCACGGCCGACATTTTCCGCTACTTCGGGGGGCTCGCCAGCGAGCTCAAGGGCGAGACCATCCCGCTCGGCGAGAATGTGCTCTCCTATACCCGGCGCGAGCCGCTGGGCGTTGTCGGCGCCATCATCCCATGGAACGCGCCCGTCCTGCTGGCCGCGCTCAAGATCGCGCCGGCACTCTCGGCCGGCAACACCATGGTGATGAAGGCGGCCGAGGATGCGCCAATCGCTGTGCTGCTGCTGGCCGAGATCTGCCAGCACTTCCTGCCGCCCGGCGTGCTGAACCTGCTGACCGGCTTCGGCGAGGAGGTGGGCGGCCCGCTGATCAATCATCCCGGCGTCGCCAAGCTCTCCTTCACCGGCTCGACCGAGGTGGGCAAGATCGTCATGCGTGCGGCGGCCGAGCGCATCGTGCCGGTGTCGCTGGAGCTTGGCGGCAAGAGCCCGTCGATCGTCTATCCCGACGCCAATGAGGACTGGGCGGTCGACGGCATCATCGCCGCCATGCGCTTCACTCGCCAGAGCCAGAGTTGCACGGCGGGCTCCCGGCTCTTCCTGCACGAGGACATCTTCGATTCCTTCCTTGCCAAACTCGAGAAGAAGACGACGTCGCTCAAGATCGGCGACCCGCTCGACGAGAAGACCGACATCGGCACGATCATCAACAACAAGCAGTTCACCAAGGTCTGCAAGTATGTCGATGAGGGCCTGAAGCGTTCAGATGCCAAGCTGGTGTTCGGCGGCCTGCCGCCCAGGAGCGGCCCGCTGAGCGAAGGCTACTTCGCTATCCCGACGGTGTTCGCCGACCGCTCCAACGACTGGCGGCTGGCGCGTGAGGAGATCTTCGGGCCGGTGCTGGTGGCGATCCGCTGGAGCGACGAGGCCGAGGTGATCCGCATGGCCAACGACAGCCACTACGGACTCGCGGCCTATGTCTGGACGCACGACATCGGCACCGGCCTGCGCACGGCACACGCCGTGGAATCGGGCTGGGTGCAGGTCAACCAGGGTTTGGGCCAGGTGCCCGGGATGTCCTACGGCGGCTACAAGCAGAGCGGCATCGGCCGCGAGTTCTCGCTCGAGGGCATGCTCGAAAGCTTCACCCAGCGCAAGAACGTGACGGTGAACCTCGACGTCCGCCGGCCGGTTTAGACAGGGTGCCTCGCCAAGTCCGGTATTCTGGTT
>CADECW010000237.1 GCA_902825855.1 uncultured Rhodospirillales bacterium | reverse complement strand
TCACCAGCCGCGGCGCCGCGGCCTGGATGCCGCCATAGGCGATGGTCCAGGCGGCGAGGAACCCGCCGACCTCGACGAAGCGCCAGCCCGACGTATACAGGAACACCGGCAGGCCGACGACGAACCACACGTCGCGTGCACCGAACAGGAAGATGCGCGCCGCCGCCAGCAAGTTGACGCCGCGTGATTTGGCGAACAGCTCGCGCACGGTCTTCGACGACTTCGCCTTGCCGAGCTGTCGCGGCAGGGTGAGCGCGCCCGCGACCAGGATGACGGCGATGACCAGTGCCATCAGCCAGAGCGCCGGTTTGAAACCCACAACGTCGAGCAGCAGTCCGCCGACGAAGAAGCCCAGGCCCTTCATGGCGTTCTTCGAGCCGGTGAAGTACGCCACCCAGCGGAAGAGCTGGCCCGAACCGTCCGCAGCCGTGGCTTTAATGGCCGACTTCGAGGCGGTCTTGGTGAAGTCCTTGGCGAGCCCGGCGATGCCTTGCGCAGCCACCACCCAGGCGACCGAGGCGGCCGCGCTCCACGCCGGATCGAGCAGCGACAGCATGACCAGCCCCGCGATCTGCAGGGCCTGGCCGACCATCAGCATGCGCGGGATGCCGAAGCGCACGGCGAGCCAGCCGCCGGCCAGGTTGGCGACGATGCCGGCGAACTCGTAGAGCAGGAACAGGAAGGCGAGCGTGAAGGGCGAATAGCCGAGCTTGAAGAAATGCAGCAGCACGACCATGCGGAGCGCGCCGTCGACCAGGGTAAAGCCCCAGTAGGACGCGGTGACGATGAGGTAGTCTCGGACGGACGGGGCCATCACGCCTCTGCTTCGATCACCAGGTTGGCGAGATCAATCATGCGGCAGACGTAGCCCATCTCGTTGTCGTACCAGGCATAGACCTTGAGAAGTGTGCCATCAGTGACCATCGTGCTTGGTCCGTCGACGATTGAACTCCGACTATCGTTACAGTAGTCAGCCGAGACGAGAGGTCGGGTCTCGTAGCCCAGGATGCCAGCCAACGGCCCGCACGCGGCGTCGGCGAAGAGTTGGTTGACTTCAGATTCGGTGGTGGCCCGATTCAGCTCGAACACGCAGTCGGTAAGGCTGGCATTCAGCACGGGCGCACGCACAGCGTGGCCGTTCAGCTTACCCTTCAGTTCGGGGTAGATCAGCGCAATCGCGGTGGCGCTGCCCGTTGTCGTCGGCGCCAATGAGGTCATTGCCGAACGGGCGCGGCGAAGGTCCTTGTGAGGCGCATCCACAACGACGTTGGTGTTGGTGGGATCGTGGATAGTGGTGATCTGACCATGCCGGATGCCCAGTGCCTCGTGCACGACTTTAACCACTGGCGCGAGGCAATTAGTGGTGCAAGAGGCCGCCGTTAGCAGCCGATGTCGCTCGGGGTCGTACAGCCGGTCGTTGACGCCGACGGCGACGTTTAGCGCACGGTCGTCCTTGACCGGTGCCGCTACGATCACCCGCTTCACGCCGCGCTGGAAGTAGCTGTTGAGCTGGTCGGGCTTCAGGAACTTGCCCGTGCATTCGAGAACCATGTCGCAGCCATAGTCACCCCAAGCGACATCGCCCGGCGTGGCCCCGGCGCTGAAGCCGATGTACTTGCCGCCCACCGTCATGCCGCGCTCGCCGTCGACGGTGAAGGCGCTGTGCCAGCGCCCATGGATGCTGTCGAACTCTAGCAGATGCGCAGTAGCGGCCGCGCCGCCCTTGATCTCGTTAACATGCACGATGTCGAGGCGATTGTTGCGCCGTGGATCGTCATCGGGACGATGCACGCCACCAAACGCCGAGCGCAGCGCCAGCCGCCCCATGCGCCCCATGCCATTGATGCCGACTCTCATCGTCGTTCTCCGTCAGACCGGGGCGCGGGCACTGTCGCCCAGTTCGTCGAGGCGCTTCTTCAGGGACATGCGGTCGAGCGAGGCGTGCGGCAGGTTTACGAAGATCTCGAGCCGGCGACGGATCATGCCGTAGAGTTCGTTGATCATGGTGGCCTGCTCGGCTGGAGTGCCCTTGAATTTCGCCGGATCGGGCAGCGGCCACGACGCGGTGATAGGATTCGCCCCGACATCCGGGCAGTCCTGGCCGTGTACCGTGTCGCAAAGCGTGATGACGAAATCCATCTGGGTGCGTTGGGGCCGGTGAACTCATCCCATGACTTGCAATGCAGGCCGGAGGTTTCGTGGCCAAGTGTCTGGAGCTTCGCGATCACGGCCGCCATGGGCGCGCGCGCAGGATGCGAGCCGGCCGAATAGGCGTTGAATTTTTCTCTGCCGACCTTTTCCAGGATCGCCTGCGCCATCAGCGAGCGTGCCGAGTTGTGGGTGCACAGAAACAGGACATTGAACGCGGCGGTCATCGGTTTTTCCTCCGGAAGGTCGTCGGGGAGCAGGCGGTCGAGATCGCCGCACAATTCCGGGCGTCCACCGCAACAGGTTTCGGTGAGAAAACTGAACAGCGAGCGCAGGCCGAAAAAGCGCACCGCGTAGATCACATGGCGTCCGCGGCGCGTGGATTGAATGAGATGAGCCTGTTCGAGCGCGGCGAGATGGAACGAAAGTGTCGAGGGGGGTTGGCTAAGCGCGTGAGCGATCTCACCTGCTGCCATGCCGGACGGCCCACGTGCCGCCAAAAGGCGCATCAGATCGAGGCGTGTTTCCTGTGCTAGGGCGGCGAAGCCTATGGCTGCGAGACTTGATTCCATAGTGCTCGAATAGTCGAAAAGTGTGACGGATACGTGACGCTTGCCGGTAATTTCTTTAGTTTGATATTTATCGATATATGGAATCGACAACTGTCGTTGCCGCGCTCGGCGCCCTAGCGCAGGAAAACCGGCTACAGATCGTCAGGCTGCTGGTGCAGGCTGGCTCTCTCGGACTGCCGGCCGGCGAGATCGCCGGACGGCTGGGCATTGCCTCGCCGACACTGTCTTTCCACCTCGCCCAATTGAGGCATGCTGGGCTAGTTCATGTGCAGCGGGACGGCCGATCACTGATCTACGGCGTGAACTTCCATGGAATGCGCGCATTGATAGCTTTCCTGACTAAGAACTGCTGCGGCAAACCCCGCGCATCGCGAGCGCTCCCGGGTGAAACGCGCGCAGATCCTGTTCGACGCAAGAACAAGGGAGCAAGTCCATGAAGCGCCTCCACGTTCATGTAGCTGTCCAGGACCTCAAGCAGTCCGTTCGCTTCTACGCCGCTCTATTGGCCAGCAGCCGACAGTGCTCAATTCCGACTATCCAAATGGATGCTGCAAGATCCGCACGTTAACTTCGTGATCTCCAACCACAATCAGCGCCCGGCTGGCGTCCCGATCAAGGCGTCGATCTTGGACCTAGCGCCCCCGATGTTGCTCCTCGCGCTGCGGTGACGGCTCTTGATGGCTTGCACCGGACATGTGCTGGGGAACGGAGTCACGATAAGCCTTCAGCCAGGCTTCCTTTGCCCAGAGGAAGTCGAGCCACCACTCGTCGTCGTCCCTGTACGCTGCCTTGAGGCCAAAGAAGAGCGCAGGCTTTGCGTAGAGTATTCCACCGGTCGCTCGTGAAGCGTCGTACTGCGGTTGATAGTCCATCCTTCCATCGGCGTCCCAACTGCCTACGCTGAAGCTGTCTAAGCCCCCTTTGGACCACTTCTCTCCGAAAGCCTGCGCCTCTCCCTCCGAGCGAAACCTCTGCGGAATGCTTTCGCTACCAAGTGCGGGCACTGGGAGAAGGGCGATCTCTTCTTCCAGCTTTCGGATGGCCGCTTCCAGTTTCTGTCGCCTCCAGCCAAGCCGCTTCACACGCGAGTCCGAAATCAACTCGCCGATTCCGCGCATCACCGCAACGACCAGTAATGTGCCGGCAACCCACAAAAACGCATTCCCGAGAAACTGTCCTATCCCCTGACAAACGGCGTTACACTCCATGTCCCTGCCTCGCGCAGAGCTTGGTCGTTCCCACTTACTCAGGCCTTGAAAAGCCCGCCGGCAGTGGCTTCTGGCGCGTCAAAGACACAGCGGTCGATGGATGATGTTGTGAAGATGGCATAAGAGTGGGAAGGTAGCAATGCCACCTATTTGCCAACTGTACGTTGTGCGCTTTTTGTTGCCGTTGCGTAAATATCAATCAGGCGTAGGGCCGCCTCATATGAGGCAGCTTTGGCAAGTATCTCCAAGCCCGCTGAAGGACGGGTCGTATCAAATTCGTAGATAAAGTAACCAGTGTCGTCGCCCAGTTCGTACGCGTTGCTTGCTTCAAATGCGTCCCGGGAAACCGGCGACACACATATCTCTCGCCCGTCCGGTAGCGGCGTACAAAACATGAGGTTGCGCATGGGGTCCGTCCCTTATCAGTGGCGCGTAAATCGACACCCACGATTCACGGTGCTGGAACTGGCCGAATACATGGCCGCCGACGATGGCCCGCGCGAAACCATCTTGCGCGACATGAAGTACGAACGCATCGCGCGAACGCTAGTATACCGCACGCTGAATCAGGCTGTCGCCGCCTATTTGACAAGCGCAACACGGGATGGCCGTATCCTTGCCGCAGCGCGTGCAACGCTCGAAGCGGAGCGCGATGCCGCGATGAACCCGAAGCAACGAGAGAATTTCGTCTTTGAGCTTCGCGCGCTCGACGCATTTGAGAGATCGACCAACGCCCTCCAAATTAGCGGCCTGCAGATCGAACGCGCGCCACACACGGGTCACGGTGTCGATCTACAAGGTCTTCACCTGAGCTGTCGTCCGACCGCTCATATTCGGCAGGTCAGGCCGCGCGGCGGATCGTTCGTTGGCGCACTCTTGATTGACACCGCCAAGGGGATCGCTCCAAGGACGCCGGCCGCGGAGGCTCGGTTAACCAATGCAATGACCCACGCCGCCATTCTGCTCCACCAATATGCGGCAGCAACACTAGCGACCGATGACGCGCGCCCGTCACCCGCACTTAGCGTAGTATTCCACGCCCATCGCCAAGAACGCGTGAGCGCGCCGTCAAATTACCGGAGAATGTTTCGCAACATCGAAGCTTCTTGCCGGGGGATCGTTCGTGGATGGGGCAACATCACACCGCCCGCCAGCTTCGATTCGAGTCTAGCGACCAGCCGCTAGGTCAAACTGACCCACTCCACAATGCCTAGCACATTGAGTCGCTCAACTACTCACGTGAGTGCGCGCTGGAGTGACTTGTAAGCAGCGCCGTCGAACGGTGCGTGAACTTCCTCCCAGGCTTTCCCAGCAGTTGCTGTCGTGTTCTGTCGAATCCTGTCTTGCTGTGTCGCGATCGGCGTGCTTGTCCACACGACAGCAAATCGAAAAAGAAGCGATTTCAAAGGTTTTGATGGTGCTGCCGGACAGGATTGAACTGTCGACCTCTCCCTTACCAAGGGAGTGC
>CADECW010000236.1 GCA_902825855.1 uncultured Rhodospirillales bacterium | reverse complement strand
ACCCGCATAAAACCTTAGGCTGGCGGCTCTTGCACCCCCACGGGGGTCGGCTAGCATTGGGCTGTCACAGGCCTTTCCGGCGGATCGAGCGGTCCGACTGGAGGGCGGGATACACCGCGTCAGATCCACGTCCTGCGCTGACGCAGCTTTCCCCTGCGACCACTACCAGCCCGCGGCACGGCGCCTTTCTGGGCCCGCTGGCCGCGCCGATGGTGTTTGACCAGGGGGGAAGATCATGTCTGTGCCCGTGCTCGTCCAGAGCCGCGATTCCGTAGGAGAGGACGCCACCGCAATGACCAGGGAAGATGGTCGCGGTCGCAAATTGCGTCCACTGCGGCTGGCGGACGGTGATTTTGGAATGCACCCCTGTATCTCTCACATCGTGAAGTCGGCCCCACATTCCGCGGGCCCCGGTCGCTGCTTTTGCCCTCCCCCAGGGCGGGAGCGGAACGGACATATAGAAGGTGCATCGTGAGCAAGTTCTCCAAAAACAAGAAGGTCAAGCCGGCGGGGCCGAGCGAGAACCACCAGCCCGTGGTGGGCGAGGCCGATTTCCGCGAGGCCGATCCCAGAACGGTGGTCCAACCCTTCGCCCCGCTGGTCCAGCAGCGGCAGACCGCCGACCTCATAGTCAACGCCCGCAACGCGCGCACGCACAGTGCCCGTCAGGTCGAGCAGATCGCCGCCAGCATCCTGAAGTTCGGCTTCATCATCCCGATCGTGGTCAACGACAAAGGCGTCGTCCTTGCCGGCCATGGCAGGCTGAGAGCCGCCCAGCGCCTCGGCCTCGATGAGGCGCCGGTCATCGTGGTCAAGCACCTGACTCAGGAGCTGCAGCGCGCCTTCATGCTGGCCGACAACCGCCTGGCCGAGTTGGCCGGCTGGGACGAAGAGCTGCTCAAGGTCGAGTTGCAGGAGCTGTCGCTGGTCGTCGACTTCGAGTTCGAGGTGACGGGCTTCGACACCGTCGACCTCGACCGCCTGGAGGCACCGAAGGTCGCGAAGGTGCCCAAGCCGGAGGTGGTGCCGGAGCTGGAGCGCGACCGACCCGCGGTCACCGCCCTCGGCGACCTGTGGCAGCTCGGCAATCACCTTTTGTTTTGCGGCAGCGCGCTGGAACAGGGCGCCTACCAGAGGCTGATGGGCGCTGAACTCGCGCAGCTGGTCTTCACCGACCCGCCATACAATGTCGCCATCGACGGCCACGTCTGTGGTCTCGGTTCGGTCCACCATCAAGACTTCGCAATGGCATCGGGTGAGATGACCGTGCCCGAGTTCACCGGGTTCCTGCAGTCCTTCATGCGCCACGCTGTCCAGTACAGCCAGGACGGTGCAATACACTTCATCTGCATGGACTGGCGCCACATGGGCGAGGTGCTGGCCGCCGCCGGCGAGCTCTACGAGCTCAAGAACGTTTGCGTGTGGAACAAGACCAACGGTGGCATGGGCACCTTCTACCGCTCCAAGCACGAGATGGTGTTCGTCTTCAAGGTGGGCTCCGGCCCCCACATCAACAACTTCGGTCTGGGCGAGAGGGGCCGATATCGCACCAACGTCTGGGACTATCCCGGGGTCAACACTTTTAGGCGCGGCCGCATGGAGGAGCTGCGCGCCCACCCGACGGTCAAGCCGTTGCCGCTGGTGGTCGACGCCCTAAAGGACTGCTCGAAGCGCGGCGGGATCGTGCTCGACCCGTTCGCCGGCAGCGGCACGACCATTGTGGCGGCGGAGAAGACCGGCCGCATCGGCCGCGCCATCGAGCTCGACCCCCACTACGTCGACGCCGCCATCGGCCGCTGGCAGGCCCAGACCGGCGAGAAAGCGGTCCATGCTGAGAGCGGCAAGACGTTCGACGACCTAGCCGCGGCGGCGTCGCTCACATCGTCTGACGGGATTTAGGCGATGAGCACCAACACGGAGCAGGACCCGGCGTCGACCTTGGGCACCTACGAGGTCGGCAACTGCAAGCCGCCAAAACATTGCCAGTTTCAGAAAAGCGCCTCGGGCAACCCAAAAGGTCGCCCCAAGGGCTCGAAGAATGCAAAGACGATTGTGACAGAAGCATATCACCAGACGGTAACAGTTTTTGTGAACGGCAAGCCGAAGAAGGTGCCGGTGATTCATGCGCTGATTGCCAGGTTGCAGGCCGCAGCGTTGCAGGGCGATCTCAAGGCGATGAGACTGGCCCTCGATACCTACGCCAAGTACTGCCTCATGGACGACGCGAGCGCGATCAGCGGGCTCTTGGCCGGCCAGACGTCCTTCGAGCTCACGGCCGAGGAGTACGACGCCGTCGCCAAGAACAAGCTCCTGGATGGAGTGGACTGACGTGAGCCTGGCCAACGCCAATCCCACGAGCCGTGCCTACGACATCATCGAGAGAGTGCCGTTGGCGGGTCCTGCCGTGCTGAAGCACGCTTCGACTTTGCACCGCGAGGATCGCGGCGCATTCCTGCGCCGAGTAGCCGAGCATTTTCTCGGGTTTTGGCATGACAGGCACGCATACACCGTGCTGCCGGTGGACGTTCAGACTTTCGTGGAAAGCCCCGAGTTTCTCGACCGTCGCGGTACCATTTACCCGGCGGTGATGGACGAGCTGCGCGAGCTCAACGCCGGCAAATACGTCGAGGCCGTGCTGACCGGGGCGATCGGCACCGGCAAGAGCACGATCGCGTTGTATACCATCGCCTACCAGCTCTACGTCCTGTCGTGCCTGGAGGACCCCCACGCGCTCTTCGGTCTCGATCCCTCGTCCGAGATCGTGTTCGCCTTCCAATCGTTGAACAAGCAGCTCGCCGAGTCGATCGACTACGAGCGCTTCAGGGCGATGCTGGAGAAGTCGCCATACTTCAACAGGCATTTTCCGTTCAACAGGAAGATCGCGTCGGAGATGGTGTTTCCCAATCGCATCGTCGTTCGCCCGCTCTCCGGTGACGTGAATGCCGCCATCGGCAGCAACATTTTCGGGGCGATTCTTGACGAGATCAACTTCATGGCCGTCGTGGAGCAATCGAAGAATGCCGTCGACGGCGGCGTGTTCGACCAAGCCAACGAGATGTACAACTCGATCGTCCGCCGCCGGAAGTCTCGCTTCATGGCAGCGGGCGGGCGCCTGCCCGGCATGATATGCTTGGTATCGTCCAAGAGGTACCCGGGCGAGTTCACTGACCGCAAGCAGAGGGAGGCGAACGAAGAGCTGAGACGCACCGGGAAAACCGCGATTTTCGTATACGACCGCACGGTCTGGCAGATCAAGCCCGCAGGAACCTACGGTGACAAGCGCTTCCGCCTTTTCCTCGGCGACGTGTCGCGCAAGCCGTGCATTCTGGAGGAGGACATGGAAGTCCCCGCCGAGGATGCGCAGCTTGTCATGGACGTCCCGGAGGAGTTTCGATCCGAATTCGAGAGGGACATTCTGTCGGCAATCCGGGACATCGCCGGCAGCTCCACCTTCGCGCTGCATCCGTTCATCGTGAATACGCAGGCGGTATCGGAGTTGTTCGGCCGGCGCCAATCCATACTATCGGTGGAAAGCACGGACTTCGTCGCCGCCCGGCCGCTCATCTATACAAGGCGCATCGTCAGGCCCGACGAACCGCGCATGGCCCATGTCGACCTCGGGTTGACCGGCGACAGTGCAGGCGTCGCGATCGGCTGGGTCGAAGGCTTCACAGAGGTGCCGCGTTCGGACAAAACGTTCGAGCTCATGCCGAAGATCAATTTCGACCTGATCCTGGAGGTCAAGCCGCCGCGCAACGGCGAGATCCTCTTCGAGGACATCAGAAGGATCTTCTACAAACTCCGCGAGGAGGGCATGAACCTCAAATGGATCAGCTTCGACACGTTCCAGTCCGTCGACAGCGTGCAGCTTCTCCGCCAGAGCGGTTTCGTCACGGGGACGCAATCGATTGACAAGACATCACTGCCCTACGAAGTCACCAAGACCGCCTTCTACGACGGCCGTGTCAGCGCTCCAAAACATGCCAAGGCGCTGTCGGAGATCGTGCGCCTGGAGCGCGATCCGCAGACCGGCAAGATCGATCATCCGCCCAACTTCAGCAAGGACTGTGCCGATGCCGTTGCCGGCGTCATCTATGGTCTGACCTATCGGCGCGAACCGTGGGCGCGCTATGGCGTGCCAATCAACCGCAGCTTGTTGGAGATGGTGCGCGCCGTCGAAGAGAAGGACAAGAAGTCGGAAGCCTTGCATCGAACGCGACATGCTTGAGACTTTGATTCCTCAAATATGTACGACGGCGGCTACGGTGACCGCGACGCCCAGGCAAAGGCCCACCACGGCCATCCCTTACATCCAGGCGGCTACCAGCCGAGCTGGCGTCGCTGCGGAAGGAATCAAGCGGCAATCCCGAGCGGCCGCGCGCGTTTGATCCGTTCTTGCCGCTTGCCTGTGCGGGCGACGGACGATGCCGAGCCAGGCCGCGCTACGTTGCGTAGCGAGGTTCTTTGGCAGCCGCCGGAGCTCAGCCAGGACCGGGCCGGCGTATGCGTCGGCAAGGGGGAGAAAAAAGAATCCGCAAGGGTCGGACCAACCTGGAAGTCCTTTGCGTAACGGATTCTGTTGGAAAGCCACCGCCTTATCTCACCGTAAGAGAGTAGGGACCGCGGTCGCGAAGCCGTCGACGGCGTAAGAAAACCGATCGGCCAAGCGGCCGGGAAAGACTGTCGCGAATATTTTCGACAATGACGAGTAGTACCAGCGCGTGCCGTCGGCGCCGCCGTTGAATCTAGCCCACAGCGCCTCGCCCAGGGCCTCGAAGTCGAAGCGGATCGCCTCGGCGTTGTGCGTCTTGTCGGCGAGCGAGACCAGAAGCGAGGCGTCGGGCTTGGCGGGGAGCTTGGCGAGATACGCTTCCTTGCGGGGCCGCCAAACTGACTTATCTTCGGTCCAGGCATCGGTGCAGTCGGCGACAACGCCGGCCACACCATCGCCGAACCGCCGTCTGATCTCCATCAGCGTCGGAATACCGCCCTGGTCTTCGACAGCGTCATGCAACAGACCGGCTATCGCCTGGTCCTCGCTGCCGCCATGCTCGATGACGAGCCCGGAGACGGCCAACAAGTGCGAGATGTAGGGGATCGAAGTGCCCTTGCGAGTCTGCTTACGGTGAAGCTCGTGCGCGTACGCGAATGCCTGGTCATAGCGGTTACTCAGCATCGGTCCTCCTTCTTCCCCCCAATCAGCGCTGCGTGGTCCCGGATTTGGCCTGGCGCGCGTTAGCACCGGCGGTCAGCGGGCCACGCGCCTATCAGCAGACTGTGTCTTCCGAACATGGAAGTCCCCTTCGTTGCCGCTGGCCACATTTCCTTCGCGGAAGCCACCTTGCCGGGACGGGCAGGTTGGTGCGGGCGTCAACCCGACTCTTGATGTCTGATACCGACATTGGGGGACC
>CADECW010000235.1 GCA_902825855.1 uncultured Rhodospirillales bacterium | reverse complement strand
CCGCCAGCGTCCCCTGCGGCGTGAACTCGAGCTCCAGCTCGCCGGCCAGGTACTGCCGCTCGAACTCCTTGTTCTCGCCGACATAGGACGAGATCATCTTCTTGATCTGGCGCGTCTGTAGCAGAACGCCGAGACCGAAGTTGTCGACGCCGGCGTTGTTGGAAATAGCGGTGAGGTTCTTCACGCCGGAGTCGCGGACCGCTGCGATCAGCGCTTCGGGAATGCCGCACAGCCCGAAGCCGCCGACGGCCAGCACCTGCCCGTCCTCGATCACGCCGTCGAGTGCCGCCTTGGCACTAGGGAAGACCTTGTTCACATCAAACCCCTCGCTCTTGCTGTCGGCATGCCGCCGCAGCTCACAAGCCTGAACTTCATGGGCTTGTGTACAAACTGAAGTCGACGGATGTCCAATTCAAATGTGCGCCGCCAGGTGGGAAGTAGGCCGGTGCCCAGCGATCGGGCTGCTTCGGACTCCGCGGTCAGCGGGTCAACTCAGCGATTGCCGGCGCCGCACCCGGTATCTGGGCGGCGCCGCGCAGCACCGGCTCGCTGCCCTTGTCACCTGACACTTTTGTGAAGTCCCGCAGCGCGGACCAGAACGCAGGACTGTCGGTCACCGAGCAGCGATGCAGTTCGCCATAGCTCTGCAGCGGCTTGCCGGCACGCGACGATATCCAGGTTGAGAACAATTCCAGAGACGTTTGTGCAGCGCGCACTTTGCGGTGTGTCCACAGTGGATTTGTCATCATTGCGTTCGAATGTTTTCAGCCTCAGACCGCAGTTTATCGCCGACCGTGCAAGCATCTTCTGCGAAGACGGGGGCCTGTGCCTTCGTATAGTATCCGTCGGCCTTGCATGGCATGGCAACGATTTGTACAAGCAGTCCAGGACGATGCGCGCCGGCCGATCGGGGCCGCCCGCGCAGAACATCGCAGGTTCTGCCCCGCTCTTGAGCAGGATGCCGGAACCGCGCTGGGGGGATGGGCCGTCAGGTCCGACGTGCATGGCTCGCAAGTCCAAAATCTCCGGTCTTAGACGCTCCCTGCTTGCGCTCGCCGCCTGTCTGCTGTTCGCCGTCATCGCGCCTATCTATTTCTCCGACCGCCGCTCCGACGAGCCGTTCGCCATCGCCTCCGTGATGGCGTCTCCGCAGGATCTGCACATCATCACGCTGCCGTCGCGCTTGAGCGCGGCGCCCGACATCCTGCTCAGCCAGGGCGTGGGCTACGTGTACGGCAGCTCGCCCGGTGCGCACGGTTCCAATATCATTCTCGACAATCCGGTTTTCACCTTCAACGCGGCGGGCCTGCGCGCGATGGCGCCGGGCGATGTGGGGCATGCGCAGCCGGAATTGCTGGCACCGGTGATCGAGCAGATCGCGACGCTGGGCTTCGACCGCATGGTGGTGCGGCGTGGCACGGTGCATATCACGGCTTCCGACGGCACGATTGAAACCATCACCGACGTGCAGGCGGAGGTCACCGGCCGCAAGAAGGGCGTGGTGGCTGCACGCGGCACCTTCTCCTATCGCGGGCAGCGGCTGGCGTTCGACGCGACGGTCGGCCAGGCGGCGGACAAGAAGCTGCCGTTCCGGTGGCCGTTCAAGGCGGCGGTCAAAGGCACGCTGATCACGGCCAGCTTCGACGGCCACGTCGATGTCGCGGCCGATGTGCAACTGGCGGGCGAGGCGGAGCTGGCGACGCCCAACCTGCGGCGCGTCGGCCGATGGTTCAACCTTCCGCTGCACAACGCCGACGGTTTCAACGAGACAAGCGCCAAGGGGCAGTTCACCTGGGCCCGCAGATCGCTCGAGTTCGAGAAGGTGAAGGTGACCCTCGACGGCAACGAGGGCAACGGGCGGATGGCTCTCAACACCGACGGCGACCGCCCGCAGCTCGACGCAACCCTTGATTTCGCGACCCTCAACCTCGACCCGTATCTGGATTCCACGCGCGCCTTGATCCTGGGTTTCGATCTGCCTACCGCTTACTGGTCGGGTGTGGACCTGTCACTGCCCAGCATCCGTCATATCGACGCCGACCTGCGCATCTCCGCCCGCAAGGTCATGATTCGGAAGACCGCGCTCGGGCGTGGCGGCGCGACGATCACGGCGAAAGCTGGCAAGCTGCAGGCGGATCTCACCGAGCTCGAGGTGCACGGCGGGACGGCGTCGGGGCAGGTGACTGTCATCATGAGCGAGCCTGTCCCGCGCTATGCCATGCGCGGCAAGCTCGAGAACGTGGACGCCGGCGCGGCAAGCACGATGCTGCTCGGCAGTCCGGGTCTCATCGGGCGGGCGAATGTAACTGCCGAGCTTACGAGCACCGGCTATGCGATCCAGGAGATCATGCGGCGGCTGTCGGGCCGGCTCGCGCTGCTAGTGCCCGAGGGGCGCGCGGCGCTCGATCTGAAGACACTGGGGCAGGCGGGGCCGGCCGACGGCGCTCCGGATGCCAAGACCAAGGCCTCGACGCCGGTCGAGAAGCTCGAGGCGCGCGCGCTCGTCATCGACGGCGTGGCTTTCGCGGACTCGGTGCAAGCGCGTGCAGGCAACAAGGAAATCTCGGCCTTCGGGCGCATCGGCCTCGCCGACGGCAACATGGAAGTGCGGCTCGTCATGAAGTCTCCGCCTGCCGGCGGAGCGGGCGGCGGCCAGTTCACGTCCGAGACGGTGATGGTGCGCGGCCCGTGGCAATCGCCTGTCGTGCGCTCGGAAGATGCGGACGCGGCCGGCCAGCGCTAGCCGCGGCCGGTGCCCCACGCCGAAGCTCCACGTCAATGCAGCGACTGCGGCAAGGGTGGCGTGTAGCTCAAGGGCGCGAAGCATTTCTCGAGCAGGGCGCGGCGCAGGGTGCGGCCGCAGATGTCGAGAAAATGCACGCCGACCAGCAAGTCTCGCCTCCAGTGCACCTCGCACTCGAAGATGGTGTGCGAGTTCTCCTGCCACAGCAGGATCGTGCGCGGCAGCGGATAGTTCACCAGCAGCGTGAGGAGTGCGCCGTCGTCCGAGATGTTGCGGATGGCGCATTCGAGGAAGAACGGCTGATCGACGAACAGGATCTTGCCGTCTTTGCGCGTGTTGTGGCGTAGACACGCCCTGCGGTCGCGGTCCAACTGCGCCTCCTACAAAAAGCGGGTTGCACATGGGCCGTGGCAATAGCAGGGGCACGGCCTCGATCTCACCTGTCCGAACCGACAGAGGCGGCTGGTCGATGCGTCGGATAGTGTGCGGCCGATATCATGCGCAACACTCAGCGATGCGGGGCGACCGTGAGCACCATGGAACGCGATAAGGAGTATCTCCGAGGTGACCACGTGCGCTGGGACGCCATCGCACTGGCGGTTGCAGCAGGATTAATCCTCATCGCTCTCCTGTCGCGCGTATGAGCACCGCCGTTGCCGGATCCGACAGGTGTGTGCGTTGTGGGGTGCTGTTAGGGTCTGGCTTGTCTGCACCCCCGCAGACACCCGTGTCCCCTCCCCGGGGCCCTGGCACTCCCCAAGCTGCGGCCAGGGCCCCAACTCTTCTGAGCACATCGGCCCATGCATTCTCGGACACGCAACGCTCAAGCCGAAACCTCGCGACCTGTCGCGCGAGACGTAGGCGCAGAAACCGAAGTGCAGTGGCTCGCACAGATGGGCATCGTCGATTTTGACGAGAACGGCACGTGGAGCCTGACAGCGTTCGGCCGGGCGGCCATGGCCAGGTTTCACAACAGCAGCCACGCCAGCATCCAAACGCGGCGGCCGGTGATCTTGGCTAACGATTCCCTACCGCGATCCGCGCAATCCACGCGGTCAACTTAATAGACCTTCCATCCGATAATGGCAGTGTACGCAGGAAAGGATCCTGACGATGTCTGACGCGCCCTCCACGCCCCCGATCTTCCTCGCTGACGGCGCCGCCCCGAGCGGCGAGCCGGCAGGCGACAGCGTGATGGCCGACGCTGCGGCGCCGCTCGACGCGGCCGATATCGCCGCGCTCGTGGCTGCCAGCCAGTCCGGCGCCTGGGCGGAAAACAGCGACGCCGCGCTCTCGGCTGCCCAAGGCTACGACGGGCACGTTGCGCTGGCGCTCGATACGGGCGCCATGGCCGACATCGACCAGACTTTGGACTTGCTCACGTCTTCGCATCAGCTCTTCGACGTGCCCGCGTTGGACGTGGGGGCGTTCGACGACGCCTCGCCGGTGTAGGGTTGCGCGCCTAACTGCAGCCCGTGCCGGCCTTCATGGGAGGTTGCGCATGGATGTTCGCAGCAACGTTGCCACGGAGCCTGGCGCTCACGGGAAAGCCGGCGCGTTGGCGCGCCCGCCGCGCCAGCGCGAGAAGGGCCTGTGGAACTTCCTCACCTGGTCGTTCTTCATCGCGCAAGTCGTCGCTGCGCATCAGATGGCCGTTTCCAACGCCATGGCGGCGGAAGCCGCCCAGGATGCTGGCGCGTCCGAAGCAGCAGTAGACCCTGAGGCTGTCGCGGCTGCGATCGCGGCGCTCAATGCCTTCGAAGGCATGGATGAGCAGTTGAGCGGCGGTCTGGCTCTGCAGTCGACCGATCCTGGTGGCGCAAAAATTGCCGCTGTGGGCGACGCTCCCCGCCACAGCGTGGATGCCGACACGACGGTAGAGGCTGCCGAGGACGGCGGCCGGACCCACAAGAGCGATGGCGCCGCGACTTCGCAGGAGGGATCGAGCGAGATCGATGCGCCCATCCTTGTGGCGGCCCCAGACGGCGGTGTCGGTTCGGTTCTCGAGCCCGTAATCGATGTCGTCGACGGCGTGCTTGGCGGCGTGATCCCGCCGGTCGGCGGGCTTGTCGGCGGCTTGGTCGATGTTCTCGATCCGGTGGTTGACGGCGTCGTCGCGCCCGTCGTGGGAATTGCTGGTGAGCTCGTCGGCGCGCTCGATCCGGTGCTCGACGGTGTGGTGGCGCCGGTGGCCGACCTGGTGGAGACGCTCGTCGGCGGCCTGGAGCCCGTGCTCGATCCGCTGCTTGCGCCGGTGACCGGCCTTGCGGGCAGCGTCATTGAACTGGCGGAACCCGTGCTGGACGTCGTCCTGGTTCCGGCTGCGGGCGTGATCGAGGAGGTGTTGCAGTCGCTCGATCCGGTGATCGATCCGGTGACCGGGCTCGCCAGCAGCATCGTCGCGCCGCTCGGCGACGCGCTGTCGCCGGTGGTCGAGACCGCGGCCGAGGTGATCGCGCCGGTGACGCCGCTGGTCAACGAGCTGACCGCGCCGCTGGAAGACATCGCCGATACGCTGCTGTCGCCGCTGGCGCCGGTGGTGGCGCCGCTGACGGAACCGCTGCTCGGCCCCATCACCGGCCAGCTCTCGATCCTCGATGGCCTGACCGGCGATGCGCCGGAGGGCGCAGGCGGTGCGCAGGGCATCGGCCTTTCGCAGCTGCTGGATATCGGCGTGGGCGGCGGTCCGATCATGCTCGATGCGCCGGCCACCGCGGTCGCACTTCCCG
>CADECW010000234.1 GCA_902825855.1 uncultured Rhodospirillales bacterium | reverse complement strand
GGATCTCCTGGGCTGCCTCTTCGTCGTCCGGAGCGACGAGCAAGGCGATGGAGCCCGCGGTATAGGCCCCCGCGTTGCCGCTGGACGTATCGTAAACCGTTGCCCGGATGTCCTCTGCCGCCAGGCGCATGCGCGCGAGGTCGGCCTCCATGGTCGACGAGAAGCGCCCGATCTTCACGGAGTCGCGCATCGCGAGCCATGGTCGCATGCCATCTGCCCTCGTGGGGCAAGAGTGGTCACGCGTGGGAACACAGCGACCTTGGCGATGTCTGGGGTTCGGATGCGGTGGCCTCGGCTCCTCCTCGGCTTGCTCGCCGCCTGCTCGGGCTGCGAGCCATCGATCGCGCAGCGACGCAGCGTCCCACCCGCTCCGTCGCCAATGCGCGCCGCCGTCGCCGCAATCGATGAGGTCGTGGCTCCGGCGCCACCCCGACTCCCCGCCGTGGTCGAGGTCGCGCTCGATCCTCCGGCCGACGTCGCGTGCGCGCTGGTCTCACCGAGCTGGACGGGCGACCTGCGGCTCTCCGCCGGCGGTGCCGTGTACGCGTCGATCACCGGGGCGAAGTCCACCGTCATCGTGCCGCAAGGCCGCGCCGCTGCGTTCGTCACCGTGGACGCGCCGCTCGCGCTGCGTGGCGTGCTGCCCGAACCTCGGCTGTTCCTCGCGAAGCCGCTGCCGCTCGGCGGCTTCATCGCCGATCGCACCGGGCGAAATGACGCGGTGCTGCTCGCGGGCAACCTGGCTTTCGCGGTGCTGCTCGCCGGCGCGGCGCGCGCAGAGGCCGTCATCCTCGCTTTTGTCGCGCTCGGCCTGGCGTCGGGCATCGCGGCCGGACCCATTATGAGCCTTCCTGTCCGCGTGCTCCCACCGGAGATGCGCGCCGTCGGCATGGGGATGTTCTTCACCCTTTTCTACCTGCTTGTGGTCCTGGCGCCGTGGGTGGCGGGCCACCTGGCGACCTTCGCAGGCAGCGCACGCATAACCTTCGACTTCGGCGCCGCCATGCTCGCCGCCTGCTGCCTGCTGACACTCGCCTTCATCAGGCTGTCACGCCGGCCGATGTGAGCCCGGGGGACCCGGCACACGAGGTCGGCCAAGGGCATGCCTGCCACATGCGGCATGTCATGTGCCCGCCTTGCCTTGCCCCTACGGGACGGCCGGAACACAATGCCCGGCACCGGGGACGGGGAGTGCCATGGACTGGCAGAAGTCGCTGCTTGGAGCCTTTGACAACATCGCGGCGCTGCCTGTGCCGCGCTGGCTGGCGCTGACGTCGCTCATCGCCTCCATCGTTCTCCTGCTGATGGTGCTGTGGCTGATGGCCTACGCCATCCGCATGCGCGGCCGCTTGGCTGCGAGCACGGCCGGCGACCCGAGCGCGTCCTCGATCTGGGACGAGCATCTGCCCTCCGTATCGCTCGAGGGCGAGGGCAACGCGCTGATCGACCGCCTCCTGCCCCGGCGCACCCGGCCCTTCCTGCTGACCGTGTTCGTCATTTCAGCCGGTGCATGGCTTCTTGGGCTCCTGCTGTCCGAGAGGCCCGATACTTTTCTGACGGACACCGAGTGGCAGGCCCAGCCCCTTTATCTTGCCGCGCACTTCATAACCCTGCGCATGTTCGCCACGGCCTTCAGCCGGACATTTCTCGCCGGCACGGCCCACCTCGACATTGCCCCGGAAACGGTGCGCCATCGCATGTGGCTCGTGCTCGGCCCCATCGGCGCGTTGATTGCTGCCATCGTGTCGGCGCCGCTCAGTCTGCTCGACTACCAGCTCCTGCCGACCGTGGAGGGCGAAGGGCCGGGACGCGCGACAGATCTCTTGGTATTCGCGATCTGGTGCGTGGAATGGTTCATCCTTGCCTTCATCTGGGTGATGGTGGTCGGTTACATGATCCTCGCGACCTCCGTGATATCCAATCACAGGTTCCGCGACCCCATCGAGGTCGTGCTGCACGAGCGGCGCTATCGTCCCTTCCTGCAGATGAGCGGGCAGGGCGCGACCATCGTCCTCGGGTTCTGGGTGGTCAACATCCTCTATGCGCTGATCACGGGCGCCGTGTTTTCGGACTACGCAGGGGCGGTCATCACGCTCGTGCTCGTGGTTGCGGGTTTGGTGCCGCCGTTGTTGCAGCTTCGTGCCAAGGTGAACACGGCCGTCGGTGACGAAATGGCGAGCTTGCGCCGCAGGGTCAGCGGCGGACGGCCGCGCATCGAAGGCGCTGGTGGCGTCGCGGTCGCCGCGGTGGCCGATACGCGCAGCCTCGAAAGCCGGCTCGACGAGGCGCTGGTGCTGCTCAGGATGTCCTACCTGGAACGTCTGCACGGCCAGCTCGGTCAAACCGAGACGACCGACATCGTCATCAAGCTGCTGGTGCCGGCAACCACAATGGTCTGGTACGGCTACAAGTACTACAAGGGCATGCCTTGACTTAGCCATCCCGGCACTTGTTGCCGGGGATCCAGCAGTCGGCAAACGCCGGAGCAAGCTGAAAGATGGATCCCGGGGACAAGCCCCGGGATGACAACCACCCCAGCGCCAACCTACCCAAGCGTTTCGCGGAACTTGTTGGTGATCGGGTAGCGCCGGTCGCGTCCGAAATTGCGCGCGGAGATCTTGACGCCCGGCGCGGCCTGCCGGCGCTTGTATTCGGCGATGTAAAGCAGGCCCTCGATCTTCTTCACGGTCTCCGGCGCATGGCCGCGCTTCACGATGTCCAAGAGCGGCATCTCGTCCTCGACAAGGCACTTCAGGATGTCGTCGAGCACCGGGTACGGTGGCAGAGAATCCTGGTCCGTCTGGTTCTCGCGCAGCTCCGCGCTCGGCGCCTTCGTCAGGATGTTCTCCGGAATGACGATGCCACCCGGCCCCTTGCCGCCCTTGGGAACGTGCGCATTGCGCCAGCCGCACAGCGCATAGACCTCCATCTTGTAGAGATCCTTGATCGGATTGAAGCCGCCGTTCATGTCGCCGTACAGCGTTGCATAGCCGACCGACATTTCGCTCTTGTTGCCGGTGGTGAGCACCATGGAACCGAACTTGTTGGAGATCGCCATCAGCAGCGTGCCGCGGGTGCGGCTTTGCAGGTTCTCCTCGGTGATGCCGGACGTGGTGCCGGCGAAGGGCTTCGCCAGCGCGTTGAGAAAACCTCCGACGGGATCTGCGATCGGGATGGTTTCATAGCGCACCCCAAGCGCCTCGGCACATGCCGCCGCGTCCGACAGGCTCTCGTTGGAGGTATAGCGATAGGGCAGCATCACGCAGTGCACGCGCTCCGGGCCCAGGGCGTCCGTAGCCAGCGCCGCGACCAGCGCCGAGTCGACACCGCCGGACATCCCGAGCACGACGCCCGGAAAGCCGTTCTTGTCGACATAGTCGCGCAGGCCGAGCACGCAGGCGTGGTAGGCGGCCCCGTCCTTTTCCTCGATCGTGGCGCGCTCGCCCGGAAGGCAAACCCAACCGCCCGCCGTACGACGCATCTCGATCAGCGACACACGCTCTTCCCACGCGGGCATCTGTATCGGCAGCGTGAGGTCCGAGTTCAGCACGAACGAGGCACCGTCGAACACCAGCTCGTCCTGTCCGCCGATCTGGTTGAGGTAGACGAGTGGCAGGCCTGTCTCTTTCACACGCGCGACCACGACATTGAGGCGTTGGTCGGGCTTGGGCCAGTCGAACGGCGACCCGTTGGGCGAGATCAGGATCTCTGACCCCGTCTCCTGCAGGCACTCGGTGACTTCGTCGCGCCAGATGTCCTCGCAGATCGGCACACCGAGGCGGACGCCGCGAAACCCGATAGGCCCGGGCATCGGCCCGACGTCGAACACGCGCTTCTCGTCGAAAACGCCATAGTTCGGCAGTTCGACCTTGAAGCGTGTGCCGACCACCTTGCCGCCATCGAGAAGGGCCGCTGCGTTGTAGAGCTTCCCGTCCTCCACCCAGATCGTACCCACCAGCACCCCGGGGCCGCCATCTGCGGTTTCCACGGCCAGCGCTTCGACCACGCTACGGGCCGCCGCTGCAAATGCCGGTTTGCGCACGAGATCCTCGGGCGGATATCCGGTTATGAAAAGCTCAGGGAACG
Source organism: uncultured Rhodospirillales bacterium (assembly GCA_902825855.1). GTDB lineage: Bacteria > Pseudomonadota > Alphaproteobacteria > Reyranellales > Reyranellaceae > Reyranella. The sequence continues at coordinate 1,462 of CADECW010000234.1, read as the reverse complement.
CCACGAGATCCGCGCCCTTGGACGCTGCCTCGGCGCGCGCGGCACGCAGTTTTCTGGCATTGCCGGCAAGATCGCCCACGGTGGGGTTCAGCTGGGCCAGGGCAATTTTCAGCGTATCGGTGATTGCGTGCGGCATACCCTGACATTAAGGCTTGCGCCGTATCCGGCGCAACGCGACCGATGGCGGACCTGGGGAACACCATTCGCATGAGATCTGGTCGCGCAACCGCGCTCGGCTTGGGCGCCATACTGTTGTGGGCGACGCTGGCCAGCCTGACCGTGCTGTCAGGCGGGTTGCCTCCCTTCCAGACCACGGCGATTGCCTTCGCCACCGGCGGATCTGTGATAGCGCTGGCTGCCATTCTCCGCGGCCGCATGCGTGACATGCTCCCGACACCGGCGTCCCTGGCGCTCGGGGTGTATGGACTGTTCGGCTATCACGCCCTCTACTTTGCCGCCCTGCGCCTTGCGCCGCCGGCCGAAGCACACCTGCTCAACTCGTTATGGGCTTTGTTCATTGTCCTGTTTGCCGCGCTGCTGCCGGGCAACAAACTGCGCATCAATCACGTGCTCGGAGCTTTGCTCGGCCTCACGGCGGCCGCGCTGCTGGTGTGGTCGAAGGGCGCCAGCGCGGCGGCCAGCACCTCGACCACGCTCGGGTTTGGCCTAGCCATCGGTTGCGCCCTGGTATGGTCCACCTACTCGGTGGCCTCCCGCCTGCTCGCCGAAGTGCCAAGCGAAAGTCTCGCCGTGTCCTGCCTCGTGACGGCGGCGCTCGCCTTCGTCTGCAGCTCTCTGTTTGAGACCTGGGCGCACCCTGCGGGACCGGGCGCATGGATCGCGCTTGTGGTGCTCGGCGCCGGCCCCGTCGGCGCCGCGTTCCTGCTCTGGGACATCGGCATGAAGCAGGGAGATGCCTCCCTGCTCGGCGTGCTCGCCTATGCCTCGCCCGTCATTTCGACAGGCTTGCTGGTTCTGCTCGGGCTGGCCGAGCCGACCTGGGCCTTGGGCGCGGCCTGCGCGCTGATGGTCGGCGCGGCGGTGATCGCAACACGCGACGCGTAGACGCCGCGACGCCTCACTCGGCCGCCCGCTTCGCCACCGGCTTGCCGTTGGCCTTCTCGTGCTTCAGCCGTTCTGCCAGCTGGAAAGCCAGCTCGAGAGACTGCCCGGCATTGAGGCGCGGATCGCAGCCCGTGTCGTACTGGCGCGCGAGATCGGCCTCCGAGATGTTGCCGGCTCCACCGATGCATTCGGTGACATTCTGCCCCGTCATCTCGATGTGCACGCCGCCGGGATAGGTGCCCTCCGCGCGGTGGATGTCGAAGAACCGCTCCACCTCTCCCACAACGCGGTCGAAGGGGCGCGTCTTGTGCCCGCCCGCTGCCGAGATCGTGTTGCCGTGCATCGGGTCGCACGACCACACAACGGTTCGCCCAGCCTTCTGCACGGCGCGGATCAG
>CADECW010000233.1 GCA_902825855.1 uncultured Rhodospirillales bacterium | reverse complement strand
CCTCTTCTTCGCTGCACTCAAGGCGCATTCCCTTAAATCCTGTTCGTGGCCTGAGGCAGCGCCAAGTGACCCTTATCGCTTCTTGGGGGCGTTCGCATACCGTCCCAGGACCACATCCCTCAGCACGACTGCATCGTTATGAAGCTCGTCACGTGCGGCGAATACGAGCGTGACCGGACCCTTGCGTGCCGCGGCACGCAGCTCCGTGAGCTGATCGGCATGATCGCGAATCTCGGCCATGTAGCGGCGGCGGAATTCCGGCCAACGTGCAGGATCGTGTCCGAACCACTTCCGCAGCGCCGTACTGGGGGCAATCTCCTTGATCCAACGATCGATGCCAGCGTCCGACTTTCTTACTCCTCGCGGCCACAGGCGATCGATCAGTATGCGCGTACCATCCCGCGCTGAAGGCGGGCTATATGCTCGCTTCAGCTTGATATCACTCGCTATGATCGTCTTTTGCATTGCTACCTCCAATCGAGAGTCATCACTCCTTCACCCACCTGATGTCTTTGCATGCAAGAAGCAGCTCGCCACGTATCGTCTCCGCCCCAGGATCGTGGAGTGATCTATTTTCAATCTCCCGACGGTCGACATCGAGGTGCACCGCTCGCGTCGGCCAATCGATTTCTCGGATGAGGCGCGGTGGAAGCAGTACTCTTGGTGTCGGGCCCCAGTTCCTGGTGTCGACCTTGACGAAGCGGACGCTCCAATCGACGTCGTCGATGAGGAAGTCATCAACATGACCGATTGACCCATCGACTGCGTGAACGAGATGTCCGATCACTGCTTCCATGCTGCGGAGATTCGGATCAGTGGGCTTCGATACAGAAAGGACACGGTAACCGTAACGCCGCCCGGCCGCCGGATGATGGAGCGCCGAGTCCACCTCTGCCTGCCGCGATACAGGCAAGTCGCCATCGACATGAGGGCTGTCTTGGATCTGTTGTACGGTTAGGGCGACGCGAAGTTGCCGTCGCCCGGGGTCAGGACATTCCAGGGCGGACACGGGCAAAAGTACCGTGTGATTGGGGAACCAATCGCCCGTACTTACGACGAGCCAACGCATCTTCCAGCTCGCGTCGTCAAAGAGCAGATCGCTTACAGTCCCGTGATGACCATCGATCCCCGAGACGACGTACCCCTTCATCATGGACGCGGTCCACAACATGACGCACTCCTTTGCGTTCACACTTCGACGCCTACGCAGACTGATCATGTCCTAGTTCTAATCTGGTGCCCCAGTTCGCATTGTTAATCAGGCGCAATGTCGCGGCGCATGGAACCAACGCGTTTCGATCCGGGATAGCAGACATTGCGTAGCCGCAATGATCACCCGCAGGGCAGGCGAAGGCGACAGCGTCTAGCATCCGCGCTTGTGGAGTTAGCTTCGGCAGGATCGGCGCAAGCATCGGCTGCAGACGCGGGTGTTAGAGGCGAGACGCAAGATGCTGCACGTGTTCGCGATGAGGTCGTTGGACTTTCAGGAGGTTTACACCATGAATCCGGATATCGACCGGTTCTATCGGACTCTAGTTCAAGAGACATCCGACGCGATCGTTTACGCCGACGCAGAAGGCCGTATCAGCTTCTGGAACAAGGGCGCGGAGCAGATGTTCGGCTTCGCCGCATCAGAAGCCATCGGGAAGTCTCTCGACATTATTATTCCGGAAAATCTAAGGAAACGCCATTGGGGTGGCTATGAGGAAACGGTGCGCACTGGGAAGACGCGTTATGGCGCAGGCGCCTTGCTCGCGGTCCCGGCATTGCGGAAGGACGGCGCACGCATTTCAGTTGAATTCACTATTCTCCCATTTCGGGACCGACACGGTCGAATTCTTGGAATTGCGGCGACCTTGCGAGATGTCACCAAGCAGTTCGAAGAAATGAAGGTCCTGCGCAAGGAAGCGGCTCGTCGAGCGGCATCTGGATAGCCAAAGAGCACTCGCCGCAGACATCCATCCATCTTCGATCAACGTCATCTACTTCGACATCCGCAAACCGATCCGATCTCGCTTCCCCTAGATGAAAGAGATAGCGCCATGGCATTCGACCTTCTCCCTCTGCCCTATGCAAAGTCAGCGCTCGAGCCGCACATGTCGGCGAAGACGCTCGAATTCCATCACGGCAAGCATCATCGCGCCTACGTCACGAGTCTCAACAGCCTGGTCGAGAACACGCCCCTGGCTGGCAAATCTCTCGAATCCATCATCAGGGAAACCGCCAAAGACACATCAAAGGCCGGCATCTTCAACAATGCCGCGCAGGTCTGGAACCACGCGTTCTTCTGGAACTCCATGAAGCCGGCCGGCGGTGGTGCGCCAGTGGGCGATTTGATCTCACGCATCGACCACGACTTCGGCGGCTTAGAGAAGTTCAAGGAGCTCTTTCAGCAGGCAGCCGTGGGGCAGTTCGGCAGCGGCTGGGCGTGGCTGGTCGCCGACAAGCGTAAACTGAAAATCGTCAAGACGGCCAATGCCATGACGCCGATCGTTCAGGGACAGGTACCACTTCTTACGTGCGACATCTGGGAGCACGCCTACTATCTCGATTATCAGAACCGGCGCCCCGATTTCGTCCGCGTTTTCCTCGACCAGCTGGTGAACTGGGATTTCGCCGCAAAGAACTTCGCGCGCGCGAAGTAGCGTAATTCGGTACTTGCGGCGAAGTCCCAGGATCACCACGAGGATCGCGCAGCCGACACGATGCCGGTCATCAGGCAAGCGCAGCGGCTCGAGCAATAGCCGTAGGAGCGCGCCCGTGACGCTCGAGACGAGAGCAAGTCCTTACCGCGTGTTCAGAACGGCACCGGCACTGCAGCGACGATCATGCCCGGGACTGGCCGCGTCAACGGTCATCGGCAGGCAGCGCTGCACGGCGGACATGGTCGCATTGCCGCCGCCCTGCTGGAGGGCGATCACCGCCTCGCCATCAAAAGAGGGCGTTTGGCCGGCAGGCTCAGCGAGGAGGTCGAAGCTCAGGACCATGATCCTGCCCGTCGTCATAGCTGCAATCAGGTGCTCCGACAGTCGAGGGAACATCTCGTTCGTCTCGTCAGCCAGCACCGCGTAGGTATCGGCAAACAAGAGATCAACCGGGAAGACCCGGCCGTCGATCGCGATCTCGGCACGCGGGTCGCCCTTGAGCTGTTGCGGCGCGGCCCCCTTGGGCAACAACGGGCCCTCAGTCGACAGGTAGATCTGGAACTGGAGGATCCTGGCATCGCCGGCTTCCTCGCAAGCCAGCACGACGCCGTCGATGTTGAGATTGGAGTTCTCAGGCTCGATCACGGCGTAACTTGGCGGCTCGACGTCCTGCTCGAGCTTCCAGTCCGCCAAGGCCGCGATTGCACCCAGGCATCCCAGCATTGCCGCTAGCCGCAGCACCAAAGGGAGAGCACGCATGCCTGATTTCCTTTTCCATCTCAAGTAGGTCAAACGCGAGGTCGTGATGCGGGAGGATCCAGATGAAAGACGCGACGGGAAAAGGATGGCCCATTGATCGCGAACACCATCCAGGCCAAGGCCGACATGATCGGCAGTTCGTCGCCTCCGCCAAAAGTGTCGCCTTTATGAATTCCTTTTCCATCTAGTGAGACATGAAAACCGGAACTGTCATGCTGGCGAGCAGCGTCCGGCTGGCGCCGCCCAGCACCATCTCGCGCACCCGGGAATGTCCATAGATGCCCATCACGATGAGATCGGCTCCGTGGTCGGCCGCGCGCGACAGGATTACCCCGCCGACGTCGGCATCCGGCGCCATGTCGCGCTGGACCGTGACCCTCACGCCGTGGCGCGCGAGCCAGGTGCCCACGTCGGCGCCAGGTTCGGCGCCGTGGCCTTCGGCCGAAGCCGTGGGATTGACGACTAGGACGATGACCTTCTGCGCCGCCTTGAGGAACGGCAGGGCGTCAGCCGCGGCACGTGCGGCCTCGCGGCTGGCATTCCAGCACAGCAGTACGACCTTGCCCGGCGGTTTGGCGCCGACAAACGGCATCACGAGAACCGGCCGGCCGGTCGCGAGCGCCACGGTTTCCGGAAGGTCCGGGGGTGTCGTCGTCGGCCCGGCGCCGGCCTGTCCCACCACGACGAGGTCGGCGTAACGGGCCTGCGCGGCAAGTTCGCTGTCGACATAGCCGTCGACCGACCGCCACTCGGTGGCCAGCTCCTTGCTCTGGGTGGCCTTGGTGAAAGCCGCCGACGCCTCGCTCTCGTCGACCTCCACGCAAGTCTTCAAGAAGTCGCCCGCCGCAAAGCCGCTGCCTAAGAAGGCGGGCGTCTCGAAATGCCGGCGTACATGAAGGCCGACAAGACGCGCGCCAAAGCGTTGTGCCAAGTCCGCCGCCACGGCCAGTCGGTGTGATGACGCTTTGCTAGCGTCGCAATGAACCAGAATGGTCGCGTAGCTCATCGTCTACCTCCTTTGCATGACGGCACGTGTGCCACACCGCTGCGGGCGTCAAGAACCAGCCTGCGGCAGCGTTAGTCCGCCTTTGCAGACGACGAGGCGAACCGCTGAAGAGTGCTGGAGTCGTATCAGACCGCAGAACAGCATTGGTAGACTCGGAAACTACGGAGATCTGGCCGTAGCATCACAGGTGGCGGCGCTAGAGCTGAATCATCTAGCCGCGAGCTTCGGGAACGGCCATACGGTGGCGCCGCACCACCAGGAGATAGACCTGGCTGATGGTCTGAGGATCCGCGATGTTGCTCGCGAACACCTCGGCGCCCGCCGTCCGTGCACGCATGGAGGCTCAAAGCGTGCCCTGATGTTGCGATGGAACTCTAAGTGCCTCCGTCGATCAGGCACTTTCGGGCATTGCGGCGGATGCTGCCATCAGGATAATCGGCATGTGGTAGGGATGATGGAAATCCCGCTCTCCAGCAACCGCGGAAGGATGTGAGCAGGCACCTAGTCGACAGCCGTTCAAAGCAGTGTCCCCGTCAGGAACAGAAGCGCGATGCTGAAATAGATGACGATCCCCATGACATCGACGAGCGTCGCTACGAAGGGCGCAGAGGCGGTAGCCGGATCGAAACGGAGCGCTTTCATGACCAAGGGTAGCATCGAGCCGGCGAGCGAGCCGAAAGTCACGATGCTGACCAAGGCGGCACCGATCGTCAGGGCAACGAGGCGCCAATGTTCGCCGTAGTCATAAAAACCGCCAAGCTGCCAGAGCGCGATCCGGGTCATACCGATTACGCCGAGGATCGCGCCGAGCGCGACGCCCGTCGGCAGTTCTCGTAAAGCGACGCGCCACCAGTCGGCAAGCCGCAGTTCCTGCAACGCGAGCGCACGTATGATGAGCGAGGTCGCCTGTGCGCCCGAGTTTCCGCCGGAACTCATCACGAGTGGAATAAACAGGATCAGCACGAGCGCCTTGGCAAGTTCAGACTCGTAATGCTGCATTGCACTGGCCGTCAGCATTTCACCCAGGAAGAGGGCGGTGAGCCAACCACCCCGCTTGCGAAGCATCTCAAGGAAGCCGATCTCCATGTAGCGGCGGTCGAGCGCCTCCATGCCTCCTAACTTTTGCACGTCCTCCGTGCTCTCCTCGATCATAGCGTCGATGACGTCGTCAACGGTGACAATGCCGAGAACATGTCCTGCGTCGTCAAGCACCGGTACGGCGAGAAGGTCGTATTTCGCAATGAGCCGGGCGACCTCCTCTCGATCCATCATGGGCGAGACCGCGATGGGGTTGAGATCCGCGGAAACAGAAAGGATCGAAGCAGCGGGTTCACCGGTGATCAGCCGCCGCAAACTGGCCGCCCGAAGCAGCACACTCGTTGACGGATCAAGAACATAGATAGCGTAAATGGTCTCACGGGTGCGCTCAACGTTGCGAACGTGCTGGAGCGTTTCTTCGACCGTCCAGCTGGCGGGAACGCTCACGAACTCAGTAGTCATTAAGCTCCCGGCCGTGTCCGGTGGATATGAGAGGAGCCGCTGCAGCGATGCCCT
>CADECW010000232.1 GCA_902825855.1 uncultured Rhodospirillales bacterium | reverse complement strand
ACACCCAGGCCTCGGCGCCACACCGCGAGCAGCTAAACCGCTTGGTGCGATAGTCCACATCGAGTGGGCCCGTAAGTCGCAGAGTGGCGTATCGCCGGCAAATGTCGCAACGGACCCACATAGGGCCGAACGTCTTCTGCAGGGCTCGGAAGGTGAAGGGCTTGTAAGGCCACGGGCCGGTCATGAGCAACCGTAACGTCACCTCTCTGTCGCAATCGGATGCCACGTCACCGTCAACCCGCGATGGGATCAGTTCATGTTCGCTTGGCGCCAAGGGGCAGTCGCCCTATCTTCAATTCTCCAGATCGGGAGGTCAGCACGCCCGAGCGAGGTGGGAAATGAGCCCGACAACAGACGGTGGCTCGGCTGATCTTCAACAAACCATTGCCGACCTTCAACGGCGGCTCGCTGAGGTGCGGGCCGAGCGCGAGGAGATCGAGGCTCAAACGACTGCTCTCGCGGAGGTCCTCGGCATCATCAATTCCTCGCGCGGTGACCTCACGCTGGTGTTCGACGCGATCCTAGAGCAGGCGCATAGGATCTGCGGCGCGGATCTGGGTTGTTTGTCGGTCTACGAGGGAGAGCGATTCCGTGCAGTCGCGACCCATAACTACCCCCCGGAGTACGCAGCGCTGGTTCGTCAGCCTTACGGTGCGGAAGCTAGCATGTACGCACGGCTGGCGAATGGCGAGCGCCACATCCACATTCCCGACGTGGCAGCGGTGTCCACACCGGGACTGGAAGATGCGATACGTCTCACGGCTATAAATGTGGCCGGTATCCGCACGGTCTTGCTGGTCCCCCTGCGCAAGGAGAATACATTCCTTGGATACTTCAGCGCCCAACGGCGTGAAGTTCGCCCGTATTCCGAGAGACAGATCACGTTGATCGAAAGCTTCGCTGCACAGGCGGTCATCGCGATGGAGAATGCGCGGCTGTTCGGCGAACTGCACGAGTCTCTTGATCAGCAGACGGCAACCGCAGAGATATTGAAAGTCATCAACTCTTCACCCAATGACCTCGTGCCGGTGTTCGAGGCCATGCTCGATAAAGCGACGCGTCTATGCAAAGCCGATGCTGGCAACTTCAACACTTATGATGGCCAGCATTACTGGATGATGGCCAAGCGCAACGTGGGCTATGTGCAAGAAGGACCCATCACTGCTCACCCCCACTCGGGCGCGGGCCGCGTTGCGCAAGGGGAATCGATCGTACACATCTTGGATAGCGCGGCTGAGGATGTTTACAAGTCAGGGGACCCGGGGCGGCGCCTCCTTGTTGAACAGGGAGGTGCGCGGACCCAGCTTTGCGTAGGCCTTCGCAAGGACGATGTGTTGCTTGGGGTCATGGTTATCTGGCGACGTGAGGTTCGGCCATTTTCGGAAAGACAGATTGCGTTGCTGCAGAACTTTGCCGATCAGGCAGTCATTGCAATGGAGAACGCCCGGTTGCTGGGCGAGCTGCGGCAGCGGACAGACGATCTTACTGAGTCGCTTGAGTACCAGACTGCGATCAGCGAGTTGCTGGAAGTAATCAGCCGCTCCACGAGCGATGTGCAGCCAGCGTTCGAAACAATTTTGGCGGCTGCAAAGCGCCTGTGCGCCGCCGAAAACGGCGGCATAGCGATCCGATCGGGTGAAGTATTCCGGTATGCGCTTAGCAGGCAAGCCGTTCCGGAGATGAATGAAATTCTCAGGACCCGACTTTTTGCTATCGATCGGACGACGTTGATTGGCCGCACGGCTGTCGAGGCGAAGGTTGTGCAGATGGAGGACCCCAGTCAGGATTCTGAATACGAGATGCCCGAAGCCTTGGCCATTGGCCGTGTGAAGACCATGCTCGGCGTTCCATTGATGCAGAACGAGCAGGTGGTGGGTGTGATAGTGTTGACGCGAGTAAAAATTGAGCCGTTTTCGGTTCGTCAGATTGCTCTAGTCAAAACATTCGCCGACCAGGCCGTCATTGCCATGGAGAATGCCCGCCTGCTGGGTGAATTGACCCGGCGCGAGCAGGAGCTCTCGGTAACTTTTGAAAACATGGGGGACGGCGTAGTGATGTTCGACGCCGACCTGCGCATCGGTTCGTGGAATCGTAATTTCCAGGAACTGCTTGACGTACCGGATTCATTCTTGGTCGGCCGTCCCAGCCTTGACGACTACGTCCGTCTGCTTGTTGGGCGTGGGGAAGTAGGGCATGGCAATGCGGAGGAGGAAGTCGCTCGCTATCGGGAGCGCGCTTCTTTGCCTTGGTCGACCGAACGCACCCGACCAGATGGACGGACCATTGAGGTGCGCAACAATCCCATCCCTGACGGCGGCGCGGTGCTGATCTATTCCGACATCACCGAGCGCAAGAAGACAGAGGCCGAGATCGCTGCCGCGCGCGACGCAGCAGAGGCCGCACTGGAGCGCCAGACAGCGACGGCGGATATGCTTGGTGTGATCTCGCGGTCACCCACCGACGCGGGTCCTGTTTTCGAAGCCATCGCGCGGAATGCGCATCAACTGTGTGGCGCGGTGTTTTGCGGCGTTGTGCAGTATGATGGGGAATGGGTGCACATAGCGGCGCTTCATGGTTTCTCTGCGGAAGTGGAAAAGGACGTTCGCAGCAAGTATCCCGTTAGGCCCGAGGACTCATCGGTCCTATCCACACGAGTAATCACGGGCGGCCGCGCGCAGCACATCGAAAATATCCTGTCGGACAACCAGTACGACCAAAGCCATATGTCGCATGCCGACCACCGGCGCATGTTCGGGGTGCCAATGCTGCGCAATGGCAAGCCGATCGGCGCGATTGTTGTGGCCTGGCGAGAGCCGGGAACCACGCCCCAGGCTCAGATCGATCTTTTGACCACGTTCGCAGCTCAAGCCGTGATCGCCATTCAGAACGTGCGCCTGTTTACCGAATTGCGTGATTCTTTGGAACGGTTGAAGGCTGCCCAGGCCAATTTGATCCAGGCTGAGAAGATGGCCTCGCTCGGCCAGCTGACTGCCGGCATTGCCCACGAGATCAAGAATCCCCTGAACTTCGTGAACAACTTCGCCGGCCTCTCAAGCGAGCTGATTGAGGAACTGAAGCAGGGCGTCGAGGCGGTGCTGGCTGAACCTGACGACGGTAAGCGCGCAGAACTGCAGGACACCATGGACCTGCTCAGCGGCAATCTGGCCAAGATCGTTGAACACGGCAGGCGCGCCGACGGCATCGTCAAAAGCATGCTGGCCCATTCGCGCGGTGGTAGCGGCGATTGGCAGACCAGCAACATCAATAGTCTTGTCGAGGAGGCGCTTAATCTCGCCTATCACGGCGCGCGGGCGCAAGATCAGAACTTTAACGTGACCCTCGACCGCGAGTTCGGTGAGGCGCTAGCGCCGATCGACGTGGTCCCGCAGGACATCACGCGCGTATTCCTAAACCTGTTCGGCAACGGTTTCTATGCAACCCGAATGCGCAAAGCTGAGGACAAGGCCGACACCTACCAGCCTACGCTCAGAGTGTCGACGCGCGACTTGGGTGAGGCGGTGGAAGTCCGGGTACGCGACAACGGCATCGGCATTGCACCCGAAGTGCGGGACAAGCTGTTCCAGCCTTTCTTCACCACCAAGCCGACGGGTGAGGGCACCGGCCTTGGTCTGTCGATCAGCTACGACATAATCACACAACAGCACGGCGGCTCGATCGAGGTCGAGAGCGAGGTCGGCCAGTTCGCCGAGTTCACGGTGCGATTCCCGAGGGCACGGCGAGCGGCATCGGGAGGAAGCGGACAACGGGCGTGATCTTGAGTGATGGCAGACGACCTCTCATGCACCAGTGCGAAAGACAACTCAGTCAATTTCGCGAAATGATGGGGAAACCTGAGAAATAGAAAAAGGCCCGGTTTAACGGGCCTTCTCAAGGTCGATAGTGGTGCCGGGTGAGGGATTTGAACCCCCGACCTTCGGTTTACAAAACCGCTGCACTACCGCTGTGCTAACCCGGCGTTGCGTGCCCTTTTAGGGATTTCTGTCGCCTTGGCCAAGCCATCGCTTGAGCCGACAAGCAACCTCGGGAGGCCCACTCCTTATCCACATTCCATGAGGTACCTTGGGAAGGCAGACAGCGATGACCGTGGGAATTGCGGCCCTCGACAAGGCCACTTTAGGCCTGCATCCGCTGGAACAGTACGAGCCGCTGATTGGGCAGGCGGCCGCCAGCCGGATCTTCAAGAAGGCGGATCGGGTTTGCGACGCTCATGTCATCCACGTCAATTCGACGTTCTATGGCGGCGGAGTCTCGGAGATCCTGACGCCGCTCACCCTGATGATGAATGCCCTCGGCATCGAAACCGGTTGGCGCCAGATCCAGGGAACGCCGGCTTTCTTCAGTTGCACCAAGAAGATCCACAACGCGCTGCAGGGCGAAAGGGTCGCGGCGAGGTCAACGACCGGACCAAGGAGAAATTCCTGGCCGAAGCCGCCGCGTTGTTGTTTCCAATCGACTGGCCCGAGCCGTTCGGCCTCGTGATGATCGAGGCCATGGCATGCGGCACGCCGGTCATCGCATTTCGTCACGGCTCGGTACCGGAGGTGATCGACGAGGGCGTCACCGGCTTCGTCGTCGACGACGAGGAGGGAGCCGTGCGCGCCATCGGGCGGCTGGGCGAGATCGACCGGCGCGAAGTGCGCGCCTGCTTCGAGCGCCGTTTCACCGCTCGGCGCATGGCGACGGAATATGTCGCCCTCTATGAAAAGTTGATGCGCGGTACGGGCATCAGACGAACCCTCGCTCGGTCAAGGGTGCTCAACCGGGCGCTTCCTGCTGTGCCGTCGCGCCCATTCATAGCCCGCGACGGCCGCTGCGTTGGAGACGTTGAGCGCGGCGAGCCGTCGATCCGTCGGAATCGTCACGAGCCGGTCGCATTTTTCCGTGGTCAGCCGACGCAGGCCTTCGCCTTCGGCGCCAAGGACGAAGCCGGCACGCCCGCCCAGGTCGAGATCGGCGATGGTAGTGTCGCCGCCGTCGTCCAGTCCGTAGAGCCAGAAGCCGGCTTCCTTCAACTGCTCCAAGGTGCGCGCCAGGTTAACGGCGCGCACCAGGGGGACGATTTCCAGTGCGCCCGAAGCAGCCTTGGCCAGCACGCCGGTGTCGGCCGGGGCATGGCGTTCGGTGACGATCAGGCCGGCCACGCCGAAAGCCGCGGCGCTGCGCAGGATTGCGCCGACATTGTGTGGATCGGTGACCTGGTCGAGGGCGAGCACCAGGGCATTGTCGCCGCAGCGGGCGAGAACATCCTCGAGCTGCGGCTCCTCCAGAGGAGCCACAAGGACTGCAAGCCCTTGATGCACGGCGCCAGCGGGCAGGCGGTGGCTGAGATCGTCACGGGAAAGCAGCTCGATCTTGTTTCCCAGCTCGGCAGCGTGGCGCTCGGCCGCCTCCTTGGTGGCCATGACGCGCTCGATCCGGCGCTCGGGATTGGCAAGGGCGGCGAGCACGGCATGGCGGCCGAAAATCCACGCCGACTGGTGTCCGCCACGGGTCTGCCGTCTCGGGCGAGGTGGTCGGTTGCGCATGGGGCGCCTGTATAAGGGGATTTGCCCTTGACGTAACCCATTGGATTTGCGAGCAACGCGCGCCCGTTTCACGGGCTGAACAGGCTTATCTCGCGCCGCGTTTGCCGCAGGTTCGGAGGGGTGGCCGAGCGGTCAATGGCAGCAGACTGTAAATCTGCCGACTTCGCGTCTACGAAGGTTCGAATCCTTCCCCCTCCACCAACGCGGCCCAGGACGCGTGGCGTTTGGTAGCCCTGTTCAGGAGTTGCGGGTGTAGCTCAATGGTAGAGCAGAAGCCTTCCAAGCTTATGACGAGGGTTCGATTCCCTTCACCCGCTCCAGTTTGAAGGCGTATGTCGGTGGAATGCATCAGAGGGTCGCGACACCATGTCTAAGGCGAAGTTTGAGCGGAACAAGCCGCACTGCAACATCGGGACGA
>CADECW010000231.1 GCA_902825855.1 uncultured Rhodospirillales bacterium | reverse complement strand
CAAGGCATCGCGATGAATGGCCTGGTCGACCAGACGGCGGCTCCGCCTCCGCCGGTAGATACGACGGTGCCAGCGATCATCTCGACCACGACATCGGGCCCGGATATCACCGCGGGCGCGGGCAACCTGGGCGCGGGCAAGACCGTGACATTCACCGCGACCTTCAGCGAAGGAGTCGCAGTCGCGGGAGGCACACCCTCGCTGCAGCTCAATGACGGGGGCACCGCTACCTACGTCGGTGGCTCGGGCACCACCGCCCTCACCTTCAGCCACACGGTGCAGGCCGGCCAGAATGCGGCCGATCTCGCTGTGGTGGCCTTCAGCCTGAACGGAGCCACCATCAAAGACTCTGCTGGCAATTCCGCCGTGCTTTCAGGCGCGCTGGCCAACCCAGCGGGAGTCCTCAAGGTCGACACGCTGGCCCCAGCCGTCGCGTCGATCGCGACCAGCGGTCCAGGTATCACGGCTGGCAACGGCACGCTGGGCACGGGTGGGACAGCAACGTTCGCCGTAACCATGAACGAAGCGGTCCTGGTAAGTGGTACGCCGAGCCTGTCGCTGAACTCGGGAGGCACAGCTACCTATGTCGGCGGCTCGGGCAGCAGCACGCTCAGCTTCAGCCATACCGTGACGGCAGGGCAGACGGCTACCGACCTTTCCGTCACCGGCCTCAATCTCAATGGCGGCAGCATCAAGGATGCCGCCGCCAACGATGCCAATACCTCGTCCGCAAGCAACTACAATCCCACGGGCATCCTCAAGGTGGACACCTCAGGCGGGTCCCAGCCACCACCGCCGGTGGTTCCTCCAACAGTGTCCGCGGCGCTGGTCTCGGATACAGGCGCCTCCTCGAGCGATCGCATCACCTGGAACGGCGGCATCAAAGGCACTGGCGATGCCAATTCCATCGTTCGCTTCACCGTCGATGGACAGGCAAGCACCCAGACCGTCACGACCAACAGCAACGGCGATTGGACGTTCACTCCAACGGGACTGACCGATGGTCTGCACACGATCGTGGCCAGCCAGACCAACGCGGGCGGCGCTACCGGCAGCGCATCGCTCACGTTCACTCTCGACCGGACAGCTCCCGTCCCCACGATCACAAGCGCGATCATCGCCAGCGGCCAGGTTACCCTTACGGGCACCAGCAGCGCCGGCGACCAGCTTTCAGTCTACGATGGCGGCACGTGGCTCGGTTTCGCGACCGCCGGAAGCAACGGTGGCTGGAACTTCGTGGCAGCCGCATCGGCCACGCAAAGCCACAGTTATGGTGTGATCGCGACGGACCTCGCCGGCAATGACGGCAAAGTCGCGGGAGTTCAGCCGACGATCGGGGGGAGCACTCCACCCCCACCGGCACCTGCACCAGTCGTCACCGCACAACTCACCAAGGACACCGGCACATCGGCGAGCGACTTCATCACCTCCAATCCGTCGCTCTCCGGCACGGCTGATCCAGGGGCGACCATTCACCTTACGATCGACGGTACCGCGCTAGCATCCTTTGCAATCGCCAGTGCGAGCGGGGCCTGGACATTCGCGCCGACCGGGCTTGCCGACGGTCAGCATTCGATCGTGGCCACCGAGACCAACCTTGCCGGTATCAGCGGTTCGGCGTCGCTCCTTTTCACCCTCGACAGGGCAGCGCCCAACCCTGCTTTCACGGCCATCTCCCAAGCCAACGGCAAGGCGACCTTGTCGGGCACAAGCGGAGCAGGCGATACACTGTCGGTCTACGACGGCAACACATGGTTGGGCTTTGCCTCGACCGCCAGCGACGGACGTTGGAGCTTCACGGCCAACGCGGCGTCTTCTGTCACTCACAACTATGGCGTCATCGCGACTGATCTGGCAGGCAACGAGGGCAAAGGTCTGAGCAGGGCCATGCTGGGCAGCACCGGCGCGGACACGTTGTCTGGCAGCACCGGTTCTGACGTGATATCGGGAGGAAACGGACAGGATCGCATCACCGGTGGTGCCGGCAACGATCTGCTGACGGGCGGCACAGGCGCCGACAACTTCGTCTTCAATCTTGCCCCCGGCCCTTCCAATCTCGACAGGATCACGGACTTCGCCCGCGGCAGCGACAAACTGATGCTCGCCAAGTCGGCGTTTGGCGCCTTGTCGGTCGGCAACTTGGCCTCCAGTGCCTTCGTGCAAGGCACCGTCGCCGAGAACGCGAGCCATCGCTTGGTATATGACCAGTCGTCAGGCCTCCTGTCGTATGATGCAGACGGCAATGGAGCGACCCCGCTGGTTGGAGTGGTGCTCCTAACACCCGGGCAAACCCTGACCGCTCAGGACATCGTCGTCATTTAGAGTTTGGCACAGGGGAGCAGGATGATTCTCGACCCCGTCTACTTTGCTTGTCTTTCTTTGTAGAATCTGTCGGCTCCCGGATGCAGCGGTATTCCGAGTCCCTTGACGGCCGCTTCGATCTTGATCGACCGGCCCTTCACATGACCCGAATCGAGCAGCTTCCTCGTGGTCGGGTGCCACAACGACGCGGTGACGTTGTAGATCAGATCGTCCGGCACCTTGCTCGAGGTGGCCCAGATGGCATTGACACTGATCGTCTTCGTCTCCGCCACCCCCCTGTAAACGTCGCCGGGAATAACATCCGAAGAGAAAAAGCTGTATTGATCGAGCAACGCGCCCGCCTCCTTGCCGGCAATCGGAATCAGGTCGACATCCGAAGCAGCAGCAAGTTCGGCGATGCCACCTTCCGGCCAACCTGAAACGCTGAAGAACGCATCCAAGTTACCCGCCATCAGCTTCTCCCCCGCAGCACGGGACTTCATGTATTCCGCGGACAGGTCGTTCTCCGAGAGGCCGTAGGCGGCCAGAATCACGCCGGCATCGATCAAGGTACCTGAGCCGCGCTCATCGAGCGATACGCGCTTGCCCTTGAGGTCGCTGATCGCAGAGATACCCGACCCTTTCCGGACGACGACCTGGACGCTTTCCGGATAGAGGGTCGCAATGGCGCGAAGCTCCTCCACCTTTGGCCGGCCCTCGTAAAGTCCCGTGCCGGTATAAGCCCAATAGGCGACATCGGATTGGATGAAGGCGGACTGCATCCGCCCCAATGCGATGGCCGCAACATTGGCAGCAGATCCATCGGTGGCCACCGCCGTAGCGATCATGCCCGGTACGCCGCAGGAGCCGCCGTCACTGCACGCCCGCGAACCAGGCGGGTTCGATATCGAGTTGGCAATCAAGCCACCCACTGGAAAATACGTTCCGAGTTGACCGCCGGTACCGATGCGGAAAAACACCACGCTCTGCTGTGCCGAGACATCTGGAAAACCGAACGAGGATCCCAGCAGGCCCAGTGCCAGAGCGCGTCGGTGCAGGTTCACGGTTGCCTCCAACAGATCTGCGATGGAATGCAAGATTCAACGCGAAACCGCCGACCAGCCTGCAGCGCTGCCACCGCCTGTAAGGGGCCGGCAATGGACGCGACAGGATAGGAGAATGCCGCCAGCTAGAACAGCAGCAATCCAATCCGCCGGCGCCTTGCAATATTGGACCTGCTATCGTGCGGCGAATGCACGAGGGGGAGGTTCAAGTGACAACCTACTACGACCTGGGAGATTACCGCAGGCCGATCACCACCGCGTCAAGCGAGGCACAGACCTGGTTCGATCGGGGCCTGGTCTGGTGCTACGGGTTCAACCACGAAGAAGCTGTACGCTGCTTCCAGAAGGCAGCGGATTGTGATCCCACCTGTGCCATGGCTTGGTGGGGAATAGCCTACGCGGCAGGTCCGAACTACAACAAGCAATGGAAGGCGTTCGATCCGGCCGACCTTCAACGATCCCTTGGCCTTGCCTTTGACGCCACGCGCCGCGCGCTTGCCCTGCTCGAACACGTGGGCCCGGTTGAACAGGCGATGATCCGACCGTTGGCCGAACGGTATCCCTCGAAGGATCCGGCCGAGGTGACGCCGGAAGCGACGGTCGCGTGGAACAATCGCTACGCCGATCGACTTCGCGAATCGTGGCGCGCCCATGGAGAGGATCCCGATGTCGCTGCCCTGTTTGCGGAAGCCCTTATGAATCGCACGCCTTGGCAGCTTTGGGATGTGCGCACCGGCAAGCCGGCCGACGGCGCCAGCACGCTCGAAGCGCAGAACGTGCTTGAAACGGCGCTGGGCAAACCGGGCGGCATGAGTCATCCCGGCCTGCTTCATTTCTACATCCATCTGATGGAAATGTCGGCGGTGCCGCAGCGGGCGCTGAGGGCTGCCGATGCGCTGCGTGATCTCGTGCCAGATGCCGGGCACCTCGTGCACATGGGAACCCACATCGATGTGCTGTGCGGCAGGTACAGCAACGTGGTCGAAAGCAATGGTCGCGCGATCACGGCTGACGCCAAGTACCTGGCGCAACAAGGCGCAGCCAACTTCTATTCCCTCTATCGCTGCCACAACTATCACTTCAAACTTTACGGCGCGATGTTCCTCGGCCAGCTGCAGCCCGCCCTCGAGGCGGCCAACGCAATGATCGAAAGCTTGCCGGAACAGCTCCTGCGTATCGAGTCGCCACCAATGGCGGACTGGCTGGAGGGGTTCGTGCCGATGAAGATGCACGTCCTGATCCGCTTCGGACGGTGGGCGGACATAATAGCTACGCCGCTGCCTGAAGATCCGACCCTGTTCTGCGTCACGACCGCGATGATCCACTATGCCAAGGCGATCGCGTATGCCACGCAAGGAAACGTCAAGTCGGCAGATGAGGAGGCCCATCGTTTCGAGACAGCGGTCGCGCGCGTGCCACCCACTCGCTACCTGTTCAACAACACGTGCCTCGACATCCTCACCATTGCGGCAGAGATGCTGAAGGGTGAGCTCGCCTACCGCAAAGGGCACTTCGAGGCGGCATTCGGTCACCTGCGGCGGTCGGTCGAGCTAGACGACAACCTGCCCTACGACGAGCCATGGGGCTGGATGCAGCCGACGCGCCATGCGCTGGGCGCGCTGCTATTGGAGCAGGGCCGAGTCGAGGAGGCTGAAGCGACCTATCGCGCGGATCTTGGGCTCGATCCCGAACTGCCGCGCGCCTGCCAACACCCGGAGAATGTCTGGAGCCTGCATGGATTCCATGAATGCCTGGTGCGGCTCGGCAAGCACGCCGAAGCCGCGATCATCCGCCAGCGGCTGGAGATTGCCACTGCCTGGGCTGACGTGCCGATCCGCTCCTCTTGCTTCTGCCGACTAGCGGCGGCGGCGTGAGCATCGACGGATCGCGGTCACGTGTCCCGTCGTGTTCACGTAGTCTTCCTCGATCCCCGCGTCGGCGACTTTGCCAACATCTGCTCGGCAGCCTTGCGCAACTCAGGCGTCAACGCCGGCGACTGGAGTGCTCTCTGAAGGTAGGCATCCGCCACACTGTAAGACTTGATCCGATAGTACAAAACCGCGAGTTCGATCTGCACTTGAGGCACATCGGGACTGATCAGCAATGTGCGTTCCAGCGCGGAGATGGCGCCTTCGTAGTCGCCGGTCCGGGTTGCAACTTTCGAATATTCCAGCAGGGCGTCCATGTTTCCAGGATCGTCGAGCATCTTCTGGAAAGCCGCATCGTACTCACGTTGCAGCTGAGCATCGTTCGGTTGCTGGCAAGCAGCCAATGCCGCCGCCGCCAACAAGACAAGTACCATCGAGTACCGCAAGTGTTCCCCCATGAGGTTTGTCCAGTTCGACCTTGCCTCGCACCCACACCAACAAACACTCGACCGCCAGCGTACTCGACAAATTGCAAAGCATGCAACTCTCCGGTACCCGTCCGAAGGGCAGCACCTTTGCGCAAAAAGGTTGTTTTTTCTGCCCTTTTGCCGGGTTTTCGCCTGGGATCGGTTGGGTTCGCGACACCAGATCGCCCAGCAGCAGGATTCGAGCTGGCGCCCGGCAGCTACTCGCCGTCCGACCCGCCTGCAGTCCGACTGCGCCGCTCGATTCGTTCGGCGTCATTTTTCCTTGGCGACATAGACTCCGGTCCAATCGGGCGGC
>CADECW010000230.1 GCA_902825855.1 uncultured Rhodospirillales bacterium | reverse complement strand
CCGGCCAAGCCCGCCTATGCGCGGGTAAAGGTGTGGCGGCGTCTGCAGGCGCTGGGAGCGGTGATCGTCAAGAACGCCGTGTATGCGCTGCCCTCCAGCGAGGAAACCCAGGAGGACTTCGCCTGGCTGGCGCGCGAGATCGACGACCTGGGTGGCGAGGCTTTCGTCTGCGAGGCCGAGCTCGTCGAAGGCCTGGGAGATGCCGAGCTTCGCCAGATGTTCATCGCCGCCCGCAACGAGGACTATGACAAGGTGGCCGGAGAGGCACGCGCGCTCTCGGGCCGCCTCGACGAGGCCATCAGCGCTGGAGAGCTCGCCGACATCGCCAACCAGACGGCGCGGCTGCGCAAGCAGCTGAGCGAGATCGCCGCCATCGACTTCTTCGATGCGGATGGGCGCGACGCTGCCGAGCAGCCGATCGTCCGCCTGGAAGACCATCTGAGCCAAGGGAGCAAAGCCATGACCCCGCAACAGGGCGCGCCGGCCGCGCCGTCGGCTGACAGCAGGATCTGGGTGACCCGCGAGCACGTGCAGATCGATCGCATCGCGTCGGCCTGGCTGGTTCGCCGCTTCATCGATCCGGCTGCGCGCTTCAAGTTCGTGCCCGGCCGCAGCTACGCGCCGCGGGCCAACGAGGTGCGCTTCGATATGTTCGAGGGCGAGTACACTCACGAGGGCGACCGCTGCACCTTCGAGGTGCTGCTGCAGCGCGCCGGTCTCGACGACGCGGCGCTCGCCGCCATCGGCGAGATCATCCACGACATCGACCTCAAGGACGGCAAGTTCGGCCGCGAGGAGACGGCGGGCATCCGTACCGTCATGTCGGGCATCGCCGCTGCCCATCGCGACGACGAGCAGCGCCTCGCCCGCGGCGCCGCGGTGCTCGATGATCTCTACGAATATTTCAAGACCGCCGGTCCGGAGAGGGGACGATGAGTGCGATTGCCGACGCCAGGGGCCATGACGTGCCGAGCCACGGCGTGGCGTTCAGCGAGGCCATGAAGGTGTGGGCGCGGGTCGCCGCGCTGTCCTTCGGTGGCCCGGCCGGGCAGATCGCGGTAATGCATCGCATCATCGTCGAGGAGAAGAAGTGGATCGGCGAGAACCGCTTCCTCCAGGCACTCAACTACTGCACGCTCCTGCCGGGGCCGGAGGCGCAGCAGCTCGCGATCTACATCGGCTGGCTGATGCACAGGACAAAAGGCGGGCTGTTCGCGGGCACGCTGTTCGTTCTGCCCGGCCTGCTCGCCATCATGGCGCTGAGCTGGATCTACGTGCTGTTCGGCAAGGTGCCCGCGATCGAGGGCCTGTTCTTTGGCCTCAAGGCCGCCGTGCTGGTGATCGTCGTGGAAGCGGTGCTGCGTGTCGGCCGGCGTGCGCTCAGGAACAACGTCATGGTGGCGCTGGCTGCAGTGTCGTTCATCGCGATCTTCTTCTACGACATACCGTTCCCCATCATCGTGTTCGGTGCCGCCGCGATCGGCTATGTCGCCGGCCGAGCTGGCGTACAGCCTTTTCTGAGCGCCGGCGGCCACGGCAAGGTCGGTGACAGGCAGGTCGCGGACCGCGATTCGCTGCTGGGCGAGGAGACGCCCGCCCACGCCCGGCCCAACCTGCGCTGGTCGCTGTCGATCGCAACGGTGTTCCTGGCGCTCTGGCTGGTGCCGATCGCCGCCCTCTATGTCGGGCTTGGTGGCGACAACGTCTTCACCCAGATCGCAATCTTCTTCAGCAAGATGGCCGTCGTCACGTTCGGCGGCGCCTACGCCGTGCTGGCTTACGTCGCCCAACAAGCGGTCGAGCACTATCATTGGGTCAAGCCGGGCGAGATGCTCGATGGCCTCGGCATGGCCGAAACGACGCCCGGCCCGCTGATCATGGTCACGCAGTTCGTAGGCTTCCTGGGAGCATGGCGCGAGCCCGGTACGCTGCCGCCGTTGCTGGCCGCGACGCTGGGGGGCCTGCTCACGACCTGGGTCACGTTCGTGCCGTGCTTCCTCTGGATCTTCTTCGGCGCGCCCTTCGTCGAGGCGCTGCGCTCGAACAAGGCGCTGGGGGCGGCGCTCGGCGCCATCACGGCCGCGGTGGTGGGCGTGATCCTGAACCTCGCGGTGTGGTTTGCGCTGCACGTGCTGTTCGCCAAGCTGGTGCCTCTGACGATCCTTGGCGCGAGCTTCAGCGCGCCCATCCTGTCGTCGATCGACGTCCCGTCGGCCGTGCTGGCGGCCGCCTCGGCCGTCGCGATCTTCCGCTTCAAGCTCGGGATGATACCGGTGCTGCTCGCGAGCGCGCTGGCGGGAATGATCTACCACCTCGCACTCGGAGCCGTCTGAAGGGGAGCCGTCTGAACGGAGATACGACCGATCCTCACTGCCGCAGAAGGAGGTTTGTATGACCATCGTGCAAGACCGCCGTCACTTCATCGGCATCGCCGCCGGCCTCGTCATGGCTGCCGGCACTACGAGAGCCCTGGCGCAGGCAGCGCCGCCCACGGTCGAGTACGCGATCAAGAAGCTGCCTTTCGACCCGGCGAAGATAAAGGGCCTGTCCGAGAAGCTCCTCGTCAGCCATTGGGAGAACAACTACTCCGGCGCGGTGAAGCGGCTGAACGCCATCACCGCCCAACTCGCCGGCCTCGACATAGCGACGGCCCCGGTCTTCGTCGTCAACGGCCTGAAGCGCGAGGAGCTGATCGCCGCCAACTCCATGATCATCCACGAGCTCTATTTCGACGGCCTGGGCGGCGAGGGCGAACCCAAAGGCG
The DNA here is from genome assembly GCA_902825855.1 of uncultured Rhodospirillales bacterium. Classification (GTDB taxonomy): domain Bacteria; phylum Pseudomonadota; class Alphaproteobacteria; order Reyranellales; family Reyranellaceae; genus Reyranella. Next base: position 3,260 of record CADECW010000230.1, on the reverse strand, counting down.
CCCTGGCCGAGGCGATGACGCGCGATTTCGGCAGCGTTGCACGTTGGAAGGCGGAGTTTACCGCCATGGGCAGGGCGCTGGGCGGTGGCTCGGGCTGGGTGCTGCTCGCGTGGTCGCCGCACGACAAGCGCTTGATCAACACCTGGGCGGCCGACCACACCATGACGCTGGCCGGCGGCCGGCCGCTCCTCGCCCTCGACATGTTCGAGCACGCCTACGCCATGGACTATGGCGCGAAGACGGCGGCCTATGTCGACGCCGTCATGCAGGCGATCCGCTGGGACAATGCCACGGCGCTCTACGAGAAGTATTCCAAGGAGGCATGATCTCGGGCTGCTCGCCTCGCTCGGTCATGTGCCGCCGCCAGAGGAGGCGGAGGGTTCATAGCATTCGAACGACGCTCCCTTCGTGGTCTCGCGCTTGGTGCGATACTGCACGATCCCTTTGAAGCGGGCCGCGGCACCTTGCGCACGGCAATAGTCCTCGGCCAGCGGGCGCCCTTCGGCCTCGTTCCTTGTGCGGGTGACAATCACCGACGAGCTGTCGCCCTTGACCTCCTGGTAGTTCGATGCCCGGTAGGGACTTTCTACGCACGCGGCGACAGCCAGGGCCAAGAGAAGGCTTGCGGTAAAACCATGAGAGTGATGCAGCATGGGTGAGCAAAGCTGCTCCGGTCCCATTACAGTGACCTGACACCGGGCGCTGATATACTCGGCTCATGACCGACACATCATCGCCCCAGCTCCCCGACCGCCTTTCGACCAATCCCAAGAGCCCGTACTACGACGAAGCGCTGCTGACGCGCGGCGTCGGCATCAGGTTCGACGGCCAGGAGAAGACCAACGTCGAGGAATACTGCGTCAGCGAGGGCTGGATCCGCGTCGCTGTCGGCAAGACGGTCGACCGCAAGGGCAATCCGCTGACCATCAAGCTCACCGGCAAGGTCGAGCCATATCTCGAGAAGTAGGGTCCATGCACAGCCACACGCTCGACGACTGGCGCCACGACCACGTCTTCCTGGGCGCCGCGCACCAACGCAACGAACGGCGCACCTGGCTGGTGGTCGGCCTGACCGCCACGATGATGATCGCCGAGATCGCCGGCGGCACACTGTTCGGCTCGATGGCGCTGCTGGCCGATGGCTGGCACATGTCGACCCATGCCGGTGCGCTCGCCATCGCCGCTTTCGCCTATCGCTTTGCCCGCCGCCACGCGCGGGATCCGCGCTTCGCCTTCGGCACCGGCAAGCTCGGCGACCTCGCGGGGTTCGCGAGCGCCGTCCTGCTGGCGCTTGTCGCTCTCTTGATCGGCTACGAATCGGTGGTGCGGGTCTTCCAGCCCGTACCGATCCACTATGCCGAGGCGACCGTGATCGCTGCAGTCGGCCTCGCAGTCAATCTGCTGAGCGCCTGGATCCTCGGTGCCGGGCACGATAGCAGACATCATCACGGCCATGATCACGGCCACGATCACGACGACCATCATCACGACCAGGACCACAACCTGCGCGCCGCGTTCTTCCATGTCATGGCCGACGCGCTGACCTCGGTGCTGGCGATCGCGGGGCTGTTGGCAGCCTGGTTCCATGGCTGGACCTGGCTCGATCCCGCGATCGGCATCGTCGGCGCGTTGGTGATCTGCCACTGGTCGTGGCGGCTGATGCGGGATGCCGGTGCCGTGCTGCTCGACGCCGCGCCCGATGCTGGGCTCGATGCCGCAATCCGCGCCCGTCTCGAGCACGGCGACGACCGCATCGCCGACCTGCATGTCTGGCGCGTCGGTCCGGGCCACCACGCCGCCATCGTCGCGCTGGTGTCGGATTCGCCGCTGCCGGTCGAGGACTATAAGATGCGCCTGGCAGACCTTGCCCGGCTGAGCCACGTCACGGTCGAAGTCCATCGCTGCAACCACAGCCACTGACATGCCATGCCCCATCGCAGACATTTTCTCCTCGGCGCTGCCGCTCTGGCAGCCCTGCCGGCACAGGCGCAGCCCGTGAAGATCACCCTCGGCACCGCGACACCCGGTGGCGGTTTCCCGGTCTATGGCGCGGCCTTCATCGAGGGCGTGCGCCGCACCGATCCGGGCTTGGAGATCGAGCCGATCAACACCAAGGGCAGCACGGAGAACGTGCCGCGGCTCGAGTCGGGCACGCTCGACATCGCTCTGGTGCAGGGCGAAGTCGTGCACGAAGCGTTGTCCGGCGTCGGCCGTCCGCCGGCCAACCTCAAGATCATCACCGCGATGTATCCGACCGCCGGAATGTTCGTGGTGCGGGCCGATTCGCCCTACCGGTCGATCGCCGACCTCAAGGGCAAGCCGATCGCCTGGGGCGCCCAGGGCTCGGGTCTCGTGATCCTTGGCCGCTATGCCATGGATGGCCTCGGCCTCGATGCCGCCAGGGATTTCCAGCCGATCTATCTCGAGCGTGCGGGCGACGGGCCGGCCATGGTGCTCGACGGTCGCGTCGCGGCACTGTGGGGCGGCGGCGCGGGCTGGCCGGGATTCACGACGGTCGCCAAGAGCGAGAAGGGCGGGCGCTTCGTGGCGCCCGACGCCGACCAGATCAGCCGCATTCTCGCGAAGCACTCGTTCCTGAAGCCGGTGACTCAGGCGGCCGGCAGCTTTCCCGGCCAGAACGATGCAATCCCGTCCGTCGGCTCGTGGAGCTTCGTGCTGGCGCGTCCCGGCCTCGACGAGGCCGTGGCCTACCGCCTGGCCAAGGCGTTGCACGAGCTTGAGCGTCAGGGTGGCGCGCCGCAGCAACTGGTCGACACCACGGCGAAAAATACCGTTGCCACGGCGCCAGTCGACCGTCTCCATTCCGGGGTTGCACGGTATTTCAAGGAATCCGGCCTCAGCCGTTCGTAACCTTGCCCGATTGCGCACGTTGCTTGGTCTGCACAAGCCAAGGAGCGTTGCATGGACGACAAAGCGAAGAAGGACGACCGCCTGGAAGGCGAGGGAAGCTACAGTGGCACCAAGTCCTATAACGAGGCGACGGCCAAGTTCCTGAAGAAGGGCAAGGTGGACGAGGCCGCGCAGGAGGCCAAGCGTGCGCTCGATTCCAAGGAAGCCGCCGAGCTGAAGGCAGCGGAAGCCAAGGGCAAGTCGGGCGATCCCAAGATGTTCGAGAAGAATCCCAACCGTCCGAAATAGGTACAGGTCGGGGCGACTGGCATCGGCGCGGGTGGTTTGGCGACCCGCCTCGATGCGCGTGCGGTCGAGGAGGGGTTTCGCGCATGACACCCTCATGGGAA
>CADECW010000229.1 GCA_902825855.1 uncultured Rhodospirillales bacterium | reverse complement strand
TCCGGCGCAAGGACGGGGGTGACAATGACAGCACGGGTCCAGGCCGCAATGCCGATCGACCTGATCCTAGCGTTCGTCCTGGATTTCGCGAAGGATGAATTGGGCGATGCGGCGATGAGCGCGCGCATTGGGATGGGAGTCCGCCGGGTGCACGACGTAGTCCTGCATCGCGAAGCGATAGTTGGGGATTATGGCTTCCAGCGGAATCGGCGTCAGGCCGGCCTGGTGGAGGTCGTATTCGAGCTGCACCAGGTCGTCGACCGTGAAGTCGACATTGGTCCATGATGCGACGCGGTAGAGGACGATGTTCGTGCGAATCCCGGGATAGCGCCGCTTGAGCTCAGCCATCGCCTCGGCGATCACGGCGATGGCAAGTTGCTTCGCATCGCCCTTGCTGATTGTCCGGAGCCCGATCCAGCGCCGCCAGTTGTACGGATCGAGATCGCCCAGCACGCCCGCCCGCACCGGATGGCCGGAGGAGTCTAGCCGGTAGCGTGGCCCGTTGGTGTCCCACGGGTTCGTGAAGCCCGCCGTGCGCCACACCAGTTCCGGGATCATCAGGAAATAGGCGTCCGTTGGCTTGCAGCGCACCGCTTTCTGGAAGCGGCCCGATTGCACCCCGGACAGGAACTGGTGGGGACCCCAGCCGCTCATGGCGAAATTCTGCGCGGCCACCCGGCCACCGCTCTGTGTCACGATCTGCGCTGCGTAGGTCTCGCTGTCCTTGACGCCATCGCCGAAGGTGAACGAATCGCCGAACAGCAGGACACAGGCATCGGGTGTGTCGCTGGCCTTCGGTACGACGCGGAAATGGTCCGGACCGATCGTGTAGATGACGTCGTAAACCCGCTGGCCGTTCACGATCGGGCCGCCGCGCAGCTCAGTGTTGGCTTTCGGCAGGTACCCGACATCGTCGACGCGTTCGACGTCGCCGGGCTGGGAGCCGGCGGCGGCGCGCTCCGGCGTCTGGGCGCGCTGCCAGGCGCTGAACGCCAGCGCCGCCACGAGGGCCGCGGCCGCGTTCACCGCGATCGCCACACCCCAGCGCCGCGCCCGCGACTTGCGGCCCGGCTCTGCCATCACTGCCTCCGGAGCCCGGGTCTAAGCAGGAGCGTTTCCAGTTCGCCGGCGACGCGGCTGTCGGGGTCGGCCAGCCATGGTCGATTCTTGAACCGCGCCGGCAGTGTTGCCCCGGATGCTGATCCCAGGAAAGTTCCCGCTCGCTCGTTCGATCCCGACCATGAACCAGTCATCGCCATTCGAGTGGGTTCCCGGCAATTTCTTCTGGAAGGACACGGACGTGCTGTGACCTTCATGCGCGGCAGCGACAAAGCACATCGCCTGCGCGCGTGGATTCCATACCAGCCGCACCACTGAAACTTGTCCACGCGCTGCTCTACCAGGCCGAGAGCATGCGGACCAGCGAGACTGGCTGCCGCACTCAAGCCCGCGGCAGCCGTGGCCACCAGCCTAGCGAGCGCCGGTCGAATGGCACTTGGGGCCGCTCCAGACGGATCGCGCTGTACGCGAAGATAAGGGCCGCCGTCTTGACGGGAGCTCTGACCGACCTTGACCACGAGACGCTGAAGGCTGACCCCTCGCCAGTAAGTAGGGGCATCACCGGCGCCGCCCCGAGCGTCGCTGGAGACCAGGGCCGGCGATATGTCCAGGGGAGCCGCCGGCACCGGATCAACCCAACAACAGATGCTGGGGACATAGGCAGGTTGAAACACTGAATGCATCGTGCAACCGTCTCGGGGATGGGGGATTCGTGAAAGTACTGCTGACTTTGCTGGCTGTCGCCGGAGTTGTGGGCGGATGTGCCTCGACGCAGATGGAGTCAAATCCAGCCGGCGATTCACAAAGTACGGCGCCCGCCACCCCGCCTGACGTTCAGCGCGTCGTCATGGCGTCTCCGCCCTTCATCGTGCCACCCGTCGCGGAGTATTCCGCAGCTTCTCGCAAGGCCAGGGAGCAAGGGGTCGTGATTGTCCGCGCATTTATCGACGTCAACGGGCGGCCGAGCCAAGCGTCGGTACTGAGGTCATCCGGTTACGCGACCCTCGACGAGTCAGCAACTAGTGCCGTGCGCAAATCGCGACTACGCCCCTACACCAAGGATGGGATCGCGCAGCCGGTCTGGGTCACGATTCCGATCGGGTTTTGGTTGGAAAGCAGTTGAGGCGGCGTTCCGGTGGCCTGCACTGCCTCGGCATGGTGCATTGAAGATGCCCCGTCGCCAAACCCGCTTTTCTATGCTGTACGGGCAAGCATCGGCCGGCCATCCCGTGGAAATTCGGAGCGCAACCATGCCCTGAAATGTGCGCCGGCTTGAACTTCAAGACTCATCTTGTGCCTGAAACTGGCACCAGAATGGATGGCAAACAGGACTCAGTCGCCAGGGAGCATCATGCCGAGCCAGCCGTGCTCGTCCATCCGTGCCGTGTCGCCCGGCAGAAGGAGCACGGTGGTCGTGTCGCTCTCGACGATCGCCGGACCGGCGATTTCCTGTCCTGCTGCAAGCGCCGTGAAGTCGAAGACCGGAAGCTCCTGCTCTACACCCTCGATCTGCGCCCGGCGCGTCGCGAAGGCCGCGGCCGGGATGCCTCCCGCTACGACTTCAGGCGAATGCATCGTCGGCAGGCGCCCGATCACGGCGAGACGGGCATTGACCAGCACCACCTCCTCCTCGGGCAGCGCGTAGGTGAACAGCGTTTCATGGCGTGCATGGAAGGCATCGGTGACGCGACCCCTCAGACCTGTCGCGTCCCACTCGACCGTCTCGAGCGGCACGGCAATCTCGAAGACCTGTTCGCCATAACGCATGTCGGCGGCGCGCCTCGTCTCGACCTCGCCACCGAACCAGGATGCGACGCGGGCACGGCCTTCCGCTTCCAGCCCGGCCCAAATAGTGCGCAGCACAGCATCCTCCGGCACCCCGCCGCTGGCGAGCTCGCTCCGTGCCATCTCGTAGCGGAGGTCGGTGTGCAGCATGCCCCAGGCCGAAAGCCCCGCGGCGAAGATCGGCACGGCGACGCGCCGCATCCCGAGTTCTCGCGCTACGGCCGAGGCATGCAATCCCGCCGCACCGCCGAAGGCCAGCAGGGTGAAGTGGCGCGGGTCCACGCCGCGCCGCACGGTGGCGATGCGGATGCCGTCGGCCATGCGCACATTGGCCAGGCGGTGCACGCCCTCCGCGGCGGCCATGGCGTCAAGACCGACTGAATCTCCCAGCCTGTTGAAAGCAGCCAGTGCGCCGTCTCGGTCGAGCTTGTGCGCGCCACCCAGGAAGTTGTCCTTGTCGAGATAGCCCAGTGCGAGATTGGCATCCGTCACCGTGGGTTCTGTGCCGCCCTGGCCATAGGCGACGGGCCCCGGAACGGCTCCGGCGCTACGCGGACCGACCTGCAGTGTGCCACCGCCCCCGACATGGCCGATCGAGCCGCCACCGGCGCCGAGCGTGACGATGTCGAGGCTTTCCAGCGCGATGCGCTCCCCTCCCACGGTGCGGCCACGGCCAAGTGCGGCCTCGCCATCCAGGACCAGCGCGATATCGGTGGAAGTGCCGCCGACATCGAAGGTGATGAGGTTTTGCCCCACGCCGCGCTGCGCCAGAGCTACACCGGCCGCGACGCCGCCCGCTGGACCAGACAGCGCGGTGCCTGCGGCGAGCCGCGCGGCTTCCTCGACAGGCGCGACACCGCCATGGGAGAGGATGACGAAGATGGAGCCTTTGTATCCTGCATCAGCCAGCCGCCCGCGTAGCCGCGCGAGATACCGCGACACGATCGGCCCGACATAGGCATTGACGCAGGCCGTGGAAAATCGCTCGAACTCCTTGATCTGCGGGAGCACTTCCGCGGACGTTGTCACGAAGACATCCGGCAGCGCGGTGCGCACGGCTTCGGCGGCCGTGCGTTCATGCGCGTCGTCACGCCAGGAATGGAGGAAGCAGATGGCCACCGCGTCGACCTTCTCCGCCTTCAGCGCTGCAATGGCCGAGTTCAATGAGGTGCGATCGAGCTGGACTTCGACCGTTCCATCGGGGCGGATGCGCTCGGCAACCGGCAAGCGTAGGCGACGCGGCACCAGTGCGGGTGCGGGCGGCAGGCGCAAGTCATAGCGTTCAGGCTTCAGCCCCTCGCGCATCTCGATGACATCGCGATGGCCTTCAGTGGTGAGCATCGCGACCTTCGCACCCTTGCGTTCCAGCAGCGCGTTGGTGGCGACCGTCGTGCCATGGACGATGCGATCGGTGCGAGCCAGCAGTTCGGGCAGTCCCAAGCCCAGGCGTTCCGCAAGCATGGCGAGGCCATTCACCACGCCCTCGCTCTGATCCGACGGCGTAGAGGATGCCTTGGCCAGAGTCGTCATGCCGTTCGCTGCGACGCAGACGATGTCGGTAAAAGTGCCGCCGACATCGATGCCAATTCGGAAGGCGCTCACAGCAGCCCCTCATCGGCGTCGCGCCTGCGTGCCTGCGCGTCGCGTTTCTCGGGAGGCCCCCATCCGCCGCCGCCGCCTGCGCGTACGTGCAAAGTGTCGCCCGGCGCGAGCGGGATGCTGACTTCCTTCGTCTTCAAGTCGCGCGACGTGCCGTCTGCCCGCTCGAGCGTGTAATGATGCGGTGCCCCGTCCTTGCCACCCAGCATCCCCGCCGCGCCATAGCGCACGCCGTCGCCAGCGGTATTCGCTACCGCTGGGCCGTCGGTCTCAAGCTTCAACACCAGCTCCGCGCCAAGGCCGCCCCGGTAGCTGCCATCGCCGGCGCTGCCGGGGCGGAATTCGTGCTTGGCGAAGAACAGCGGGAAGCGGGCCTCGGCCATTTCAACGCTGCCGAACTTCAACCCGCCGGCCGAATGCCACTCGCCAGCGTTGGACCAGCCATCGCCCTGCGACGACCCGCCACCGCCGGGACGCGCATGGAAGAGGTGCCACACGAAGGGCCGGCCCGGCCGCCGCGCATCGCTTCCCTTGATCGCGATACGGTATCGCCGACCCCAGCCGCCCATGGCTCGATCCGGGCACGCATTGGCCAACGCTTTGACCACCGCCTCACAGATCTCATTCGAGCAGTGGGACGTGCACATTGTCACCGGTGCGCCCTCGTGCGGCAGGACAATCGTGCCTTCCTTGGCGACAATTTCGATGGGGCGGAAGCAACCATCGTTCTTGGCGATTTCCGGATCGAGCAGGAAGACAATGGCCATCCGCACCGCGCTCACCGTATTGGGCCAAGAGGAATTGAGGAAGGACGGCACCTGCGGATCGGAATTCGTCAGGTCGACGACGAGCGCATCACCCGTCTTCGTCACCGTTGCGCGGATGGCGATGTCCTTTCGCCCGAAACCGTCATCGTCGAGGAAAGCCTCACCTGTCCAGCTGCCATCCTTCCAAGACGCGATGATGCGGCGTGCATAGGCCTCGGACAGCGAAAGGATCGCCGTGACCGCGGCTTCCGTCTTGGCCGCGCCGTTCTTTTCCAGGACCGCGTGCAGCCTCTTCTCGCCCAGATGCGCAGCGCCGATCATCGCCATCAAGTCCCCGCGCACTTCGCGCGGCATCCGGCTGTTGGTGACGATCATGCGCACCAGGTCGAGCCTCGGCAGCCGTCTCTCCCCCAGCAGGATCGGTGGCAGGCGGAGGCCTTCATGGAAGATCTCGGTGGCGGAGGGATTGTAGGCACCATGGGTGCCACCGCCGATGTCGGTTTGATGGGCGCGAACCACCGAATAGAAGACAATCCGACCTTCTGCAAAGATCGGCACGACTACAGTGAAATCCGGCAGATGCGACCCGCCGTGATAGGGGTCGTTCAGCAGGTAGATATTGCCCTCCGCGATCGAATCACCGAAGGCCTCCACTACCGCTTCAACCGCGAAGGGCATGGCACCGACGTGGATCGGGATGTGATCTGCTTGAGCCAGCAGCCTTGCCTGCGCATCGCAGATCGCAATGGAGAAATCGCGGGAGGAATTCAGGATCTGAGAATAGGCGGTGCGTAGCATCGCCTCTCCCATTTCATCGACAATGGCACGGAAGCGGTTGTC
>CADECW010000228.1 GCA_902825855.1 uncultured Rhodospirillales bacterium | reverse complement strand
GAGCCCGACAAGCCCTGCTGCAGGTGCTGCCCAAGCGACAGGCTTCAATCGCGACCTTTAGGCCATGGAAGGCGCGGAGGCCTGCAGGTCCGGGCGGTGGGCCCGTACCCATCAAGGACTCGACAGTTCGGTTTGTCGTTGCCCTTTTAGGTATTACATCCGACTTTTTCTTGCATTGACAGCGTCACTCACGATCTCCGCTATCGTTGCCAGTCGCTATTCTTGCGAATGTTGACGGCCAATCGCCGTTACCAACGAGCGGGCGGCGCATCATTCTCACCTCGCTTCGAGGAATTCCGGCCGTCCTGGGGCTTTCGCGCCAGCACGAAGGCCGACAATCCGGCCAGACGGTTGACCGGAAACAACGGCAGTTCGGCGGCGCAGAGCGCGGTCAGAAGGCTGTTGATGAGCGCCCCATGCTTCTTCAGGCTGCTCGTGGGCTCCGTTGCGCGCCGCGTGGCGAGCCGGACCGCGGCGGCCAGAGGGAAGATGAAGCCGAAATAGTAGGCACCGCTGACGACCTGCAGTCCGGCCTCGCGCATCGCCGCTTCGATCTCGCCCAGTCGATAACGCCGCTTGTGCTCGAGGAAGACGTCGTGGCCGCTCCACAGGAAGTGAAAGGCCGGTACGGTCACCAGGAAATGTGCGCCGGACGGCACCTTGGCGGCGTAGTGACGGACCAGCCCGCGGTCGTCGTCGACATGCTCCAGCACGTCCATCATCAGCACCAGATCGCAGTCGGTCGGCCCACTGTCGCGGCGATAGAGCACCGGCTTGCCGCCCTCGCTGTCGTCGCGGTCGCCGGGATAGCCGATGTCGACGCACAGAGCCGACTGCGCCCCGGCCGCGGCGAGCAGATGTCGCGAGAAGAAGCCCGAACCCGCACCGACGTCGAGGATGCGCCGTGGCGCGAGGCCGCCGACCATGCGCCGCAGCGCCGCCGCCTTCGACCGGTAGTACCAGTGCCGGCCGATCTCGGCGCCCAGTATGTCTTCTTCCTTGAGGTCCATGCGATCAGGACTGCGGAGGCAGAACGTCTCCGTTCTCGTAGACGCCTTCGACCACGTAGATCGGCCGGCTTTTCACTTCGAGGAAGAGACGGCCGAGATACTCGCCGATGATGCCGAGCGACAGGAGCTGGATGGCGCCCATCAGCAGCACCGCGATCAGCAACGAGGCGTAACCCGGCGTGTCGATGCCGAACAGCAGCACGCGGGTGATGATGAAGATGGCATAGAGCACGGCGACGGCGGCGATCACGACACCGACGTAGAACCAGGCGCGCAGCGGCGCCGTCGAGAAGCTCACCAGGCCGTCCAGCGCGAAGTTCCAGAGCCGCCACAGGTTGAACTTGCTCGAGCCGGCCACCCGCTGCGGCCGCTCGTAGGGCACGCCGACGGCGTTGAAGCCGACCCATGCGAACAGGCCCTTCATGAAGCGGTTGCGCTCGGGCAATTGGCGCAGCACCTGGACGGCGCGACGATCGACCAGGCGGAAGTCGCCGACATTCTCGGGGATGCGCACCGGCGACATGGAATTGAACACCCGATAGAACCAGTTGGCCGACAACCGCTTGGCTGCGGTGTCCGAGGCGCGCTGGGTGCGGACGCCGTAGACGACGTCGTAGCCCTCGCGCCAGTGCGCCATGAAGGGTTCGATCAGCTCGGGCGGATCCTGCAGGTCGATGTCCATGGGCACGATGGCGTCGCCCCGGGAATGGTCGATGCCGGCGGTCAGCGCCGCCTCCTTGCCGAAGTTGCGCGACAGGTTGACGATCCTGAGGCGCCGGTCGAGTGCACCGCGGTCGAGCAGATGCGCCAGCGTGTCGTCGCGCGAGCCGTCGTTGACGAACACGATCTCGAAGCGAAAACGGTCGCGCTCCAGCAACGGCACGATGGTGTCGAGGAAGAGGTCGATCGACTCCTCCTCATTGAACACCGGCACCACGACCGACAGCAGCGGATCCGCCGGCCTGCGGGCGCGCTGGCCCGCCAGTTGGCGTTCCAGGGCGCTGCCGCTCAATTGCGGGCGTGGAATGATCGACTCAGGCACGAACGGGGGTCATCGCAAGACCCCCGATTCTATCAGGTCACGACCTGGACGGCACCGTTCAAGTCCATGATCCCGAGATCGCTGTCGAGACCGTGGCGCTTCTTGACCTCGGCACGGAAGGACCGCAGCGCCTCGCTGAGCTTGGCGGTCTCGAAGGCCTTGTCGGTCTTGATCTGGTCGCCATAGGCCAGGACGGCGGCGCCGCAGTCGCGATGGCAGAGACCGACGACACGCTTGACCTGGTGCAGCTGGATCGAGACCGCGAGATTGTCCCACCAGGCCTGCTGCCATGTCGTGAAGGGCTTGCTGGTGGCAACGGCGGCGACCGGGCCGCCGGCGATGGTGAACTGGCTGTAGAGATTCTGCCAGCCGTCGCTCGACATGTAGGCCCAGGTCCAGGTCGAGAAGCGCGGATCGATGCAGTTCATCAGCATCGCTTCGTAGGTCACGCTGGGCGTGGGCTTCTGGGCGAGGGCGAGGCGCGGCGCGGCGAGCGCCACGGCGCCTGCCGCCACACCCAGGCCAAACAGCGAGCGGCGCGACAGCGCCGCCATGCATCCGCAGCCGGCGTGATGTACTCGATGGGTCATTTGAACGTTACTCTCCCCTGCTGCGCCAGACCGCCATTGCGGTCGGCAATCCATGTGGCGATGCCCCCATCGCCTTCGCGGCGCGCATGGACCGAAAATGCCGCTCCGGCAAAAATCGGCGCCAGCGCACGAAACTCGAAGCTCTGCGGAATCTTATCGGCATTGGCGCGACGCGCCAACTCGATTTGCACCATGCCGAGCAACGGGCCGTGCACGATCAGCCCGGGATACCCTTCCGTCCCCGTGACATAGGGCTGGTCGTAGTGGATGCGGTGTCCGTTGAAGGTGAGTGCGGAAAACCGGAAGAGCAGCACCGGATCGGCCATGATCGTCTTCGACCAGGTAGCGTCGGTCGGCGCGGGCCTGGGCTCGCGCTGCTTCTCGCCCGGCCTGGCCGCTTCGCGATAGACGATGTCATGGTCCTCGACGAAGGCGACGCCGTCCGGCCCGGACACGGTGTGCTCGACGGTGACGAACACCATGTCGCCGCTCGTGCCGCTCTTGGGCTCGACCGACTTGATGCGCGAGGCGCGGCGGATCGTCTGGCCGACCCTGAGCGGCGGACCGCTGAAGGCGAAGCGGCTGCCTGCCCACATCCGCCGTGGCAGGGCCACCGGCGGCAGGAAGTCGCCGCGCTCGGCATGACCGTCCGCGCCGACCTTCGACAGGGGGGCCGCCTCGAGGAAGTAGAGCCAGTGCCAGAGCGGCGGCACGGCGTCGCCAGGCCTTGGATCGGGATCTTTTTCGTCGAACGTGGCGGTCAGGGCGCGCACTGGAAAGGGCGCGGCAAAATCCTCGGCGGCCTGCGTGCGGCCGACCCATTCACGCAGATTTTCCAACGACATCGGGCGCTTTCCTCCAAGCGGCCTGCGACTCTGCCACCGCGAGCCAGTGGTGGAAAGACGCCGTCCGCGTCACTATATACCGCGCGAGAGCCAAATCGGAGCGGCCATGACCACGTTTCAAGATCGCGAAAAATCGTTCGAGAAGAAGTTCGAGCGCGACCAGGACCTGCAGTTCAAGGCAACAGCGCGCAAGAACAAGCTGCTGGGTCTGTGGGCTGCCGGGTTGATTGGCAAGAGCGGCGCCGACGCCGAGGCCTATGCCAAGGAAGTCGTCATGGCCGACCTCGAGAAGCCGGGCGACGCCGACGTCATCGAAAAGCTGGTGAAGGACCTTGCCGCTGCCGGCAAGCCGACCGAGGCCCACACCATCCGCCGTCAGGCCGAGCGCCTGCTGGTCGAGGCCAAGGCACAGCTCATGAAAGAGGCACAATAAGCCGTCTCCTGCCGGCGCGGACCTGGGGGTCCTTGCCCCGGCATCGCTTGGCGAGCGGACGGTCTTTCGCTTCCAGGCGCCGAGAGGCCATTCTTTCTTCCTGAACGGATCGGGAGGGAACGAATGGCCGGCCTTCTTCAAGGGCACATCGCTGCCGTCACCGGCGGCGGATCCGGCATCGGGCAGGGTATCTGCCAGGCTTATGGCCGTGAAGGCGCGCGCGTGATCGTGCTCGACGCCAATCTCGAGGGTGCCAACGAGACCGTCGGGCTCGTCACGGCGGCCGGAGGCAAGGCGTCGGCGGTGAAGCTCGACGTGACCGACCGGCAGGCCTGCCGGGCTGCCGCCGCGGAAATCGCCAGGAGCGGCAACATCTCGATCCTTGTCAACAATGCCGGCATCAACCGGCGCAACCCGATCACCGGCGACGCCGCGGCCGTGACCAAGGACTGGGACGACATCCTGTCGATCAACCTCGACGGCGTGTTCAACGTCACGCATGCCTTCCTAGACCAGCTGCGGGCGAGCAGGGGACGGATCGTCAATATCGGCTCGATCCAGTCGTTCGTGCATGTGAGCTGGCCCAACTCGGCCGCTTATACGACCTCAAAACACGGCGTGCTGGGCTTCACGCGGGCGCTGGCGGCAGAGCTCGGCAAGGACGGCGTGCGCGTCAATGCCATCGGGCCCGGTCTGATCGAGACCAGGATCAACGCCGAGGCGCGGGCCAGGAATCCCGACATGGTTGCCATGGTCATGCGGCACACGCCGCTGAACCGCGCAGGCAAGCCGGAGGACATCGCCGGGCCCGCGGTCTTCCTCGCCTCGGACATGTCGGCCTACGTGACCGGCAGCATCATCATGGCCGACGGCGGCTTCCGGACGGTCTAAACTCCTCTCCCCGAGATCATCCAAAACGCCCTGGGGGCAATTCTCATGCAAAATCGCTATCTCCGAACCGGCATCTTCCTCGCGCCGTTCCATGCGCTCGGCGAGAACCCGACGCTCGCCATCGAGCGCGACATGGAGCTGGTCGAGCATCTCGACCGGCTCAACTATCATGAGGCCTGGATCGGCGAGCATCACTCGGGCGGCTTCGAGATCATCGCCTGCCCGGAGATGTTCCTGGCCGCCGCGGCGCAGCGCACGCGCAACATCCGCCTGGGCACCGGCGTGGTGTCGCTGCCCTACCATCATCCCTTCACGCTGGCGTCGCGCATGATGCAGCTCGACCACATGGCGCGCGGCCGCGCCATGTTCGGCGTCGGCCCGGGCGCGTTGATCTACGATGCCGACAAGATCGGCCTGAAGGCGGCCGACCAGCGCCGGCGCATGAACGAATCGCTCGATTGCATCATGGAGCTGATGCAGGGCGGGACCATCACCCGCCAGACCGACTGGTTCACCCTGAACAGAGCCCGCCTGCAGCTGATGCCCTTCTCGCAGCCGGGCATGGAAATGGCAGTGGCCTGCTCGCGCTCGCCGGTCGGCGCGGTGGCGTCGGGCAAGCACGGCATCGGCATGCTGTCGATCGGCGGGACCTCCGACGATTCGCTGAAGGCGCATGCCAACAACTGGGCGATCCACGAGGAGGCGGCGGCCAAGGCGGGCAGGACGTCGGATCGCTCGAAGTGGCGCATCGTCACCTTCGCCCACGTCGCGGAGACGCGCGAGAAGGCGCGGGCGGACATGGCCTATGGGCTCAAGGATTTCGCCCGCTATTTCACCGATGTGGCGACCTTCCCGATCATCCCGCCCGACGTCCAGGATCCCGTCGACTTCCTGACCAGCAGCGGGATTGCCTGCATCGGCACGCCCGACGACTGCATCCGGCATTTCGAGCGCCTGTGGCAGGGCTCGAACGGCGGCTTCGGTGCGGTCCTGATGCTCGCCCACAACTGGGCGGACTGGGAAGCGACCAAGCGCAGTTACGAACTGATGGCGCGCTACGTCCATCCGCACTTCCAGCGCCAGTCGAATACCCTGCGGGTCGCGAGCTACGACGACGCCAAGGCGAAGCATGAGACCGCCGGCGCGGAGTCCGCGCAGGCGGTGATGAGCGAGATCGACAAGTACAATCAGGCAAAGGGCCAGGCGGCCGGCGGCAGGTAGCGGCTTCCCACTTCCGTCATCCCGACCGGAGCGCGAAGCGCGGAGTGGAGGGACCT
>CADECW010000227.1 GCA_902825855.1 uncultured Rhodospirillales bacterium | reverse complement strand
CGTCGCCGATCTTCTTGCCGTAGTCGAGCACCACGACGCGGTCGGAGATGTCCATGACCACGCCCATGTCGTGCTCGATGAGGCAGATGGTGGTGCCGAACTCGTCGTTGACGTCGAGCACGAAGCGGCACATGTCCTGCTTCTCCTCGATGTTCATGCCGGCCATCGGCTCGTCGAGCAGCAGCAGCTCGGGTTGGGCGGCGAGAGCGCGGCCGAGCTCGACGCGCTTCTGCAGACCGTAGGGCAATTGGCCGACCGGTACCTTGCGGATGTGCTGGATCTCGAGGAAGTCGATGATCTTCTCGACCGCGCGCCGGTGCTCGATCTCCTCGCGCGCCGCCGGTCCGATACGCAGCGCCTGCCAGAAGAGGCCGGTCTTCATGCGCAGGTTGCGGCCCGTCATGATGTTGTCGAGGGTCGACATGCCGCGGAACAGCGCGATGTTCTGGAAGGTGCGCGCGATACCCTGCTCGGCCGCCTGGTGCGGACGCATCTGGCTGCGGCGCACGCCCTTGTAGGTGATGGCGCCCTGCTGCGGATAGTAGAAGCCGTTGATGCAGTTCAGCATCGACGACTTGCCGGCGCCGTTGGGGCCGATGATGGCGCGGATCTCGCCCTTGGCGATGTCGAAGCTGATATCGGAAAGCGCCTTCACGCCACCGAACGACAGGCTGATGTTCTCGACCGAGAGCAGGACCTCGTTGAAGGAACGCGCGCGCGTCATGATTGCGGTCGGGAAATCAGCATCAGCTTGCCTTGCGCAGCGGCGGCACCGCGCCGCCGGCACCGGGATGAGGCGCCAGGCTGCGAATCTCGACGTCACCCTCGATCGAGCCCTTGCGGCCGTCCTCGAAGGTGACGTCGACCTTGATATGGGCGGACCGGGCGTTGCCGTAGAGCGCATCGACCAGAGGTTTGTAGCGCTCGCCGATGAAGCCGCGGCGCACCTTGTTGGTACGCGTGAGCTCGCCGTCATCGGCATCGAGCGCCTTGTGCAGGATCAGGAAGCGGCGGATCTGGGCGCCGGCCATGCGCGGGTCGCCGGCGAGGTCGCGATTCACGCGCTCGATCTCGCCTTGCACCAGGTCGTAGACCTCCTTGCGCGCCGCCAGCTCCTGGTAGCTTGCATAGGCGAGGTTGCGGCGCTCGGCCCAGTCGCCGACCGCCGTCATATCGATATTGACGAACACCGCGACGAAGTCGCGGCCATGGCCGAACGCCACCACCTCGTTGATGTGCGGGAAGAACTTCAGCTTGTTCTCGATGAACTTCGGCGCGAACAGCGTGCCGTCGTTCAGCTTCCCGACATCCCTGGCGCGATCGATGATGCGGAGATGCCCGCGGTCGTCGAGATAACCCGCGTCACCGGTATGGACCCAGCCGTCTTCGGTCTTTGCGTCGTTGGTCGCCTGCGGGTTCTTGAAATACTCCTTGAACACGCCGGGGCTGCGATAGAGCACCTCGCCCGAGTCGGCGATCCTGAGCTCGACATCGGCGACCGGCTTGCCGACCGTGTCGGGGAAGACCTCGGCGTTGGGATGGATGGTGACGAATACCGAGGCCTCGGTCTGGCCGTAGAGCTGCTTCATGTTCACGCCGAGCGCGCGATAGAAGTTGAAGATCTCCGGCCCCACCGCCTCGCCCGCGGTATAGGCGACGCGCACGCGGCTCATTCCCAGCGTGTTCTTGAGCGGCCCGTAGATCAGCAGGTTGCCCAGCCCGTAGAGCAGGCGATCCAGCAACGACACCGGCCGGCCGTCGAGCAGGTTGGGCCCGACCCTGCGCGCCACCGCCATGAAGAACTGGAACAGCCGGCGCTTGATGAAGCCCGCATCCTCCATTCGGATCATCACCTGCGTAATCAGGTTCTCGAGCACACGCGGTGGGGCAAAGTAGTAGGTCGGGCCGATCTCACGCAGGTCGGTCATCACCGTGGCCGCCGATTCGGGGCAGTTCACCACCAGCCCGACGACGTAGCATTGCGCATAGGAGAAGATGTGATCGCCGACCCAGGCCATCGGCAGATAGGAGAGGAGTTCGTCGCCTTCCTCGAGGCCATCGAAATCGGCGCCGGCCTTGGCTGCCCAGATCAGGTTGTCGTAGCTCAGCACTGCGCCCTTGGGCCGGCCCGTCGTGCCCGAGGTGTAGAGCATGATGGCATCGTCCGAGCCGTGGCCCTGGCGGATCTCGCTGGTGACGAGATCAGGCGTCGTCTGCAGCCGCTTCGCGCCGCGCGCCTGTACCTCGCCGCTCGACAGCAGGCCGGTGTAGTGCCGGAGCCCACGCGGATCCTGGTAGATCACGACTTCGAGCGTCGGCACCTTCTTCTGGATTTCCAGAAGCTTGTCGACCTGCTCCTGGTTTTCGGCCAAGGCAAAGCGGGCGCCGGCATGCTCGACGACGTAGGCGAGCTCGTCGGCCACCGAATCCTGGTAGACCGGCACCGGCACGCCGCCCAGCGACTGCGCAGCGCACATCGACCAGTAAAGCAACGGACGATTGTCCCCGACCACGATCAGGCGATCGCCGCGGCGAAAGCCGAGATCGGCGAGGCCCGCGGCGAGCAGGCGGATCTCGGCCGCGACATGTCCCCAGCTGTGGCTCTGCCAGATGCCGTATTCCTTTTCGCGATAGGCCGGCCGGTCAGGGCTGGTGCGGGCGCGTTCTTCCAACAGCTTGGGAAACGTGTCCCGAGCGTCGGTCGCGGTAACAGCCGGCCCCCTCGTCATCCCTGCTTTCGCTCCCTGAGTCCGCCTTCGTTCGATTTATTCGCTCTTGCGGCTCCCCGACAAACAGATAGCCACAGTCATTTCGCGCCGGTCAAGCTGGCCGCGGGCCGCAGGCGCAAGCTGAAGGCGGCGCCGCCGGTCGGCCGGTTCTCGACGGTGACGGTGCCGTCGTGCGTCTCGGCGACGCGCGCGACGATCGCGAGCCCGAGGCCGCGGCTTTCGGCCTTCGTGCGGTCGCGCCGCCAGAAGCGCCGGAAGATCGTCTCGCGCTCGGCCTCGGCGACGCCCGGCCCGTCGTCGAGCACGCGCACCATGCCATCGGCCGAGACTTCGACCTCGATCGACCCGCCGTTCGGCGCGTGGCGAATGGCGTTCTCGATCAGGTTGCGCACGGCGCGGAACAGTGCCTCGGAATGGCCGACCACCCAGACCGGCTCCTCGCTGCCGCCCAGCGCGATGGTCTTGGACTGGGCCACTGCGAGCGGCGCCATGAAGGCGACGGCCTCGGCACAGACCGCCTGCAGGTCGGCGCGGGCGTCGGCGGCGACGATGAAGCTTTCGAGCTCGGCGATGTCGAGCACCTGGTTGACGATGTGCGTCATGCTCTCGAGATCCTTGCGCAGCTGGTCGCGCAGGGGCCCCGGCTCCAGCGAATCGACGCGGGCACGGATGATGGTGAGGGGCGTGCGCAGTTCGTGCGCCATGTCGCCGGTGAAGTCACGCTGGGCGCGGAAGCCCCTCTCGAGGCGATCGAGCGCCTGGTTGACGGCATGCACCAGCGGCACGATCTCGGTCGGCATCGCGGTTTCGGGGAGACGCACCTCGGTGCTGGTCGGGCCGATCGAGACAGCCGTGGTCGAGGCTTCACGCACCGGCTTGAGCGCCCGACGGAAGATCATGATGTCGATCAGGAGCAGCGCCAGCAGCAACGGGAAGGTGATCCAGGCGACGCTGGGAAAGAACGAGGCGACGATGTCGTCAATGATGACGTCGCGATGCGACAGGTCCTGCGCGACCTGGATCAGGTAAGTGCGGCCGTCGATGGTGCGCGCCATGCTGACGCCGAACAGCACCGAGCCCGTGCTGCGCCGGCGCATCGCCCAGTCGCCGCTCCGCACCTCCTTGGGTGGGAAGAGCGCGCTGCTGTCATTGCGCGACGAGAACAGGACTTTGCCCTCGGAGTCGAGCACGGCATAGGAGTAGAGCCCGTAGCTGCCGGCGTAGAGCGGCTCCAGCTCGGGCGGAACGTCCAGCACCACTCCGTCCCCGAGTGGCTTGAGAAAGCCGCTGATCGTCACCGCCTGGCTGCGCAGGACGTCGCGATGCAGGCCGTTGGCCGCCTCGTTGAGCAGCCCGTACAGCGCCAGCGGCATCACGATCGAGATCACGCCGATCGCCACGATGTGCAGCGCCACGACACGAGAGAGGATCGAGCGGAAGCGGTTCACCCGTTGGTCACCCGTTGGTCACCCGGCCTTTTCCTCGGCCATCAGGTAGCCGACGCCGCGCACGGTGTGGATCTTCACCGTGGCGCCGTTGTCGACCAGCATCTTGCGCAGGCGATGGATGTAGACCTCGACGGCGTTCGAGCCGACATCGCCCGACAAGCCGAAAAGGTGATCCTCGAACAGCCGCTTGGGAGCGACATTGCCGCCGCGCCGCAGCAGGATCTCCAGCACCGCGGTCTCGCGCGCCGGGAACGCGCGCACCGCGCCGTTGATGATCACCTGGCGGCCCTCGGTATCGAGCGCCACGTTGCCGAACGTCAATCGCCGGCCGAGCAGGTTGTCGGAGCGTCGCAGCAAGGCCTGCAGGCGCGCGATGAGCTCCTCCATGGCGAAGGGTTTCGCCATGTAGTCGTCGGCGCCATCGCGCAGGCCGGCGACACGGTCGGTGACGCCGTCGCGCGCGGTCAGCACGAGCACCGGCGTGGAATCGCCGCGCCGGCGCATGTCACGCAGCAGGTTGAGGCCGTCTTCGTCGGGCAGGCCGCGGTCGAGCACCATCGCGGCATAGCGCATGGTGGCGAGCGCGTGCGCGGCATCGGCCGCCGTGCGCACTGAATCGGCGGAGAAGCCACCCTGGGCGAGGCCCTTCTTCAGCAGCGCGACGAGCTCGATACTGTCCTCGACAAGAAGGACCCTCATCGGTGCGGTCCTCCTTTCCGCCTGATTACTCCCGGCGCGATCCTAGCACGGCTTGCCTTCTCACAACGCCTGCCGGCGGCTACATCTGAGGGGTGACCGCTTCAGACGATCTTCTCGACCTTGGCAACCGTCGCCTGCGGGTACGGCGGCTGACGCCACGGCAGACCGACGGGCTCGAGCGCACGACCCTGGTGTTCCTGCATGAGGGGCTGGGCTGCATCGAGATGTGGCGCGACTTTCCGCAGAAGCTCTGCGACGCCACGCGTTCGGCCGGCATCGTATACGACCGCACCGGCTATGGCGGCTCGAGCCGCTGGCCGGTCGATCCTGGCCAGAAGTACATGGAGGTCGAGGCCGACGAAGTGCTGCCGCGCCTGCTGCAGATTCTGGGCATAGAGGACTGCGTGCTGGTCGGCCACAGCGACGGCGGCACCATCGCGCTGAACTACGCCGCGCGCGATCCCGATCCGCTGCGCGCCGTGGTGACGCTGGCCGCCCATGCCATCAACGAGCCGGTGTGCGTGGCCGCCATCGTCAAGGCGCGCGAGGCGTTCGCCACGGGCGATCTGCGCCAGCGCCTGGTCAGGTATCACGGTGACAATACCGACGGCGCCTTCCGCCTGTGGTCCGACGCCTGGCTGGCGCCGGGCTTCGAGCCGATGGAAGCCGACCGCCGCCTGCCCGGCGTCGTCGTGCCGGTCCAGGCGATCCAGGGCGAGGACGACGAATACGGCAGCGAGCTGCAGCTCGGCATCATCGCCGGCAAGGTCGGCGGCTACTGCGAGACCCGCCTGGTCCCCGACTGCGGCCACAGCCCGCACCTGCAGCAGCCGGCGTATGTGCTGTCGGAAATCGCCCGCTTCATCGCGCCGCTGGCGCTCGTGGGTTAGACCTTCACAGCCGCTTGAGCTCGCTCGCCGCGGCCCAGTTCAGTTCCGACACGGTCGGGCAGCGGGCCTGCGTCAGCTGGAGCTGCTCGCGGGCGCGCTGCTTGTCGCCACGGCGAAGGGCGTCGATGCCCATGAAGAAGGCGGCGGCGCACTTGCCGTTGGTGCGGCTGGCGGCATCGTCCGTCTCGGCCGTGACCTCGAGTTCGCCGGCCGCCATCCTGCCCAGCAGGAACTTCGCGATCGGCGCGGGCCATTCGCTGAGGTCCTCGTTGCCGACATCCTTGGCCAGCACGGCCCGTGCATCGCGGCGGGCGCGGACCTGCGCCGCGTAGCGCCACAGCAGCGGGCCGAGCCG
>CADECW010000226.1:2763-6145 GCA_902825855.1 uncultured Rhodospirillales bacterium | reverse complement strand
CGGCTACCTCATGCCCACTGGGCAAGGTCGTGGCGTCGGGCGGGCTGCGCATGCCCGCCGAAGTACTGAGCCTTGCCATCGACCGCAACGATCTGCGTCTTCTCTTCACCGAGAACAGAAGCGTGCTCACGGTTCGGTTCTCGTCCAATCGGCACAAGCCCCATTAGCAAGCTGCCGATATCGATGTCACCGATGGCTTGCCGCCGCCTAAGAATTGGCGTCACTGAATCGAGGCCGATCGTGTCGACGCGCACTACCGAGACGATGGTGACGTTCACGCGTCCTTTTTCCCTGACTGGGATCGACGCCGTCCAGCCGCCCGGGACCTACGAGGTCGTCACCGAGGAGGAGCAGATTCCGGGATTGTCGTTCGTCGCCTTTCGACGGCTTGCGACCATCTTGCACCTTCCCGCCAACCCCGCGCCCGGCCAGCGGCGCGAGGCGATCGTCGTCGATCCGGCCGAGCTCGCTGCAGCACTCGAGGCGGACGCAGTGGCGACAGGCAAAAGCTAGCCACCCACCACCGCGGAAGGTGTCATGATGGCAGGCGAAGCAGCCGGCGGCGACTACAAGGACGTGGTGCTCTTCCTGGCGACCGCCGGCGTCGTGGTGCCGATCCTGCGGCGCTGGAAGATCAGCCCGGTCCTCGGCTTCCTGGCTGCCGGCGTGCTGCTCGGCCCATTCGGTCTCGGCGCCCTTCATCAGTCGCTGCCGTGGCTGTCCTATCTCACGATCGAAAGCCCATCGCAGGTGGCGCATCTCGCCGAGTTCGGCGTGGTGTTCCTGCTGTTCATGATCGGTCTCGAGCTGTCGTGGGTTCGCCTCTGGACCATGCGGCGCCTGGTTTTCGGCCTCGGGGGTCTGCAGGTTGCTGCGTGCTCGACCGCGATTGCCGCCATCGCGACCCTCTTGGGCCACGGCGCGGTCAGCGCGACCGTGCTGGGGATGGCATTGGCGCTCTCGTCGACGGCCATCGTAATGCCCTTGCTGGCGGAACAGAAGCGCCAGCATTCGATGGCCGGACGCGCGACCTTCTCGGTCCTGCTGCTACAGGATCTGGCGGTCGCCCCGATCCTCGTGACGATCGCGTTTTTGGGAAGTCATCAAGACAACGACTTCTCCTTCGAGCCCCTCGTGGCGTTCGCGCCGGCCGCGCTCGGATTGCTGGCGCTGGTCGCCCTTGGTCGCCTCGTGCTGCGCCCGATGATGCGGTCCGTCGCCCGGGCGGACAGCCCGGAGCTGTTCATGGCCGCTTCCCTCCTGGTGGTGATTGGTGCCGGGCTGACGGCCGCGATGGTCGGACTGTCGATGGCCCTGGGCGCCTTCATTGCAGGCCTGCTGCTGGCCGAGACAGAGCATCGCAAGCAGATCGAAAGGACGGTCGAGCCGTTCAAGGGCCTGCTGCTGGGGCTGTTCTTCGTATCCGTCGGTATCAGCCTGGATTTGTCGCGTCTCGCCGCCGCCCCTGTGCTCATCGTTGGCCTGATGGTCGGCGTGATGACCCTGAACGGCGCGATCGTCTTTGGGCTGGCGCGGCTGTGGCGGCTGCGCCGCGCCGCCGCGTTGGAGACGGCACTGCTGCTGGCCGCCGGCGGCGAGTTCTCATTCGTCGTCCTGCAGTCTGCCATGACGGAGAAGCTGCTCGATCGCACGCTGGGCCAGACGATCCTCGTCGCCTCAACACTGTCGATGTTCGCCATTCCCGTCCTCGCGGCAATCAGCGCCGCCGTCAGGAGACGTGTCCTGGTGGCCAACCCGGCGGTCCCCGTGCCGTCGGGTCAGCGTCGCGAGACCTGACGCCGGTCGCGCGAAAAGTTGCGATGTAAACGCCGTTCGGCGGCGCGCGGAGAAAAGAATCCGGGCGACGCACCTGTTAAGTGGCGCCGTCCGTCACCACCTTTGGCTGGCATCGCTCGAACGATGATCGTTCCGGCGATAGCTTACTCCCACGATCACAGACTTGAGCAGGATCCATGACCTACTTCCGCTGCCGCACGGAGTTCTGCTCGATCGCGCACGACGCGTTGCTGGGCCTACTGGCCCTTGCCGCGCTGGGCGGCGTCATCAGCCTCTGGTCATCGGGATTGCAGCTATTCTCGGCCGGCTGAACCAGCGACCGCCGGAAGCCGCCGATGAACCTGCTCAATATCCGCCACCGCACGACCTATCGCTATCGCGAGCCGGTGCAGCTCGGGTCGCACCGTTTCATGCTGCGCCCGCGCGAGGGCCATGACCTGCGCCTGCTTTCGGGCAAGCTCGACGTCGCGCCCGCGGCGACCCTGTCATGGACCAACGACATCTTCGGCAACGCCGTCGCCACCGCGCAGTTCGCGCAAGCCGCCGACCGGCTCGTGATCGAAAGCCTGGCGGTCGTCGAGCTGGCCGCTGCGCCCTGGCCGATCTTCGACATCGCAGCGTCGGCCATCCGCTATCCGTTCGACTATTCGCAGGACGAGAGGATCGATCTCGCGGCGCTCGCGGAGTCGCACTATCCCGATCCGTCGAACTGGCTGGCCGAGTGGGCGCGAGGCTTCGTGCGCGGCCAGGAGACCGACACGCTGGCCCTGCTGAAAGACTTGGCCACCGGTGTTTTCGAGCGGATTTCCTACCAGAGCCGCGAGGAGGAAGGCACACAATCGCCACTGAAGAGTTTGGAGCGCGGCTGGGGATCGTGCCGCGATCTTGCTGTGCTGTTCATCGAGGCGGCGCGCAGCCTGGGCTTCGGCGCGCGGGTAATCTCAGGCTATCTTTACAGTCCCGATCGCGCCGCGGCCGGCGCGAGCGACGCGGGCTCGACCCATGCGTGGGCCGAGATCTTCCTCCCGGGAGCGGGCTGGATTACCTTCGACCCGACCAACCGCGGCGTCGGCGGCTTCAATCTCATCCCTGTCGCTGTCGGACGCATCATCAATCAGGTGACGCCGATCAGCGGCACCTTCCAAGGGGATGCCGACGCGTTTCAGGACATGTCGGTCGATGTTCAGATCACGCCGTGAGATCTCCGCCGCCAGGGTCGAATACGACAAATTGGGCGAGCCGACGAATATGACTTGGGCGGCCTACGACGAAGCGGGGCAGCTTGCGTCGGCATCGGTCCGCTTTCAAACCGTGCGCCATCCCCTTCCGGATTGCCGAGGAGCAACGCCTGCGAAACTGCCAGTGATGCGATTTTCGTCTTCGTCGCCCAGTTCAACCAAGCACTATACGCGGAAGGCGCCGCCAAAAACTGAAGAATCCGTCAAACGCCCAAAGAAGGAGGGTGGGATTTTGACTAAGGTTTTGCTCGCATGACAAGGCAAAAGGCCACATGACCGCGTGGCTTTCGGCGTTTGTATGACACACGACCTCGGCGGTCGCCCGTTCATTGCAGCACACCGAGATG
>CADECW010000226.1:0-2663 GCA_902825855.1 uncultured Rhodospirillales bacterium | reverse complement strand
GCGGCTTCCCGGCCGCGCTCTGACTGGACCTCGTAGCTGATCTTTTGACCTTCGTTGAGGCCCAGCAGGCCCGCGCGCTCGACGGCGCTGATGTGTACGAAGACGTCCTTTCCGCCTCCGTCAGGTTGGATGAAGCCGAAGCCCTTCTGGCTGTTGAACCACTTGACGGTGCCTGAGGCCATAATCTGCGTCCTGCTGAGTGGGCGCGAGAGTGCGCCTTGAGCAGCTAGCGCGATTCGGTCATGTCGGGCAACCAGCACCGGTCCTGGCTTGACCAAGCCGAGGGGGGAGTTAGCACGCGGCGTTCGCTCTGTCCCCATCGCGCATCGTGTGAGCGCATGGCAGTCTGGCCGCGTAGACCGGCGAAGCCAAGCTGCCTTAATTGCCCGGATGCGCGCATCGGGCAACTGTGCCAATGTCACCTTGCGCAACCGCGCAAAAGCGGGCCGTTTGGGGAGGAGGCTGCAGCGGGTCGCCGCCTGGTCGAGATCGGGCCTGAAGGCCGAAGCGAGGCACGATGAGGCATCGCCGTGGCTTGCCGCTGGCTGGCAGGTGTTGCGGATCGTGCGGCTGCCTCATAACAGCTCGCCCGGTGGAAATTATGACCTGCTCCCAGTCGTGCACGCTGGCATGGCTTCGGGAAGTGCTGAGGCTAGTTCCCCATTCGCGGACTGGTGAGCCTTTCATTTTCGGTCTTACCAGCGCAGAGACGCACGAGCTGTGCTTACAGGACGAGCTCGTGGACAACCAACGGTTCCGCATCTTGCACCATAAGCATTCGGTTGCGATGGCGAGCGGCGATCCTGAAGTGAAAGCGTTCGCCGAGCGGAGTGAGCTCACGAAAGACGAGGTTCATTGAAGTGCAACCGTGGGGAGATCCACCCAACAAGTTGGCCGGATGGCCGCCTGCCCAAGACGAACTTAACCCACCGAGGCCGGTGCCTGGCGTCGCCTAGCGGCGCGGGATGAGCTTCACCTCGGCTTTTCGACCCTCACCCGCGCTCGATAGTCCCACGCCGCCTCGCAGTCGTGCCAATGCACGCCGCGACCCGCCGTCTTGGCTTCGATCTCCTGGCTGAGGTAGTCGACGCTGTACCGCGTGAACGCCCAGGCCATGCCGCTGCGGATCATCTCGGCGCCGAGGTCGAACCCGTCGGCTTTGCACTCGGCAAGAGTACGGCCGTATCGATCCTGGCCCTTGCCCTCGCAAATTACCTGGTGGCCGATCAGCATCGAGGCCAGCGCCTCCCGCGCTAGCTTGCCTGCCGGCCAGTTGCCGCAGGTCTGCTTCAGTTTGGGAGCGTCTTTCCGTATAACCGAATCGTCTGGCCGTTAAGCGGGAGCGTGTCGCCGTCGCTGGCGGTCTGGGCGAGAGTTGAATGGACGAAGCCAAGCACGCCGAGCAAAGCAGAAATGGCCAACCGGTACCGGCCGGGGGTCATGTACACGGCATCGCGAGCGCCTTTGCGCCTCGTGTAGCACGAGGACCGGGAGCATTTGCCATGGCAGCTATTGCGACGTCGAAGGTGCGGTCCGCTCGTTTCGCTCCGCCTCTTCTGCCAGTTGCCGCCAGTACTGCGCCGTCTCAATCAGCATGTTCCGATTTAAAGCGTCGACGCAAGCCACCGCGAGGTCTTCGCAATGTTCGGCCTTCAAGAGGCATTCGCGCGCTGTGCGCATCGCGCCCCTCCATTTGCTCGTGTGAGCGGGAGCGCTGGACACTCTTGCCTTAAGCCGATGTCGCTGTCTTCCAGCCGCCGGCGCTCAAAAGTAGCAAGCCGGCGATATCAGACTACGCGCTCATTAGGGCGAAGTTGCAAGGACCAATTGGGCCGAGCTTCTGGCCTTAGGTCCGGTGCGCATCGTCGTCTACCGTGTATCCGCGTGCACCGTTGGACTTCACCAGCCGCGACTCTGCGCGGCTAACTTCGTTGATAACCCTCGCTGAATCGGCCGAATGTATTTCCAGCGCCATCCCGGCGGAATGGCAAGCCTCCTTGAGTGATCCGGAATGCTTGCCTTTGGCGACCGTTGCACCGCCGCTCAGCAACTCAATTTGGTAAACCATCACTGAAGGATAGGAGCTTACATCCTCGCTGGCCAGCAACCTGAGTCGACTGATTTGGGGCTGCAAAAGTCAAACTGAGACAGTGCTCATCAGGCACCAAGGCTCTGGAGGGGCGCCCTAAGGATTGAACCTTCGCCGCTTCTTCTCCGCTTCGCGTAACTCGAGCTGTCGCTTTCCATCGGACCACGTCTCCATCCTGGTGAGCCATGCGCAATACTGCGCCACTTTTTCATCTGTCGCGGTGCCGCCGATCGCGCGGGATCTCGATCGTCGGCCATCCGTCGGCGGGGCGCCGACCGGTACACGGAGGCTTGGCGCTATCCTCGAAGTATGGGCGCTTCATGGAGCAGCGCGTGCAGACGTCCGTACCGAAATCGAAGTCGTGGCCCATCTCGAGTCGGTTCATCGGCCGCGCCATGTGGGTGTCCTCCTGGACAACCCCAGCCTAGCATACTCTCCGGCGCGACGCGGCAGCCGTGGCTGCAGTGTCGCCGTTACATTTCGGCGACGGCCTAGCGCACCTGCCGCAGCAACTGCCTCTATGTCGCGGCCTGCCTAGCGAACATACGGCGCAACGAGGTCGGTGCGGGTTACG
>CADECW010000225.1 GCA_902825855.1 uncultured Rhodospirillales bacterium | reverse complement strand
GCTTCGGCTTGCGATGGCTGAGAGATGCGTGTGCTCCCGCCCCAGCGGAGGCAGCACATGAAAGGGTGGCTCGCACCACCCCTCCCGTTCCCGGTCTTTTTGGTCTTGTTGATCATCGGCTACGCGATCCTGCGTGCGCCGACCTGACGGCCGCGCGCGGCCGGAAAGGAATTCGCCATGAAAATGTCCACGAATACCAAACCCCTGATCCAGGGCGCCGTGTTTGGCGCCATCGCCTGCGCCGTCATCGGCTTCACTTGGGGCGGCTGGGTGACAGGCGGTACGGCACGCAAGGATGCCGGCGTCGCCGCGCACAATGCGACCGTGGCTGCGCTGGCGCCGTTCTGCGCCGAACGCTTCCGTGCCCAGGGCGACGGGCCGGCCAAGATCGCCGATCTCGCCAAGGCGAGCACCTGGGATCGCAACAGCGCGATCGAGAAGAGTGGGTTTGCTTCCTTGCCAGGTGGCAAGACCGGGGATTCCGACATCGCGCGCGCCTGCGTCGAGCTCCTGATGGCGCCGGCGCCTCCAAAAACCTGACTCAGGCGTGGCCCCTCCGTCTGACTGCGGTTGCTCAGGCGTGCAGCGCCTGGACCGGCTGGTATTGCTTTCAGCCCCGACGCCTCCAGCCGGCAGAGGAGGACGTCTTAGTGGCAACCGTCCTGCTTGCCCGCACGCGTTGTTGGGTACTGGCTGCCGCCTTACCGCGTCGGGCAATGGCGATGCTGCCATCGCCGGCACCATCCGCGAGGACACGGAATTCCGTGCCTGGGCGTGTTGCGGCTTCGCTGACCAGAAGGGCGACCGGCTCACGGCAACTACTCGCCCAGGTCAAAGCCGACGAACGCGCCCTGCGAGAGCGAAGTGACCAACGCGAATCGCACGTGATCGCCGGCCCCGCAGCCAACTGGTCGGAAGCGGCGGGAAAGGCACGCTATCTCATTGGACTCTATGCCACGGGCGCCCTCATGAGTGCCCTGCTGGTATATCGGAAGCCATGACCATTCGGCGCCTTAGAGTGCCAGGCTGCGCGTTCAACCTGAGGATACTCAATGAACAGCCCCAAGCAATTCGCGGACTTCTCCAATCGCCGCCGGCAGCTCGGCGCGTCGCGAGAGACCATGGCCGCCGGTCTCAGCGTGCAACTGGACACGGTCAAAGCTATCGAGGATGGCGTCGCATGCGATCGAGAACAGCACTGGTACGACATCTGGCTAGGCCGCATCGAGGGCTGGCCCACGAACATACGGGCACGGCAATTCCACGTCGCCGGTCAGGGCCACCGATTCGACATCGAAGACCAGGAGTAACGCGGCGGCTCTTGCTGCAACGCACGATTCGGCAACCTGCTGCTCGAGAGTGATAGGAGGGCACGTCAAGAAAGGCCGGCGTGAGCGCCCGAACTCATCCTGCTCTTGCGAAAAGCGCTCCGATTGGACGCGCTGTGCAGACGATCGGTCGCCATTCCGTTCTTAGGCGGCACCATCACCAACATGCGACCGGATGGCCCAGATGGTAGCGACAGCTGGGCAGCAGCCGTCACTGCACCGTTCCTGAAGCTACTCGCGGATGATCACGTTCAGAAGCGAGGAATGCACCTTCAGGTCGCCGTTGTATTCGATGAGACCGAGCTTCCGGAATTTGTTCATGAAGTAGTTGATTCGCGAACGCGTCGTCCCGACCCGTGCTGCCATCACCTCCTGGCTGATCGGCGTCGTGACCGTCCGCAGTTCGGCCTCTTGTCCGACCTGAGCCAGCATGACCAGCAGGCGCGCGAGGCGCTTCTCGCTCGAATTGAACAGATGATCGACGAGATCCGCCTCGACCTGGCTGTTTCGCAGCAGCAAGAACGCCATGAAGCGTTCCGACAGCCCGGAATGGTCTTTCAGGGCCTGCCGCAGTGTCGGTGTCTCCACTCGGGCGACCGTGGCTGATGTGGAGGCCCGCGCCGACGCAAGATAGCGGGGATGGCCTGCCAAGCATCCCTCTCCGAGGAAGGAGCCGGGCCCAAGCATGCCGACGACCCTTTCCTTGCCCTGTTGGGATACCACGCTGAGTGCGATTTGGCCGTTTAGTATGTAAAAAACTGCATCGCACTCGGTTCCTTGCCGGAAGATGAAGCTCTTTGCTTTGTAGGTCGTGATGGTACGGCCTGCGCCCACTGTCGTGAGGAAGACTTCCGGGTCGAAGGCTGCACTTGGCGATTTTCTTCCAGACCTTCCTTTGGCCATCGTCCTTCCCAGTTTCGTGGTTCGGGCTTTCCTGATTCTCCGGGCCTTTGCCTTCGGCTTATCGTTAACCGGCACTCCACGCTCCTGCATCGATGAGGTGCGAGGAGAATGGCGGGCTGTTCAAAATCGGACTGTTCAACTTTGAACAGGTGAGTTCATTTTCCTTCCTTAAGATCCGGTCATCAACCGATAGAATGGTGTGAACCGCGGTTCAAGACACCCTCAGTCCCTTGGAAGGCGTGGTCCCTCTGACGACATCAGCCTCCGCCTGCCGCATTGGGTGTGGTCCGCAACCAGGAGGGCGAGGGCAGCTGGGTGTGGGACGTAGCTGCCCTCTTCCTCGAGTGTACGGACTGCCATGGCATTCTCTAGTGCAAGGGGCGGTTAAGCGCCTGGGCGAGCTCTCTTCCTATATTCGTCAAGGCAACCCGGCCAGATTCGTCGTGCAGCAACCAGCCTCGTTCGGCAGCGAGCGCCACGGCGCCTTCGGTGGCCCCATCGAGCCGCCGGATGGTTCGCCATTGTTCCGAATCCCCATCGGTCGCCTCGTGAAGCAGACGTATCAGAGCAAGTGCCATTGCTTCGGTGTCGTTGGGCATTGCTGACCCGAAGGTTGAGTGTAGGGGCACAGCGACTTGAGTTCAGGAACAAAGGATCAGGACGCCAGTTGGTGAGGGCCGCGGCGCGAACAGACTGCTCAGCAAATCGTTGATAACATCAAAGCACAGTGTCCAATATTGCTCGCCGCGGCTGAAGCTGTGCCAGCGCGTTCCGCGTAGAGCAGGCATCCTTCCCCGGTGTACTAGCCGAGCAGCAGGGCGCCCAGGTCAAGTATACACGTCTCAGCTGCAGCGTCGGCATCTTCGCGACCAAGGCCCTATTCAGCAACGGCCAACCTCCGATTCTGGGCGGCGACGACCCGATCACGTGCGATGTCCTCGCCGCGGCGCTTGCTGAGGGCGGCTTCGCCGCCCGCCGTCTCGGCGAATAGCGCAAGTTTGTCGAGATCCTCCTCGACCACCGGAGACAGCGCCAGATCCATGTACTCGTGGCGCTTGGGATCATGCTTGACCTTCTGGCCGATCCGCCAACCTTGCCAGGCCAGTCGGACATAGATCTTGATCTTCTTCCAGTTCTCGACTGCCAGCCTGTAGTGGAACAAGCCGATCGGCACGATCGGCATGCTGTGGCGGCGGTCGGCGCGGTACTTCAAGCGCAAGATGCCGCCCTCCAGCGGATGCACGCCTTCGGCCTCGAACATGATCTTGAACATGGTCATGAACCGGGTCGGCTCCGCCGGATTGCGGTCGGGGATCGCGCCGTGCCGGCGCGCCACCGTCTCGATGTGCTCGGGCGCATAGTAGGCCCGCCAAGCGTCGCGATAGGTCTGGTCGAATTCTTTGTCGCTCATCCTTGGATGATGGACGACCCGATGATGGACATCGTACTTGTTCAGATCGGCATCCATCCAGATGCCTTGCTTCCACTGGGTCTGATGATCCTCCGAGCCAGGTAAGGGCGTCAGGATGAACAGCTCGAGAATGTCGAGCGGCAGCTCCTTCTTGATGATCTCCATGTCGCGCAGAATCGATTCGCGCGTGTCGCCGGGGAAGCCAAGGATGTAGCCTGCCCACGTCGACGTGCCGCTGGTGTGCCACGCCTGTAGCATCTTCCGGTATTCGGTGATCTTGTTTTGACGCTTCTTGGCGGCCAGCAGGTTGTCCGGATTGATGTTCTCCAGCCCGATGAACACACGGAAGACGCCAGCCCAGCGCGCCTTCTGGATGAAGTTCGGGATGCGATGGCATTGCGTGTCAACCTGGATGATGAGGGACAATGCGATGCCCTCGTTCTCCTTGAGCTCGATCAGCCGGTCGAAGAAGTCTTCCCAGTGCTTGTTGCGGGCCATGTTGTCGTCGGTGATGAAGAAGGTAGTGATGCCCTGCTTGTAGTTTTCGCGAACGATCGCTTCGAGATCGTCGGCGGTGCGGAAGCGGCTCTTGCGACCCTGGACGTTGATGATGGTGCAAAACGAGCACTGAAATGGGCAGCCACGGCCGAGGTCGAAGCTGGAAATGCGCCCTTCATTGCGCGCAAGCGCCGTCGGCGGAAGCCGGGGCGAAGCTGCCCCCTCCATGCCCGGCAGGTCATCCATGTAGTTGTAGAGCGGCTTCAGCGTCCCGTTCCAGGCATCCTGCAGGACGACGTCGAGGCGGCCGTCCTCGGCTTCGCCTGCGAACATCGAAATGCCCATGTCCATGGCGGCCTGGATTTCGGGCGGCACGACTGGCAGCATCGATATGCAGCCTGAGACATGGAAGCCACCGAGCGCGACCGGAAGGCCGGCCTTGATGAATTGGCCTGCCAGATCGACGGCCCGCGGAAACTGGTTGGACTGAACACCAACGAGACAGATTAAGGCTCGACTGTTCGATCGCTTGATATCGGCGACGATGCGGTCGGCGCGGATGCGCGAGTTGGTTTCGTCGATCGGCTGGGCAACGATGTCGACATCCGGTCCTAGGATACGGCGCTTTCGACAGTCTTCGGCCAACCCGTAGAGCGCGGCCAAAGTATTGGAGGGAATGTGCGACCGGAGCCAGGTGATTGGATAGCCGTCGTCGTCGTAGTGCGTGGGCTTGATCAGCACCAGCCGAAAGGTCGATCGCTTTGCCGCAGCGTCCATGAAACTCGTTTCTGGCTGCTGCAATCGGCAAGCCGGCGGTTGAAAGGAAAGCAGGCAGCAACGGCGCGAGTGGGGATCCAAAACAGGGTCACTTTGAATCGGCACCCTCGCCAACTTAGGTTAGGGGGCCCCGCGAGTCTGTCTCACATTGAACATGTGACGCAGCGTCGGCGCTACTGCACGATTTCAGAGCTGCTACGATGTTGACGGACAGGCGCTCGGGTCGATTGTCATGTTTGGTCCACTCTCGAGACGTACGGTGCAAAGCAGGGTCTCGCGCGCTCGCGCCCGGCTAAGACAAATGCTCGACCTCGAGGCGGGCGACTTCGCTTGAACCAGGTAGCTGCAGTGTACGCGGGGAGCCTCACGCCGCGTCGCCCGCCAGGGCCTCAGCCAGCTCATCGGGCGAGACGCTTACGACCTGGCTGATGCTGGCGGGCGGAGGATCGGCGGGAAAGTACAGCAAGGTCGCCGTGCGACGAAAGGCGATGAATGTCAGGCCCTGGATCTGTTCTTCCTCCGTGACCAACCTGTAAGTGCCCGCGGGCTGCTCCCCCTCGAGGGCTAATAGCTTGAAGGGGCGGCGGAACGTGACCATCGCCTCTATGGTCCGTGTCGACATCAATTGCCTCCAGCATGGCGTAACCCGGAAGTTTCAGATGACCGTGCTCAATATTCGCCATCGCACGACCTATCGCTATCGTGAACCCGTGCGGCTGGGGCCGCACCGCATCATGCTCCGCCCGCGGGAGAGCCGCGACGTGCGACTGCTGTCGAGTATGCTCGAGATGACGCTGGCTGCATCACTCTCGTGGACCACCGACGTGTTCGGTAACGCCGTCGCCACGGCCAGCTTCGAAGCCCTGGCCGACGAGCTCGCCGTTGAAAGCTCGGCCACGGTTGAGCTCGGCGCCTCGCCCTGGCCGACGTTCGATATCGCAGCCTCGGCCATTGACTACCCCTTCTTGTATTCGAGCGAGGAGCGAGCCGATCTCGGCGCGCTGGCGGTTACGCAGACCTTCGATGCATCGGGCCGACTCGTCGAATGGTCGCGAGGTTTCGTGCGCGGCGAGCGGACCGACACACTGGCGCTGCTCAAGGACATGGTGGCTGGTGTGACGAGGGAGATACGCTATCAGAGCCGAGAGGCGGAGGGTACGCAAACGCCATTGCAGACCATTGATCGCGGTTGGGGCTCGTGCCGCGACTTCGCCGTGCTGTTCGCCGAGGAGATACTGCCTTCCTTGGCAACTGTCGAGGTGAGATCGCGTTCGATCCGACCAACCAAGCGGTCGGCGGCTACAATCTCATTCCACTCGCCGTCGGCCGCGTCA
>CADECW010000224.1 GCA_902825855.1 uncultured Rhodospirillales bacterium | reverse complement strand
TGATCGATGTCTTCGAGCGCGTGCGCTCGTCGACCGTCTTCACGATCACCGCGCAGTAGGTCGAGGGCCGGTCAGGACCACCGCCGATGTTGCCCGGCACCACCACCGAATAGGGCGGCACCTTGCCGACGTGGATCTGGCCGGTCGCGCGGTCGACCACCTTTGTGGTGGCCGAGATGAACACGCCCATCGACAGCACCGCGCCGGTGCCGACGATCACGCCCTCGACGACCTCGGAACGCGCGCCGATGAAGCAATTGTCCTCGACGATCACCGGGTTGGCCTGCAAGGGCTCGAGCACGCCGCCGATGCCGACGCCGCCCGACAGATGGCAGTTCTTGCCGATCTGGGCGCACGAACCGACGGTCGCCCAGGTGTCGACCATGGTGCCCGAATCGACATAGGCGCCAAGGTTGATGAACGACGGCATGACCACGACCGACGGCGCCACGTAGGAGCCCCGGCGGATCACCGAGCCCGGCACCGAGCGGAAGTTGGCCTTGGCGAAGCGCTTGGAATCCCAGCCGGTGGTCTTCAGCGGCACCTTGTCGAACCACGGGGCGGCGCCCATGCCGGGGAACGCCGCACCGCCGTCCATCGGCACCGAGTCGTACAGGCGGAACGAGAGCAGCACGGCTTTCTTGAGCCACTGGTTGACGACCCATTCGCCGCCGAGCTTCTCCGCCGTGCGGAAGCTGCCGTCGTCGAGACCAGCGATCGCCGCCTCGATGGAGTCGCGCACCTCGCCCTTGGTCGCGCTGTTGATGCCGTCGCGCTTCTCCCACGCCGCATCGATGGCGGTTTCAAGCTGCTTGCTCATCTTTCCCCTCGAAAATGCCGCCGGACCATACCGTCGGGGGGCGGGGAGTCAATGTTCCGGCTATGGTGGCCCCATGGCCTACAAGATCCCCGAATCGGTGCTGGTGGTGGTTCACACACGGCAGCTCGAGGTGCTGCTGCTGCAACGCGCCGACGGTGGGTCGTCGGACAGCCGGGGTGCATGGCAGTCGGTGACCGGATCGCGCGAACCGGACGATCCCGACCTCGAAGCGACGGCGCGCCGCGAGCTTCTCGAGGAGACCGGGCTCACGGTCGGCACACTCACCGACTGGGGCCACGTCAACCGCTACGAGATCTGGCCGCAGTGGCGCGCGAAGTATGCACCCGACGTCACGCACAACACCGAGCACGTATTCGGCTTCCTGGTCGACGCTGCGACCGTCGCAACACTCGATCCGGCGGAGCATGTCGCCCAGCTCTGGCTGCCCTGGCGGAAGGCGATGGAGAGAACCTTTTCGCCCACAAACCGCAAAGCTATCAGCCAATTGCCGCGGCGGGTTCTCGGGCATACTGGGCCGGCATGACTTCAGCCCCCAAGGAAGCTTCCAGGCTCGGCCAGGTGAGCTGGGCCCTGTTCGACTGGGCCAACCAGCCTTTCTTCACCATCATCACGACCTTCATTTTCGCTCCCTACTTCGCGAACGTCATGGTCGGTAATCCAGTGGACGGCCAGGCGGCCTGGGCCTTCACGCAATCGACCTCGGGCATCCTGATCGCGCTGATGAGCCCCTTCCTCGGCGCCATGGCCGACGCCGGCGGGCCGCGCAAACCGTACATCCTCACCTTCCAGGTCCTGCTCGCCGTGGGCTGCATTGCGCTCTGGTGGGCCTATCCCGGCCGGCCCGATCTCATCGGCCCGATCAGCGCGGCGGTGGTGATCGCCACCATCGGCGCGGAGATGTCGATCGTCTTCAACAACGCGCAGCTCCCCAACATCGTACGCCCAGAGCGCATGGGCCGGTTGAGCGGACTGGGCTGGGGCCTGGGCTACACCGGCGGCCTGGTCGCGCTGTTCATCGTGCTCGCTGTCGGCAAGCCGGCGATGTTCGGACTTGCGGCCGACAACGATCAGCCGCTGTTCGGTCTCGACGCCAAGAGTCACGAACTCGAGCGCCTCATGGGACCGGCATCGGCGATCTGGCTCGCGCTGTTCGTGATCCCGATGTTCCTGTTCACGCCCGATTCGGCCAAGCGGCAGATCTCTCTCGTCGACGCGGCGCTGCAGGGCGGCAAGTCCTTGATCCTCACGGTGAAGCACCTTGGGCGCTTCAAGAACGCGCTGCGCTATCTGATCGCCTTCATGCTCTACAATGACGGCCTCGCTGCCATCATCGCCTTCGGCGGCGTCTATGCTGCCGCGACCTTCGGCTGGAACATCGTGACGCTCGGCATCTTCGGCATCATCCTGACGGTGTTCGCCATTCCCGGTGCGTTCCTCGGCGGCCGCTTCGATGACAAATTCGGCAGCAAGCGGGTCGTACAGGTCACCATCGCGGGCGTGATCCTGGCTGCCGTCGGCCTCGTCAGCGTCAGTGCCGACCGGGTGCTTTTCTTCTTTTCGGCACCCGAGCTGGCGCCGACCCGCGGGCTGTTCGGCTCGCTGCAGGAAAAGGTGTTCATGGGTTTCGCGCTGCTGCTTGGCATCTGCATGGGCCCGATGCAGGCGGCCAGCCGCACCATGATCGGCCGGTTGGCACCGCCCGGCATGACAGGTGAGTTCTTCGGCCTGTTCGCACTCTCGGGCCGTGCAACGGCATGGATGGCACCGCTTGCCATCGGGATCGTGACATCGGCGGCGGGTTCGAGCCGGCTCGGCATATCGTGCGTGGTAGTATTCCTTGTGGTTGGTTTCGCCCTGCTTTGGGGGGTCCGCGAGGAGCGGGGCTCGGCCCGAAAGAGCGGCGGCTAGATATTTTCGCACTTGCGGTTCAAATTTCAATGGCCGATACAATCCCGATATGGCGGTCGAAAGCCCGCTGCGGATAGACGCCTTGCCATGTAAGCGCATCGGCGAGAGGAGGAATCGAAATGCCCACTTTCATGCGAGCCATCGGCACGTCGATCCTGACGCTTGTCTTCTTCTCGTGCGCGGTCAGCGCCCAGACCCCTGCGCCGCCGCCCGGAATGACGCCGGAGCAGTTCAACGCGCTGGTCGACGCCATCAGCAACTCGGTCACGGAGAAGCTCAAGGCGGAGGGCGTGCACGACGCTCCAGCCTCGCCGCCCGTCGCGGCGCCGAAAGCCCCCGACCCCGCTTCAGGTTCCAAGTCCAAGGCCAAGCCGCCGGCGCCCGCCATCGTGCGCACGGGGCTTCCCGAAGGACCCGGCCCCTTCGCGGTTTTCATCGAGCGAGCCGGCAACGTCGCCCGCGCTCTGCCGACGCTTGGTGCCAAGCTCGCCTCGATCCCTGGCCTGCTCGACCAGAGCGCGTCGGGCGGGCGCGGAACATCGGCCTTCTTGCTGCTGCTGGGCCTCGTCGCCGTGATGGCTCTCGCCGCTGAGGCGGTGCTGCGCGTCTTGATGAGCGGCTTCCGTCATCGCCTGGCGGCCAACGCCGGTCCCAAGCACGGCCTGCGATCGCTGATGAACCTGGCCGGGTTGGCTATGCTCGACGGGCTCGGCGTCCTCGCCGTCTGGCTGATCTGCAATGCCGCCATCGGCGCCTGGTTCACCGGGCCGGCCGGCCAGAACAAGCTCGCCGCCGCCATCCTCGACGGCATCTTCTACTGGCGCCTCTACGTGCTGCTGTTCCTCATCGTGCTGCGGCCGGCGCTACCGCAGGCGAGGCTGTGCGAGGCCGCCGACCAGGATGCGCGGGGCATGTACGCGCGCATCGAGGTGGTGATGCTGATGATCATCCTGGGTCGCATCCTCGGACAGGTGCTGCTCGCCATCCAGACACCGATTGCCGCTATCGGCGCCTACCAGGTGATCGCAACGTTGTTGTACGTCTCGGCATTCGTCTGGCTGGTACGCAGTTCGCGTCATGCCGCCGCCCAGTGGCTGGGCGGCCTTGCCAAGGCGGCTCCCGTTGCTGGCGCGGTCGGCCGCAACTGGGTGTCGGTCGGCACGACGTTCTTCCTGATCCTGGGTTTCACCCAGATCTACGGCGCCCTCTCGGGGTTGATCTACATTGCACAGGCGATGCTGCTCACGCTCGTGCTCGTGGTCGGCGTGCTGATGTTCGAGACGCTGATGCAGGCTTTCGTCCGCCGCCTCGACTCGCAGCTGATCGGCCGCACGCCGGCCAGCGACTTGCCCAAGCTGCCCGACGTCGTGGCGCGCTGCGTACGCGTCGCCGTGCTGATCGGCGTCGCCGTCACGATCGCCGAAAGCTGGGTCGTCCAAGTCTTCGGACTGGCCGACGAGGCGCAATGGGATCAGATCACACGCTCGTCCCGTACTGCCGGCTTCACGCTGTTCGCCGCCTTCGTGGCCTGGGAGCTGTTCAAGTACGCGACCGATCCGTACATGGCGCGCAAGAGCAAGACTGCCGCCGAGGCGATCACCGACGGCGATGCCGCAGCGGCGCCGGCCTCGCGCATCAGCACCATGATGCCGCTGCTGCGCATCACGGGCGCGGTCCTGATCACCATTGTTGCGGTGATGATCGCGCTCGAATCGTTCGGTGTGAACATCACGCCGCTGATCGCCGGCGCCTCGGTCTTCGGCATCGCCATCTCGTTCGGCAGCCAGACGCTGGTGAGAGACATCGTCTCCGGCATCTTCTACCTGTCCGACGATGCCTTCCGTGTCGGCGAGTATATCGATTGCGGCAAGGCCAAGGGCACGGTCGAGGGCTTCACGCTGCGCTCGATCAAGCTGCGCCACCAGAACGGCCAGGTGCATACGATTCCGTTCGGTCAGCTCGGCCAGATCACAAACTTCAGCCGCGACTGGATCACGGTGAAGTTCAACCTGCGCTTCGCCCGCGACACCGACATCGAGAAGCTGCGCAAGGCCTCCAAGAAGATCGGCGCGGACATGATGGAAGTGCCGGCGATCAAGGCCGACATCCTGGCGCCCTTCAAGATGCAGGGCGTGGCCGACATCGCCGACAATGCCCTGCTGGTACGCTTCAAGTTCACGGCCAAGCCGGGCAATCCCGCCGCCATCCAGCGCGAGGCGGTGAAGCGCATGTTCAGCGTCTTTCCCGCCATGGGCATCGAATTCGCCAAGGAAGGAGCGGCTGTCGTGGTGCAGGCTGCTCCCGGCTCGATGGAGCGGACGTCCGCGGCGCCGGCCTCGGCCGCTCCCACCGCCGATCCCAAGGCGACGCCGTCGCTGGCGGCGGCGGGCTGAACCTCGTTATGCTGGCCGGCGTACTAGCCCAGGGAGAAGGCGCA
The DNA here is from genome assembly GCA_902825855.1 of uncultured Rhodospirillales bacterium. Classification (GTDB taxonomy): domain Bacteria; phylum Pseudomonadota; class Alphaproteobacteria; order Reyranellales; family Reyranellaceae; genus Reyranella. The sequence goes on along the minus strand of CADECW010000224.1, from coordinate 1,098 downwards.
TGATCACCGCCATCGTGAACTTCAAGCTTCCCGCCGACATCGACGCCAAAAAGGCCGCCGAGCTATTCAAGGGCTCGGCGCCCAAGTACCGCGGCATGACAGGCCTGGTCCGCAAGTACTACCTGTTCGACGACAAGAGCCGCATCGGCGGCGGCGTCTATCTGTGGAAGACCCGGGCCGACGCCGAGGCGGTCTACACGCCGCAATGGCAGGCCTATATCGCCGAGCGCTACGGCGCGCCGCCGGACATCCGCTACTTCGAGACGGCGGTCGTGGTCGACAACGAGAGCGACAAGATCCTGGCCGAGGCGGCTTAGTTGGCGCCAAGCCCGTCGTCGCGAGCGGTGGGCCCTACTGCTTGACGATCTCGACCCGTCGGTTCTTGCTGCGCCCGGCCTCGTCGTCGTTCGTCGCGACGGGGGCGATCATGCCGGCGCCGGCCGGCCTCAGTCGATCCGGCGAAATGCCGAAGTTCTGGACGAGCTGATCGACCACAGATTTGGCGCGGCGCTGCGAGAGATTGATGTTGTAGTCGAAGCCGCCTTGATTGTCGGTATGGCCGACGATGTAGACCTTGAGGCCGGGCTCTGCCTTCATCAATTTGCCGATCTCCGCAAGTGACGGTGCCGATTCCTGCTTGAGATCCGCCTTGTCGGTGTCGAAGTACAGCCCGTAGAGCGCCACCCGTCCGGTTGCCGCGATATCCTTGGCCATTTTCGCGGCATCGACCGTCACCATCTTCGATTCCATCGGCTTGTCCTCGACGACGTCGAGCAGGACGGCAACCCGATCCTTGGTTTCCGGAAAGGCGGTGCTGCGGTCCACGGCGACGTACAGCGAGACGGCAATCGGGCCTTCAGGGCGCGACAGTGTCGCGGCAAGGTAGTAGGGCTCTGCCGGGACGTTCAGGGCGACCTTGGACAGCTCGTTGTTCTGCAACGCCTTGGTGGGCGGGTAGAGAACCCGGTAGAGTTCCGCTCCGACAGATTCGCACTGATCCTCGCCGGCGCACTTGAAGAGGATGGTGAAGCCTTTTGCCGCCAGCTCGTTCTCATAGTTGCGGAACACTTCGAGTGAACTGCGTCCCACGGGCGCAAG
>CADECW010000223.1 GCA_902825855.1 uncultured Rhodospirillales bacterium | reverse complement strand
CATGGCCATCGACATCGCCAACATGCCCAGCGAGACCGCAGCTCTTCTCATGACAGTGCACCCTCGTCTTAAAGCCGCGATGAGTCTGCGAAGTCGCTAGTCGTCGAGTTCCTTCTTGATGAGTTTGAACTGCGCGTCGAACTCAAATTCATACTTCTTGTTGTCCGCGCAAGTCGCGTCGACTTCAAACTTACCGTCGTCGGCCTTCATCTTTTGGGCTGTACAGCCATCCGTCTTGACGGCCTCGGTCAAGCGCGCTCGCTCCTGATCCGTGAGAGGGCGTTTGTCCGCCAACGTCGGACCCGCTGTAAGCAGCAGGAACGCCGATGCCAACATGATCACACGCATGAAACTTCTCCTATCCGTGAATGACTTATTCCACCTTGCGCGAGAACATCTCCTTGCGGATTCGTTCCTCGACGGGCTCAACGACCTTCTCATGAAGCCTGACGCTGATCGTGGCGACCGCGCGTTCATAGTCCTGAAGTTTCTTCAGAGCCTCTGACTGCTCGGGCGAAAGCTTGTCGACCGGAAGCCGGCCATTCTCGGTTATTGCCGCAAGACGCTGCCGAATGGACGGTTCCACTTCGTCCGGATGGGTGAACTCATACCCGGCCTTCTTCATCTCGGCAGCATAGGTCGCCAGAGCCGACTTCATCCGCGGATCTTTGTTGATTAACGCATCATGCGGATGGACGTATGTGGCGTGCAACTGATTGGGCTTGAAAATCTGCTCGACCGCCTTGCGTGTACAGCCGGCGGTCTGCCAGAGCGTTTCGTGCTCGAGGGCCATGGCAAAGGTCGGGTTACCCGGCTCTCCCATGAGGGCCTGGTTGTAGGCAACCTGGGTGGCCGCAGGGAGTGCTTTGAAGTAGTCCACATTGCGCGCCCCAAGTGCGGTGGCGGCCGGACTGTAGACCGTAGCAAGCTGCGGCGGTGCGCCGGTGTACAGGGTGGCGATGCCAAACCCATGCCGTCGGACGAATTGTGCCTCCGATAGCCCTGGCGCAGTCATCGTAGACTTCATTCCAGCACGTACCGTGGCGTGGTCGACGGCAAAATACTGGAAGCCCTGTTCGCGCATGCACCTGGAGATCAACTCTTCGGTCTTCTCGATCGCCAGGATCAATTCCCGCTGGGTGAGCCCGTATTCCTCGGTGCCGGGAGTCGTGTCGATCTGCGCCCCGGCAATAGTGGGCAGGATCAGTAGTGCCAGCGAAGCAGCCGTTGCCAGTTTCATTTTAGAATTCCCCTCATCGAGCCGCGGCCACGAACTCACGTTCGATGAAGGTGCGGTTGCCGTTCTTCCAGACGGCCCCGATTTCCACCTTGTATTTGCTGCCGGCGACCAGAAAGCCTTGGGGGATATTGAGAGTCGTCTTCCCCTCTGGCAGCGTCACCCGAAGGTCGCGCGCTTTTCCCTTCTCCTGAACAATAACGATGTAGGTCGCGTCCTTGACCTCCTGCCAGCGGACTCTGCCGCCCAGAAGGGGCATTTCCTCGCCTTCGGATGGCTGATTGATTGTCGCTGCGTCAGGGAGCTTATGGCTCAATGTGGCTTCTGACCGGAGCACCTCACCGTCAGCTTCATGGGCCTCGAAGCGGTACATCCCCTCCGGAAAGTCGGCCTGTATCCGGCCGTCGTTGAGTGGCGGTTCTGGCGTCTCGAGATCGAGCGTTCGCATGCCGGATTTGGAAGACGGCGACTTGAAATCGATCACGATACGCCCATCGGGAGCGGTCACGCGGAGCGAAGCCAAGCCCTTTTCGTTTCCGGTGGCGATAACTCGCACTTCGATGTCGTCGTCAGTTTGATTGCGCTCGAGATATATGGCGGCCTTCTCCAACTTCGATTCCGCTGCTGCGGAGCCGCACACAAGGAGCAATGAAGGAACGACCGTCGCGATCAGTCGCCCAGCTGAAGGGACAAAGGCAGAAGGCCGGTGAAGGATCATCGAGCTTTTCCCCTTTCCAGGCAACAAAACCACCAACTCCATAACAGATCGAACCTGAACGGGAGATGAACGAGCCGTTCATCATCGGTTCATGTAGCAATCCGTAATGTTCATCAGTAGCGGTGGCTGAAAGCCGCCGCTGCACGTTGGTCTCCCGAGCGAAGGGCACAATCATGAGTTATTTGATCGCCTTTCTCATGGCCGTTGGCCATGACCCTCGCCAGTCCGGTTTGGCACTGGACACATGGTGGGAGCGGATCTTTCTCCTGGGTTTCGTCGGCGCCGAGACGTTGTTCTTTTGGGAAGTCGTGTCGAGCTGAGCCCCGACATGAAGATCTGGATGACGTTGCTGGGAATGTGCTTGGCCACTGTCGGAGCGGCTGTTGCCGACTCCGATCAAGACCGCGCTCGTCGCGCTGTCGAGCAGGGCCTGATTCTGCCGTTCAAGGACATCCTGGCGAAAGTTCAGCAAGCGTATCCGGGCCAGATCCTCAAAGCAGAGCTCGACGACGACGATGGTATCGTCGTCTACGAATTGAAGATCCTGAGCGGTGATGGCCGCGTCGTGGAGGTAGTATACGACGCTCGAACCGGCGAGTTGTTGAAGGCAAAGGGCGTGAAGCCCAGCCGATAAGTAACCCCATTGTGCGGTCGCTTCGTGCCCGGTGCGGGTGGAGGTCGATTGGCCTGACGACGACGCTTTCAACGCGATCTCGTCCACTCAGCCGTCACCAGTTGGCGCCTCGGCAACCTCGCGCGTGAGGAAAAATCGGTACGCAGGTCCAACTTACTGCCTTGGCTCCTCGGCACAAGAGCAGTAGCGTGGAGGCCGCCAACTCCAAAGTAGCCAGCCCCACAGGTGCGGGAAAATCGGACGGGCAAATGTCGACGAACCGATGCAATGTGCTCTTGGTGTCGCCGAAGTACCCTTTGGACACGTTCTGGAACAACAAGGCGATCTGCAGGCTCAGCAGGGCGCACCACACAGCCATTCCTCTCGGCCTGCTGACGGTGGCGGCACTGCTGCCACCCGGGTGGACGTGTCGAATGGTCGATCGGAACGTCCGTGACGTCACGGAGGCTGACCTTGCCTGGGCCGACCTCATCATGACGGGCGGAATGAACGTTCAGCGTCTCGATTGCCTGGACTTCATCACCTGGGCCCAAGCCCGCGGCAAGGTCGTGGCCGTCGGCGGTCCGGACGTAACCTCCGAGCCTGACTTCTATGGCCACGCCGACTTCATCGTCCTCGGCGAGGCCGAGGTGATCATTCAGGAGTTCATCGCCGCTTGGGAAGCGGGCCAGCGTCGCGGAACATTCAAGGCCGAGAAGTTCAAGGTCGATGTCGCCAGAAGTCCCGTGCCTCGCTTCGATCTCGTTCGCCGGACCGACTATCTCTATTTTGCCGTCCAGTTTTCCCGCGGCTGCCCTTTCAACTGCGAGTTCTGCGACATCATCGAGCTTTACGGCCGCAATCCACGGGTGAAGTCACCCGAGCAGATGATTGGCGAGCTGGATGCCCTTTATCGCGCCGGATACCGCGGCCATGTGGATTTCGTCGATGACAATTTCATCGGCAACAAGAGAGCAGTCAAACGATTCCTGCCGTATTTGATTGCCTGGCAGGAAGAGCGGGATTACCCGTTTATGTTTTCGACCGAGGCATCAGTCAACCTTGCGGACGACGATGAGCTTCTCGAGCTCATGCGCCAAGCGAGGTTCTTTGTCGTTTTTGTGGGAATCGAAAGCCCGAACGGCGACACGTTGGTCGCCATGCAAAAGAAGCAGAATGCCCGTCGAAACCTGGCAAAGAGCGTCCACAAGATCTACCACGCGGGAATGTTCGTCATCGCAGGTTTCATTGTCGGCTTCGATGCCGAGCGAGGCAGCATCGCGGAAGAAATGGTGCAGTGCATAGAAGACAGCGCGATAGCCATTTGCATGGTCGGCCTGCTGACGGCTTTGGCCAATACACAGCTCACGGCCAGGCTTAAGCAGGAGGGCCGCATGTTTCCGCCGGCTTGGCTTATGCAGAAGGTACATGAGCGACGCGGCGGCGACCAATGTACGCTTGGCCTCAACTTTGAAACGCTGCGGCCTCGACGTGACGTGTTGGCCGACTATAAGCGCGTTGTCGACGAGATCTATTCGCCACGGGCCTATTTCGGACGGTTGAGTCGCGCAGGACGCCACCTCAGATGTTTTGGACCTCCCTTGAAGCCGGGCGCCGAGCGCGTCCCTCAGTTTGTCGGCATTGCTCTTCGCGACTGGGCTGCCTTGATGCGGCTGATGTCGGCCGTGCTTCTAAAGCAACCTCTGCTTCTCCGATATTACTTCAAAGCACTCGACATCTGCCGCCGCGAAAACCCAGGCGCTCTTGGAGCTGTAGCTATAATGTGCGCCTTCTATCTGCATCTGCGACCGTTTTCGCGCATGGTGTCTGCCTCCATTGCCCGCCAAGTCAACGACATCGACGAGGGCGTATGGCAAACACCCCTTGGATCGGCGGAACATCACACCAAGGCGGCCTAGAATGGGTCTCAGCCCAGGTTCTTGATCATGAAGCACCGTCGCTCGGGCACCCATCTGCGACCCTCGATGCTCTCGGGCGTCTTGCCGGCGATCACCTGACGGACATCGGCGATCACCTCGTCGCGGCGCCGGTAGTACTGGTGCCGGGCGTCGGTGATGGAGGCCGTTTCCGAGACATCCGTGCAATCGACCAGGACGACCTTGTGCGGTAGCGAGGTCAGCGTGCGCGGGCCGGCGCTGCCCAGCCGGTCGGGTTGCGCCTTGGTCTTGTCGCTGATGGTGAGGGCGAGGTCGTTGCGTGCGAAGTAAACATGGACCGCCTCCGCCAGCTCGGGCAGCCGTGCAAGCTTCGCGGGATCTTCGAAGGCGTCCGCATCCTCGTCGGCCGCCATCAGGAAAATATTCTTGAACAGGCGCGGCAGCGTCTTCTCGCCCAGATCAGATAAGAGCGCCTGCAGGGTGTTGCGAAGCATGTAGTTTCCCATCGAATGGGCGACGAGATGAAAATCGGCCTTGCACCAGTCCTGCTTCTTGACGCCCCGCATGTACTCCATCAGCCGTCGAAGTGACCGCGCTACGGCCTTGGCCGACTGCCTGGCGTCGTCGCGGTCGGAGGCGTAGTCGAGAATCGGTTTCATCTCTCCGTTGGCGGGCCAGGAGAAGACCGCGGATTCCAGCCCCTTGTCATGGGGCGCATACTGGGTCTTGAGCAGTGCAGCATTGGCAAAAGCGTCCTGCAGCGTGCAGGCGTAGCCGTGCAGGTACATCAGCAGGTCGGCATCGTTCTCCTTCAGCCTTAGCCGCAAGGCTTCGAATACGCTTTCGCTGCCCAGGACCTTGGGACCATCGGCAACAGCCGTGTAGCCCGGGATTTGCTCAGGCGCGACGCGCATTTCGGCAATTGTGGACGGCGGAGTGATCTCCGCAGCCCCATAGCGGACATAGACCGGCGATTTCGGGTTGAGTCGTTCGGTGAATCCCACAACGCGATCACCCTGATAGACTTCCTCGCGATTCGTTGCGAAGTGAATGCGTGTCATCAATGCCCCCGGCCAGGTGTTGTCCGAAGATCAAGATTACACTCAGAAGTTTCGTCTATGTAAGCCGTCTAAACTCTCACCAAGCCAGCGGGGTACCGGCGCACCGATTGCCACACTAGGCGAATGGGTGGGGCCGCACCAGCAGTCCAACCTCATAGGTCGGCGCCACTGAATTGTAGATCGCCACCGCCACCATGTCGTCAGGCGTGCTCCCACATAGTCGTCCGAGATCAAAGCATGCCACTCACAACACGGCCTCGGCCTCGGGCAGATCGAAACTGTCGAGAACTGCAGCGGGATCGTTATCGGCGTGCTTGAAGAACGCCGCGTGCTTGGAAGCCTCGTGATAGATCTGTTTGCGCGTCATGTTCGGGTGGTGCTCTCGGATAGCATCGACCATCGAACGCATGCCGCGCCTCTCGCAAGACAGGGGTCGGGGGCGGGTGCACGCTGGATTTATTCAATTGAACAAGTCGGATCGAAAAAAGTGACCGAGGTGTCTCGCGCACTGGCTTCCGGCTACTGGACTGGGATCGAGATATGCGAGATCCAGATGAGCGAACTCGCTCGACTTGCTTCTTGCCGATGAGCCACAAAAGTGGATCGTAACAGCCCTTCCGCACTGGGTACTTTCTGGCTAACTTTCTATCCGTGGCCAGGCAATACCGGAGAGAGGCATGCCTGCTGATGCCGCAGCCTCTTCACCGGGCGTACCTGACCCCCAGCAACGGATCGAGCTGCTGGAAGCGAAACTGCGTTCGCTTGCGCAGCAGCACGGCGGCTCGA
>CADECW010000222.1 GCA_902825855.1 uncultured Rhodospirillales bacterium | reverse complement strand
GTACTGGTTGATGGCACCAAGCTCGAGCTTGAGAGCCTCGTTGAGGATGTCGATGACTTCCTTTTTGCCCTTCATTTCGCCTCTCCGTGGCTGTCGACGCTGCCAGTCGTGCCCGAAGTTAGAATGATTTTAAACTGACTTCAATTGGTCAGTTGGACGGCGCGCAAAGGACGCAGGACGGCGAGCGTGAGCTAGGCTGGTGCGAGCTCGCTGGTCGCGGCTGCCGATCGTCGTGGGCTGCCGCGGTTGGCCAGCGCAGTCTCGATCAGGCGCATGGCATGCGTGCCGTCGGCGCACTTGAGCAGCCGGCCTTGCGCGCAGGCGCAGGCGTAAGGGCAGACGACGCCGGTTTCGGCGAGCTTCTCCATCTTATTGTAGATGGTTTCCACCGCGAGCGCGGAGCAGCCGCAGCACACCATCTTCTTCTCGAGATGCTTGTAGACCACGCCCGGCGTCGGCAGCGGCGCGTTCGGCTTGTCGAGAATCTCGAGCAGGGCCCGTTCGATGTCGTGGTCGGTGATGACGGCGCAGGAGCAGATGATCATTCAGTGCCTCAAGGCGGAGGCCGCCGGCAAAGAAAGCAGTGCGGAGGTGTTGGCGGCAACCGGCGAAAGCACGCGATCGGCGCCTTGCAGCGTACGGGCAAAGCTCTCGGCGCCGCCGACGACCTCGTCGATCATGGAGCAGCCGAGCAGGGCAAACGCGCAGGCGCGCATGGCGGGGCAGGCTTCATGCTGGCAGGCCGCGATCATGGCGATGGCAACGCATTCGTCGCGGCAGAACCCATCGCAGCCGGCGGCTGCGGTCTCCAGATTGCGCCGCGAGTTGTGCCGGATGGCGCGAACCCAGCAGGACAGGTCGCGCACGGCGGATTTGGCGGCCTGGGCACCCATCGAGCTGGAGTAGGCACACCAGGCCTTCTCCCAATAGCTGATGTCGCCGGTATTCAGTCCCGACAGCCACAGCCGGAAGCCCAGACCCACCAGCCGCTCGGGGGCGCCCAGTTTCAGGGCCGGTGCGACAAGGCCTGACGGGGCGGCGCTGGTCTTATGCATCGCCGGCGCCTCGACAGTTCGCGCTTGGGGTGGCGCGCGCGGATGCGTTGTGCGTGCACGCCGGAGAGGCCGGGATGGACATGACTTTCTCTCAAGTGTTGGGGTTCAAGGCCCCGACATCGAAAGCCATCGCAAGCGATGACGAATTGACAATTCGCCTCTGCCTGCGAGCTGTCAAGTGCGCGAGAACACTTTAGAATTTGTAAAAAAATAAACTCGGAGGCTCTGTCGTCTGACGGTCGGCCTAGAGCGTTTGCGAGCTGCGGCGAAGGCGTGCCGACGACTTGAGTTGGGCCGCGCGTGCGGGACCCTTCTTCTCGCGTCGCGCTGGCTTGGCAGGCTTGGCGGCAAAACCGGAGCCGCTCTTCAGCATGTCGGCAATGGTATGCTGATCCAAAACCTCGATGAAGGCGCCGAGCGCGTCGTCCAATACGCGATTGACGCCGCGGTCGCGCAGCGCGCCGGTCGCGCCTTCGACTTCCATATGCGTCACCTCGGTGGCCCGCACCACGTCGCCGATACGAATGGCACTCGCAGGACGTGCGAGCCTGACGCCGCCGTTGCGTCCGCGCATGGATGCTATGAAGCCGGCGCGTACCAGTAGGTTGACGATCTTGAAGACGTTCTGCTGCGTGATCTGCAACCGGTTGGACAGGGTCGCGACCTTGACGAGCTCGCCGTCTGCCTGCGCGCAGTCGACGAGGATGCGGATGGCATGGCCGGTAAATTTGGTCAGGCGCATTGCGTCGGAGGCTCCAGCGGTCGGCGACGGCGAACCGAGCATAGCACCGCCAAGCATCCAAATGTCATGTGACGAGAACTGCGGTGGCCAAATGTGTGGAGCAGTGCCGCGAAATCGTTCCAAACACGCAGCGTTTCCGCTATGTTCCTGGCGCGCACCCAAGCCAGGCGCGAGCCTCGGGATGGTGCCGGCTGAGGGGATTGAACCCCCGACCTTCGGTTTACAAAACCGCTGCTCTACCGCTGAGCTAAGCCGGCCCCGCGCTGATCGGTCAGGCGCTTAGCATGATCGCCCAAACCTGCAAACACGCAAGTGGCGGCGACGCAACGGCAACACGACAGTGGGTGCCGTGCGTCAGCCCCAGATCGCCGATGCGGCCGCTACCAGCAGGCCCAGCTTGGCGCGCTCGTCGTCCAGCGACAGCGGGTTGCCGGCCGCGGTGGAGGCAAAGCCGCACTGCGGCCCGATGCCGATACGGTCGAGGTCGATGAACCTGGTGGCGTCGCCGACGCGGCGCTTTAGGTCGTCGAGCGCTTCCGGCACCGGCGTCTTGGTGCTGACGAGGCCAAGCACGACGCCCTTGCTTTTGGGCACGAAGCGCAGCGGCTTGAAGTCTCCGGCGCGGGCGGTGTCGTACTCGAGCAGGAAGTGGGTGGCATTGGTGCCGGTGAAGAAGCGCTCCGCAACCGACTCGTAGCCGCCCTCGGAAAGGTAGTGGCCGCGGAAGTTGCCACGGCACATGTGAATGCCCACCACCATGTCGGCAGGCGCGCCGGCCACGCAATCGTTGATCGCCTTGATGTACAGATCAACCAGCTTGTCCGGGTCTTGCCCGGCGCCGGCGACCTTGTCGCGGATGGCAGGGTCGCACAGCATGGCGATGGCGACCTCGTCGAGCTGGATGTAGCGGCAGCCGGCTTTGGCGAGGTCGGCGATCTCCTGGCGGTAGATGGCGGTCAGATCGGCGAAGAAGGCCTCCGCGCTCGCATAGACATTCGGGTCGGCGAAATCGGTGCAGCGATAGAAGTGCATGGTGGATGGCGCCGGCATGGTGATCTTCGGCGTCACCTTGGTCACTCGGGCGAGGAACGCGAACTCGTCGACGGCGAGCGGTTGCGTACGCGCAAGCTTGGCAGAGGCGTAGGTCGCGGTGAAATCCACCTCATGGCCGTGGTCGTCGCGGAACTTGAACACGGCCGGCTTGATCTCGAAGCCGTTGCAGCGCTCCACGAACCGGCCCCAGTAGGAGCTGCGCCGGAACTCACCGTCGGTCACGACCTGCAGACCTGTCTCCTCCTGCAGCCGCACCACGTCGCGGATGGCCTTGTCCTGGATCTCGGCAAATGGGGCATCGCCGATCTCGCCGTGCGCGTGGCGCCGGAACGCGTCGCGCAATTCCCTGGGACGCAGCAGGCTGCCGACGTGGTCGGCCCGGAAGGGCGGGCGCTGGGTTGCCGCTGTCGCCATAGGTGTCCTCGCTGCGCTGGCCGCGTTTTCGATAGACGTATAGATTCTATAATTGTATAGAGCAAGCCATACAACTTGGCCCGTGCAGCAGGATCGGCCCGTGACCACGCATACGCCGCGCGCGCGCCTCGTCCGCAACAGCCGGGTGCTGCGGCGCGCGGACGAGATCATCGACGCGGCCGCGCGCGTGTTCGCCGAGCGCGGCTATCACGGCACTACCACGCAGGCGATTGCCGACGTGCTCGGCATGCGGCAGGCGAGCCTCTACTATTATTTCCCCTCCAAGGAAGCGGCGCTGGAAGAGGTGTGCGCGCGCGGCACCGACGGGTTCGTTCAGGGCGCCGAGCGCGTCATGCAGATGGACGTGCCGCCGCTGGAGAAGCTGAGGCTGCTGATCGCCTCACATCTTGCGCCCATCCAGACCATGCCGGACTACGTGCGCGTGTTCATCAACGAGCGGCGCTACCTGCCCGATGCCAGCCGCAAGCGCGTTGGCCGCAAGAGCCGGCGTATCGAGCGCTTCTTCGAGCAGGTGATCCAGGACGGCATCCACGACGGCAGCATCCGCGCCGGAACCGATGCGCGGCTCGCCATGCTGGCGGTGCTCGGTATGTGCAACGCGGTCATCAACTGGCGCGAGGCCGACCGGGCCAAGGACCTCGGCGGCATGGCCAGCGGTTTTGCCGAGATTGTCGCAAAAGGGCTCACTGTTGCGGAGGGTGCGCCGGGACGTTGAGGCGTGACACATGGCATGAGTGGCATCGCTGCCAGGCTCCGATCCGCAGATGAGCTGCGCCGCACCACGGCGCCGGCTCTGCTGATGGAGCGCGCCCGGCAGCAGCCGAACGACGTGGCGTTCCGCGCCAAGCAGCTCGGCATCTATCGCGAGCGGACGTGGCGCGGGTATGCCGAGATGGTTGCGCGCACGGCGAGGGCGCTGGCCGCGGAGGGGCTCGGTCCCGGTGACCGCATCGCCATCATGGCCGACGCGTGCGAGGAGTGGCTGGTCTGCGATCAGGCGGCGCAGGCTTTGGGCGCCATCGTCTACGGCATCTATCCGACGGCCTCGCCGCAGGAGGTCGAGTACCAGATGCGCGACGGCGGCGCGGTGCTGTTCATTGCCGAGGACCAGGAATTCGTCGATCGCATCCTGCCGCTGGTCGATCGATTGCCGGCGCTGCGCCGGATCATCGTCATGGACGACACGGCGCTGTTCGCCTTCAGCCACGAGAAGGTCGTCGCCTACGACACGCTGCTCGAGCAGGCCGTCACTGCCGATCTCGAATGGCTCGCGGGCGAGGTCGCCAAGGTGCGGCCCGAGCAGCCGGCCTTCATCGTCTACACCTCGGGCACCACGGGGCATCCCAAGGGCGCGCTCGTCACGCACGGCAAGCACCTGGCCGCGACACGCTCGGTGGCGGCGCAGTACCCGACCCTCGTCGAGAAGCCGCATCGCACCGTCGCTTACCTGCCGCTGTGCCACGTGCTCGGCCGCGACATCGCGGTCACGCTGCCGTTGATGACTGAGATGGTGCCGCATATCGGCGAGACGGCGGAGGATCTGCCGGAGACGTTGTTCGAGACGGCACCGACCGTGCTGTTCACAGTCCCGCGCTACCTGCAGAAGATGGCGGCCAACGTGTTGGTGCAGGTGGGAAGCTCCTCGGCGCTGAAGCGCTTCGCCTACAACCGCGCCATCGCCTTCGCCCGCGGCCATGCAAAGCGCCGCTGGACCGGGTTGGCCGGCGGGCCGTCCGCGCTCATCCACGCAGTGTGGAGCGCGCTCGTGTTTCGCCCCGTGCTCAACAAGATCGGCTTCGACAGGCTGGAGCTGGTCGTGTCGGGCGGCGCGCCGCTGCCGGCGGAGACGATGGCGGTGTGGCACATGCTCGGCGTCAACGTGTGCGAGATGTACGGGCAGACCGAGACGGCGGGCGGCATCATCGCCGGCCAGCGCGGGCCGTTTCCGCGGCCGGGCGACGTCGGGACCATCCCGGAAGGGTTCGAGGTGAAACTTGCCGATGACGGCGAGATCCTGGTGCGCTCGCCGGACTTGTTCGAGGGCTACTGGAACAACCCGGAAGCCTCCGCAGCCGTGCTCGGCGACACCGGTTGGATGCGCACGGGCGACGTCGGCGAATGGCGGGACGGCGCATTGCGCCTGATCGACCGTGCGCGCGACTTCCTCGTCACCATGGGCGGCAAGACCATCTCGCCCGCCTTCGTCGAGAATACGCTGCGGGCGAGCCCCTATCTCGCCGAGGTCGTCGTGTTCGGCCACGGGCGCAAGTATCTCACTGCGTTGATCGAGATCGACTTCGAGACGGTGGCGGACTGGGCGCGCAGCAACGATGTCGCCTACACCGGCTTCACCAGCCTGACGCAGCATGCGCGTGTGCAGGGCCTCATCAGGCGCGAGATCGACAAGGCCAACGAGGAACTCTCCCGCGTCGAGCAGGTAAAGGCCTTCCGCATCCTGCCCAAGGCGCTCGATCCGGAGGAAGAGGGTGAGCCGGTGACGGCCACGCGCAAGGTCAAGCGCACGCTCATGTACGAGCGCTTCAAGGCACTGGTGGAAGAGATGTACGACGACAAGGAGGAGCAGCTTCTCGCCGGCAGCGCTGCCGGCGCACTCGCCTGAAACTTCGATAACGCAAAAAGCTCTTGGGAGGACGTAATGAGATATCGCACGCTGGGCGCGGCCCTTTTTGCCTCCACGCTGGCACTGCCCCTGCCGGCATCTGCACAGGACACCTACACGATCGGCTTGACGGGTGCTCTCACCGGACCACCGGCGAGCACTTACGCTCCCGCTGTCGATGCGCTGCGCATCTACATCGACCGCATAAACGCGGCCGGTGGCGTCAACGGCAAGAAGATCAACCTCATCCTGCAGGACGACTCGGCCCAGCCCGGCAAGGCCGCCGCCAACGCCAAGAAGCTTCTCACGCAGGACAACGTGATCTTGATGCTGAATGCGAGCCTGTCGTCGACCTATGCGCCGGTGACGACGGAAGCCCAGCCCGCACACGAGCCTCTCCTGTTTGCGAGCTCCCTTGGCCCGCCGACGGTCTATCCGCAGGCCGATG
>CADECW010000221.1 GCA_902825855.1 uncultured Rhodospirillales bacterium | reverse complement strand
CCCTCGATCAGGGCCATCACCATGTAGGCCGTGCCGTTGGCCTCGAGGAAGTCGTATACCCGCACGATCGCCGAGGTCCGGTCGAGTCGCGCCAGGGTGCGAGCTTCATCGAGGAACCGTTCGCGGCCCCAGGCAAATTGCTCCGCATGGTCGGGAGAGCGCGGCAGCACGGTGGTGCGGCCTTCGCGCAAAGCAAGCGTAGCCGGAAGATACTCCTTGATGGCCACATCGCGACCCAGAGTGAGGTCGCGCGCCCGGTAGGTGATGCCGAAGGCGCCTTGGCCAAGGATCGATACGAGTTCGTAGCCTCGCAGAGTCGTGCCAGCCGGCAGGACCCCGCGCAAAGGCGCCTCCTTGCCTTGCTCCGCGTCCTGGTTGGTTTCGCTCATGGCTATCCTCTCCGTGAGCGGTTCCAGATTAACGCCATCTGTCGTGCGCCGTCCATTGTCGGCAGCCATATGATGACAGGGGCTTGGCAGGAGAAGTGTGAACTAGGTCACACACTGCCGGCCCGCGGCCCCCATTCGGTCGGCCTTGCCGGATGGTTGGGTGGGGCTTTACCGTCCGCGCGTCAGCACGAAGCGCGAGACGAACGGGCTGGTCAGGATGATCAGGAACAGGCGGAACAGATGGTGGGTCGCCACCATCGCCACCTCGACGCCGAGCGCCAGCCCGATCAGGCTCATCTCGGCGAAGCCCCCAGGAGCATAGGACAGCACCGTCGCATCGATGCTGAGGCCGGTCATTGCGTGCGTGATCTCGGCGAACGCTACGGCGCAGCCGATCAGCAGCACCGCCGCGCCGATCGATGCGCCAATCTCCTTGTGCAGGTGGTTGATGGCGGTGCCGACGAAACGGCAGCCGATTCCGCAGCCGACGACGACCTGGGCCGCAGCCACCAGCTCTCCCGGCGGCTTTGAATCGGTGAAGCCCGAAAGATGGGCGATGGCGCTCATCAGCATCGGGCCCATCATGAACGCGGCGGGCAGGCGCAGCGCGCGGCCGACCACCGCACCGATCAGGCCGCAGGCGATCAGGATCGCCCAGTCCCGCCAATCGTTGTGCGACGGATGCGGCATGGTGAGGACACTTGTCTGCGCGCCGCTCACCAGCCGGTACCACACCGGAATGGTGAGCACGACGGTGAGTATGCGCAGCGCATGGGCGAGTGCGATGGCGCGCTCCTGGCCACCCATGGCGCCGCCCATGATGGTCATGTCGTTCAGCCCGCCTGGCATGGCGGCAAAGTAGCAAGTGACCTTGTCCCACATGGTGAAGCGGCGGAACCAGAAGTAGCTCAATGTCGCTCCGGTCATCGTCATGCCGGTCAGCACGCCGAGGCTCGCCGCCCACTTGCCGAGCTGATGGATGAGATCCGGCGAGAAGCCCGAGCCCAGCAGCACGCCCATGATGATGACCATGCCCTGGCGCAGGCGCACATTCATTCCGATGCGCAGGCCCCCGAACGCGGCGATCGTGGAGAAGACGCAGGCGCCGAGCATCCAGGCGAGCGGCATGCGCATCCAATCGAACACGAAGCCGCCCACCGTTCCGATCACGATCGCAAGCACGAGTGGCCCGATGCCCTCGTGGCCGATGATGTGCTTCTTCTCTTGTTTGACGGGGAGCGCCTTGCTCAATGGTCGAACTGCTCCTTGAGGATCCGTTCCTCGAGATCGTGCTCGGGATCAAACAGCAGGGTGAGGTCGATATCGGTCGCCTCGGTCACCGTGACTCGGGCGACGTTGGGGATCTCGACCGAATCGGCGGCCGCGGCGACGGGCCGCTTTCGCGGATCGAGCACGGTAAGCTCGACTTTGGAACGGCGCGACAACAGCGCTCCGTGCCAGCGCCGCGGCCGGAAGGCATTGATGGGCGTCAGCGCCAGCAGCCCGGCGCCGAGCGGCAGGATCGGGCCGTGCGCCGACAGATTGTAGGCCGTCGAGCCGGCCGGAGTGGCCACCAGCACGCCGTCGCAATAGAGCTCGGGCAGGCGCTTGCGGCCGTCGACCGAGACCGCGATGCGCGCGGTCTGCCGGCTGGAGCGCAGCAGCGAGACCTCGTTGATGGCGATCACCTCATGCGCGCGGCCGCGGGTGTTGATGGCGAGCATGCGCAGCGGCGTCAGGCTGACCTGGCGCGCCTGGCGCAGGCGCTGCAGCAGTCCCCCTTCCTTGTAGGTGTTCATCAGGAAGCCGATGGTCCCGAGATTCATGCCGTAGATCGGCGTGCCGCGATGGATGTGCCGGTGCAGCGTCTGCAGCATCAGCCCGTCGCCTCCCAGCGCCACGACAATATCAGCCTGCGCCGGCGGTACCGCGCCATAGCGCTTCTCGAGCTTGGCCCGGGCGCTGCGGGCGGCCGGGGTAGCTGCGGCGACGAAGGCGAGACGGGGTGCGGAATTGGAAGGGGAAGCCATCAGGATGTCTGCAATGTCACTAATGCAAGTTTCGTACTATAGCCGTGAGTTTCGGACGGCACGGGTCGCGCGTGTACGGAAAAACGCGATTCTGCACTGATCCAGGGGGTCATTGCGTCCGCAATGGTCCGAACTGGCTCGCGAGGACCCGGCCGGTTTGAGGGTAGGGGAACGGTTGAAGGAGCATGGCCCTAGCGGACACCTAGATCAGTAACGCCAAGCCAAAGCCGCATCGCTATCGCTTAGCCGATAGTCATGGATTGTCGCTTGAAGTGAACCCAACCGGCAATCGCTTTTGGCGGTACCGCGACAGGATCAACGGCTATGAGGACATTTGGGCTGCCGGCCTGGTCGCGCCAGGTTCTTTGCGCAACCCGTCAATTCGCTATGCCGGAAGATAGATGGGGATCGGCGGCGGCGGGAAGGTCGGAACCTCAAGGGCTACGCCTGAGTTCACGCTTACGGAAAAACAGCATTATCGAGGTCCATTGGATATCGCCGTCATTGAGCACGACGTGGCGTCGCTTTCGGTCTCGACCGGCCGGCATCACAACACCGTCCGCCAGGTACTCGTAGGTGAGCGTGTCGAAGTTCACATCATCGACCAGCTCGAGTTGAGCGGCGGCTGGTTCCACCAGATCTCTCATCAATTGAGACCGTGTAAAGTACTCGGGGTGCCGATGCTCCTCGAGCAAAAGGAGTTCCGTGGCGACCGCTACGATGCCGCCCGGCTTCACTACACGCCCCATCTCCCGCAGGGCTCGCAAAGCCGCCTCATGGCCACCGAAATGCTCGATCGAAGAAAGGCTCCAGGCGAAATCGAACGTGTCGTCTGAATAACCGAGGCTCGTTCCGTCGCGCGTTTCAAATGTGATCTTGGAGAAGTCGACCGTCGCCGGTGTATGGGCCTTGCTCCGTTCCACGAGAGTCAGACTAGCTTCCTTGCCGCCGTCGTCCACCCAATCGGCCTGATCGTACAGATCGGTCGCCGTCACATGGGCGATGTGATCGGCCAAGTAGTATATGACGCACTCCCGGCCGGCGCCGACGCCAATCGCCCGATGATCCGGCTTGAGCATCCCGAGCTCGCGCAAGCCGAACAGACAATGAGTCCATTCCCACCCCTTGCGATAGATCGCGCCGTTGAAAGTCTGAAAGCAATGCTTGTCCATGGCGTAGCGCTCCAGATCCATGTGGAGCGCAAACCAGTCGGGTGACAAGTAGCGGGCTGGATTGGTCAGCTCGCATAGCCCCTTGATACCAGCGTCACGCGGTATGGACGGAAACGGAGCGGCCGGAAGCCGCTTTCGACGTACCTCCTCTCGAAGAAGAGCGTTCTCCTGTCGCAGCCATTCGAGTTCGGCCCTCTGCTCGTCATCCAGGCTGCGCGGCGCGCCGACAAGCGTTTTTACAAGCGTTCGAAAGCTGATCATTGTGGCAGTGTAGCATCGCCGAGATGGCGGGCCCACGAATCGCCTGTCGCGCGAGCGCGGCACTGCCTGCCACACACAACGTGCGGAAAGCCAGGCATGGCGGACGCCATGTTTGGAGAGTTGATGGCCGTGATCGGGATGGCGAATCAGACCAATCGCTTCGCGGTCGTTTTCGCATTGAGTCGCCCTTTGAGCCCTGACCTCTCCGAGTACGACCATTCCTGGACCAGCTCGCGCTCATCGCCGACCCTCCCGACGCCGAAGCAACTATGGCATGCGCAGCCTCAACGCATGCGCACGGTCGGCCTAAGCGGGAGCTGTGCGAGCGACTGCACAACCGGCAAGAGCCTGCTGGACCGAGATCGCCCGAATAGCAGGGCAGGCGGGCCGGTAGGAGTGTGTGGGACCCTACCGGCCATACGGCTTGGGAAACCGCTGCCCGGAACCGCCGGATCTCGGTCGATGTCTCCCCGAGTTTCGGCAGCTTCAGTAGCCCTCCCCGGCTAGCGGTACCGGGTGGGCGGCGCAAACACGCAGTATGCGAGGTTGCATCTGCGACAACACCTTATGTCATGCTTTTTGCGACTCCAGTGCCGCTACGGCACATGCATGTGCGGCATCACCGAGGGGAAATGGTACATGGTGACAAGGAAACGCAAAAGTTGGCGCTGATCCCGCGCATACATGATGTGTCAGCTGGATACGGTGGGTGAGCGCGCTGCGGTGTTCGCCCTGCCTCCCAACTGGCCGCCAGACGCAGGCGCAAGGGTCATGCGCAGCCTACGCCGAAGCTTATGGCTACCATCGACAGTTAGTGATCGCTAATTGTAGACGCCGCCCTGAACACAGTCCGGTCACAAACATTTCTGCGACCTGAGTGTTACCCAATGCAGGGCAGTCTCCCACACACGCCTGTGCCCCAATGTGGGCGTGCCATGAGGCTGTTACGCCCGTCCGGTCCCCCAAGCCGGGCAGGCTTCCCTTGTGAAGAGCAATGCACTATTGCACCAGAAGATGCGGAGGCCGATTGTTGTCTGGTCGAATCGCCGCCCTGGGCCTGGCATTCGCTGCGTTGGCCTGTGACGTTGAAGCCCAACCGTTTGGAGGCTTTGCGCTCTACTCTGGCGCCGATTTGTACGTGGAATGCAAGAGGCCGACAGGCGCAGATGGCCTTTGTGCCGGATTTGTCGCTGGCGCCGTCGATACACTTTCGGCGACTGATGCTTTGCTCTTGGAGAGAAAGATTCTGGCCCGTCGGACGTTTTGTCCGCCTGCAGGAATCACGCTTAGCAGCTTTCAAGTCGTCGTCGTTCGCTATCTTGAGGACAACCAACACGAACACCACTACCTGGCCGCCAGTCTGGTCACGGCGGCGGTGCAGAGTGCTTTTCCCTGCAACTCCAACTGACAGTCAGAGCAGACGGTGCATGCATTTGGAGCTCAGGATCAATTTGTTCACGCGGCTTCGCCCAGTTTGGGCCCGATAGATTCTCCGGATCGTAACTGGTGGCCGGCCGACAGGCCCTCTGCTTGAGGCGGTCGCGCAGTGGTCGCTGACCAGCCTGCGGGAGACACGCGTGAAATATCGATTCCAGGTCGTGCATCACGGCCCCTCGCCGTCTTCCGGATCGAGCACTCCAGCGGTGGATCGATGGGCTGAGGGGACAAGCCGAATGCGCTGGGCCGAAGAGTTCAGCAGAACTCTCCGAGTCCATCGAGGATACCGACCTTGTTGGGAGACGACTGAGCGGTTGCGCCGCCAGTCGCGGATGCGAGCGCGATTGAAATTGCTGCACCCAGGCCGAACAGGTCCATTGTCCAGCTCCTCATAGTAGCAAGAAAGACTGTTCCGCCTGTCGCTGGTTGCCAATCCCAACTCGCTTTCCGGCATCGCGGGTTGACCGAGCTTGCACTCTCCGATGAAACTCGATCGGAAAGCGGGGTCGTCGCCACAATGCAACTCACCGAACATTTTTTCCTGATCGAGTTCACGGTTTCAACCACGGCCATTTCCATGGGCATCGAGAACACGCCGACTCCGGAGCATCTCGTCAACATCCGGAACTTGGCGAACGAGATGGAACGCGTAAGGAGCCTGTTCAACCGCCGCATTGAGATCACGAGCGGCTATCGCAATCCGGAAGTCAATGCAGCAGTCGGCGGTGTTCCAAACTCGGCCCATGCGCTCGGGCACGCGGCTGATTTTCATGTCGAGGGCTTTACGGATCTGGCCGCGGCCAAGGTCATACGCGATAGTACATTCAAGTTCGATCAGCTTATCTTTGAGAAGAACCGCTGCGTACACATCAGCTTTCATCCGGACATGCGCCGGCAAGTTCTGCGGCAACCAGGCGGTCCTGGTTCGCCTGTGCATGTCGGCCTGGAGGCATAGCGCGAAATTCAGAGAGCGGGCGAGGGCAGCCGCGAGATTTCGTCCAGCTCTAGGGTCGACCCTAAGGCCGCGAACATCGAGCAGCGCCGGAAATTGGACGGGTCTTGCATCGAAG
>CADECW010000220.1 GCA_902825855.1 uncultured Rhodospirillales bacterium | reverse complement strand
TGAGCCCTGGCCTTACCGAATACTACGTCCGGCAGTATTGGTTATGTAGGCCGCCGAGAATCGGGGTGCAGGCGATAGTGCCATAGCGCTGGACCGGCCGGGGGTGAGGCGCGTCCTTGTCCAAAAAAAGATGCGGCCGGATCTCATTGTAGTAGTTGGCATAAGCCCCAAGGACGCGGCGCAGGTGGACCTCTCCCCAGACCACAATGTGGTCCAGGCATTCCCGGCGGATCGAGCCGATCAGCCTCTCGGCATATCCGTTCTGCCACGGCGACCGTGGCGCAATCGGGTGATCACGAATGCCCATTGCGGCGAGCCGACGGGTAACAGCATGGGTGTAGGCAGCGTCACGGTCTCGAACTAAATGTTCGGGTGCCTCGTCCCAAGGGAAAGCCTCGGTAATCTGTTGGGCGATCCACTCGGCAGTCGGATGGTCGGTGACGCCCACCGAGAGAAGCTGCCGGCGCTCGAGCCGCAGGATGACCAGCACGAATAGCATGCGAACGTCAATCGTCGGAACGACCAGGAAGTCCATCGCGCCAACGCTCGCCGCATGGTTGCGCAAGAAGGTCTTCCAGGTTTGGCCCGACCCCGGCGGATGCTTGGCCATGTACTTGGCAACGGTCGACTGGGCGATCTCATAACCCAGCTTCAGCATCTCGCCCTGGATGCGAGGTGCACCCCACAACGGGTTCTCCTAGGCTCATACGACGGATCAAGCTGCGCACTTCAATAGGGATTTGCGGGCGACCTCCGCGCGAGCGCGACTTCCAGCGCCAATACAAACGGAAGCCCATCCGATGCCACCGAACAATAGTGTCCGGTCTGACGATAACTGCTGCGGTCAGCAGCGCTGGCATCCAACGATACAGCCTGACAAACAGCTATCGGTCGACTGTCGAAAGACAGGGTCGGGACGGAGTCTTCCGTGTGGATAGAGTTTTCAGTAGGGACAGCTATGCAACAGAGCATTCTACATGCTCCAATAGACGCCGGCGGCCATACGAG
The DNA here is from genome assembly GCA_902825855.1 of uncultured Rhodospirillales bacterium. Lineage (GTDB taxonomy): Bacteria > Pseudomonadota > Alphaproteobacteria > Reyranellales > Reyranellaceae > Reyranella. The sequence continues at coordinate 5,354 of CADECW010000220.1, read as the reverse complement.
AGTCTGCGGAGTCTGCAGCCTGCAATGACTGCATCGCGTCACGATTAAGGGAGCGATAGCTGGCGACGACAGCGAAGAAAAACCGCACAAAGCGCCATACCCTGCGAGGTGTGGCCGCGAGGGGTGGCCGCGCGCGTGCGCCCCAGACAGGGCCCTTGACGCGTTGCAGCCGCAGAGTTCGTTGGCGAAGCTCAATTGCAACGGGTCAATGGCTGATTGCGATGCGCTTGGCCTTGGGCTTCGCTTCCGGGTTCTTCGGCAGGGTCACGGTCAACACCCCGTTCTTGAATCCGGCCGTCGCCTTCTCTCCCCGGACCTCCGCGGCAAGCGGGATGCGGCGCTCAAAGTGGCCGTAGTAGCGCTCGCTGAGCTGGCGGTCTTTGTCCTCGGTCTCGGAGCGCTTCTCGCCTTTCAGCGTCAGTATGCCGTCTTCGAGCAGAACCTCGACGTCCTTCTCCTCCGTCCCCGGCAGCTCAGCCCTAACCGTCACCTCCTTGTCCGTCTCGGACATGTCGAGCTGAGGCCAGCCCCCATTGACAGTGCCATTTCCTATCATCGGGAGGCGTATGTCGAAATCGCCAAAGAAGTCGTCGAATAACCGGTTCATCTCGCGATGCAGCGAGAGGAACGGGGTGCGGTCATCGTCGCGATAGACAGCGGGGGCTCGGCTGTTGCTGCGCCCCCAGGCAATGAGATCACGAACACTCATTGTAGGTCTCCTAGTCATCTGGTTGGGTACAGGACCGGCCGCCACTGAAAGGCCAATGCCTTTCATGAAAGTAGCAAGGCTTGCAGGTTCACCGGCGAGTGGCGATGTAGGCGGACAGATTGCTCCGTCAAGGGTCATGGCACCTGGCTTACGTCCAAGGCGTCCTTCTCGGTCGCGAGCCAATCCTGCAATGCGATGATTTGCTCGACCTGCAACCGACGTGGCACCTCGACCTCAAGGCGGTCCATTTCAAAACGGACGACGGCCCCGTCCAATCCACAGCGAGCAGCGAACTTGTTCAGGCGTTCCTGAATGGCAGCCCGATCTTCACCAGACCACAATTGTCCCGCTGGGATGAATGCCCATGAGAAGGTGCGGCCAACCACGGTGGCAGAAGGTGACACGGTTACGTCCACATCGGGATGCCTGTAGGCTTCTCGCGCCGTCGTCTGAACAAGTCGCGCGGCCCACTTAAGGGCACCGACCAGTTCTTCGCGGCTCATCTCATCGATGCACCGGCCCATCCAAGTGTCATATGTTTTAAGCAGTGGGAAGCGCATGGTCAGTGTGCCCTCAGACGGCCGGGGATCCATCCGCCTGAGGGCCCCATTGCTCTCGACAACCGGACGATGCCTGTGCCTTGAGGGCACTGCGGTGAAGGCGCCCTTCGTCAGATAGACAAAAGGGACGTCGGCGAATGCCAGCAGATCAGCGATTGGCAGCGGCATGCGCCGGTCGATGTCGAGATCGAGGATCGCACAATCGATATCCCGATGCTGGACCATGCAAGGGGTCAGTCTCGACGTGCACTTTCACTACATGGACTACTACGGACGAAACGCGGCGGCGCAGGCTCTACATGCCGACGGCCAGCGCGCGCTTGCCGAGATCGAGGCTTTCAAGCCGTCCATTGTCTTCACCCTCGACGACGGTGCGATCAAGGAAGTGATGATGCCTTTGGTGGGCCGCACCGACCATTCCGTCGTATTCTCCAGGCATGAACCAGAGCCAAACGCCCGCAATTACTGGGCTTTCGAGGGTCCTGCCGACGTTGGAGAGACTTATTGTCCAGAATGCATTGGCGGAGGATTGGAAACCCAGGTCCAACGTTCTCCGTGTTTGCTCCGGTGTGCGCAATGGAGCAAAGTGCTTCAAAAATTGGCATGGCACCCAGCCCCACTTGATTGAGCCACTCCTTGAGAGTTGCTGGCGAGTTGATTTGAGCAACATCACCAGTGCGCCCGCAGTCCGAGCTCCTCCAACACCTGCTGACGTAACTCGGCGAAGCGCGCGCTGCCCCGATGTCGCGGGTATGGCAGATTGACTGGGATATCCGCCAAGGTTCGTGCCGGCCGGGGGCTCAGCACCAGCACGCGTGCCGCCAGGTACAACGCCTCGTCAAGATCGTGGGTGACCAGGAAAGCCGTGAACCGTTGCTGCTCCCAAAGCCCGAGCAACTCGGACTGCATAGCGATGCGTGTCAGACCGTCCAGATTGGCGAGCGGCTCGTCCATGAGCAGCACGGACGGCTCGTTCACCAAAGCCCGCGCCAGCGAAACACGTTGCGCCATGCCGCCCGAAAGCTGGTGCGGCCAAGCGTCTTCGAAGCCACTAAGGCCGACCTGTTGTAGCACGGCATCGACCCGCCCGCTGCGCGCTCGCAAGAGACCCCGGGCTTCCAAGCCGACCGCCACGTTCTGGCGGACGGTACGCCAGGGGAATAGTGTGGGATCCTGAAACACCAGTATTCGCGAGGGATCGGGTGCGCCGATCAGCTGTTTGTCTATGATGACGCGACCCGAATGCGGACGTTCCAACCCAGCGATCAGACGCAGCAGAGTGGATTTGCCGCAGCCGCTGGGGCCCAGCAGCGCGACGAAGTCGCCGGGTCCCACGGCGAGGTCAATCGCATCGAGCACGGGCAGCGGTTCACCATGGAGCTCGAACTGGTGGGACAGCTTCGCGAGCTCGATCGAAGCCCCCCGCAAAGCGGCCGCCGCTACCATCGCAGCAGTCCCTTCTGCCAGGAGAGCAGCAGGTCGCGCAGCCAGAACAGCAACGTGATCAGGGTGCTGCACATCAACGCCATGACGAACAAGGCCGCATACATGTTGGGATATGCAGCCCAGCCCTGTGCCCAGGTCAGATACCAGCCGAGGCCCGCCTTGACTCCCATCATCTCAGCCACAACCAGCACGGCAAACGATCCCGCCAGCCCCATGAAGAGCCCTACGAACACCGACGGCATCGCCGCCGGGATCGCCACTTTGAAAACCAGGAATGCCGGGCGAGCACCGAGCGTTCGCGCGACGTCGTAGAACGCCGCATTGACGCTCGCCACGCCCGACCAGGTCAGAACGGCGACCGGAAATCCAGAAGCCAGTGCGATCAGAAACACCCCGGCGGTCCAACTCGAGGGGAAAGCAAAGAACGCCAGTGGCAGCCAAGCGGTCGCCGGCAGCGGCCCGATGAAGCGGAATACCGGATGCAGCCAATACCCGGCAGCGCGCGACCATCCGATAGCGACACCGCTGATGAAACCCAGCACCGCGCCTGCGGTGTACCCTGTGAAGAGTAGAACCAGCGAGCGCAACGTACAGTCGGCAAGACGCGGCCAGTCGTCGGCAAAGACTTCGAGAAGTGACTGTGGTGTCGCGAAGAAGGGACGCGGCAACAGATCGAGCTTTGCCGTTACCAACTCCCACACCCCCAGCAACAGCGCCAGCACAACCAACCACGGACCCGTTCGGACTAGCCTCGGGAGGTCGACGAATGCGCTCGCAACGGTTGCTGCCGACACCCCGAGACCGACTGCCGCCATGCCAATGGCGAGAAGAGTTGACGGTCCCACGTCCTCCGCGTTCGGCCACTGCGCGGCGAACCACGCGACGACCAGCCAAACAACCGATGCCGCTACACCGCACCACCAGACCTTGTGGCGCGCCAGGCACTTTCCATCTTCGACATACTGCTCGCGTTTAAACTGCGTGCCGTGCGGTGGTGCCGTCACGTCGCGAGAACGTCTGCACACACGCGTTCGGCAAACCGCGCCGGATCAGTGCTCGGCTTGAACACCGACGCCTGCCTCAGCTCCTGTGCGTAGAGGGCGATCTCCTTCTTCAGGTCGCTGCCCACTGGATGATGATGGTGGGTATGGCTGCGCAGCATCGGCGCCATCTGGCCGGCACTCGCCACCTTAGTGAAGCCTGCGAAGATGGCAGCCGCCTCGTCCGGGTTTTTCGCCACCCAATCCTGTGCGTCCATCAGTGCGGCCGTGACCGCGGCGGCGACCGGACGCTCCTCGCGCACCAGTTTGCCCTTTATTCCCAGCACGCAGCAGGTGCGATGCGCGAATTCCCCGGAGAGGTTGTTCGTCACCTCCACCAGCTGGTCGCGGTCGCGGAGGATCGAGACGATCGGATCGGCCCCCGAGAAGGCATGGATTTCACGCTTCTGCAGGGCCACGCCGAGAAGATCGGCCGGGTAGGCTCGCCACTCTATGTCCTTGACAGGATCGATGCCTTGCTTGACCGCCAGGATCGACATGAAATTCTTGTCCGGGCCAGCCATGCTCGTCACGCCGATGACCCTGCCCTTCAAACCCGCAACGCTCGTGATGCCCGATGCGCGATTGGTGATCAGACGGATGCAGCCACCATGGATCGCCGCCGTGAGCTTGACATCGAAGCCTTGTTCCAGCGGCTTCATCCAGCCGAGAGCCATTCCGACGCCGGCATCGGCCTTGCCGCTCGCGAGCAGCTCCAGCAGCTGATCGGTCGCCCCGGCGAAATTGATCTTCTCGACCTCGAGATTGCGCTTGGCGAAGAACCCCTGCGCGTCGGCCACGGCGACGCCGACGTTGCAAACTGCGCTGGTGTTCCAGGTGATCGTTAGCTTGCGCGGCGTCGAGCCAGGAGCGATCGCCTCGACCTCTCCTGCCACGCGGCAAATTGGGGGATCCGCCAACGCGTCCGTAGGTGATGGCTGGCTAGGCCGCCGGACTACCTGTGCCATCGCACCGAGTGGAACCACGATAGTCGCGACGCCAAAGCCCAGCAGTGTGCGCCGCCCCGGACCCTCGGCTCGGCGAACGTCTTGGCGCTCGTCCATTGTGACCTCCTCGCACGCTGTCGCAATTACGTCGCGTACAACCACGCTCGGACCCAAAGCACACGAGCCGTCAGCCATCTTGGCCCATGCAAAACGAAGCAAAGCACACTTGCATGCTCCCTGCAATCATTTTCCGACGCCCGGTCTCCGCGTCCACGACGCGAACTGTGGGGCATATCAGACCGAGCCAACTTCTTGAGACCACATTCGGCAATTTATGAAAACTCGTTGAGCAATGCCTTTGCATCTTTCAAGTCGGAGGTGTCTAAGCCTTGGCGAACGGGGCGTAGAGCGGTGCGAGCACGTCGCGCGCCTCGCGCAGCAGCGCAAACCGGACATAGTGGAAGTCGATAGGCAGTCATCTAACGCAGAAGACGACGCTCATGAGCCATTTCAGACATGACTCGCGCGCCATCCGCGCTAGACAAGTCGCACCCCCTCCCGGATCATCGAAGCGGACGCCGTTAGAGGAGTCGGATGGATATCGGAGGTTGGCTGCGGGAGCTGGGGCTTGACCAGTACGAGCAGGCCTTCC
>CADECW010000219.1 GCA_902825855.1 uncultured Rhodospirillales bacterium | reverse complement strand
GCGGGGAGGGGTCGCGCTAGTCATTCCGGCAGCCCTGCGAGACGCAATGCCTTAGCGTAAAGTGCCAGGTCGACTTCCTGGAAATGTGCAATTCGTTTCGAAAGTTCTGTGACCGATAGCTCCGGCTCCACGGAGTGCAACTTTTCAATCGCCTGCTGCAGCTCTGTCGGACAACGGCCCGCCATGGCCAACGCCGCTACCTTGAGCCGGAGCGGACTGGCATAGTCCGGTCGGTTCAGCAGCGCTCTGTCGATCCATGCAAGCGCCTCTTCGTAGCGCCCGGTGAAAAAGTATGGAAGGGCGATCCCGTAATAGGAGTGGAAGGCCAGAGGCTCCATCGGATCGAGCTGCATCGCGCGCTTGAAATGTTCGATGGAGCCTTCGTGCTTGCCGGCGACGAAGTACACATAGCCGCTCATACGTCTTACATGGACCGAGTTTGGACTTAGAGCCAAGGCGCGTTCGATGTGGACCAGCGCTTCCTGAAGATTGCCACCGAAGCGGGCGAAACCATTGGCCGCCCAGGCCAGCGCACGCGGATCGTCTCTTCCGGTTTTTGCCGCCAGCCTTGCCGCTTCAAGCCCTTGCTCCTTCACATCGGCGACCGCGCCCCAGCCACGGTTCATGCGATGTACATGACAATTGGCGGCAAGACCATGGGCCGACGAAAAACGCGGATCGATGGCAACGGCGCGGGCGAGCAGCGCAAGCGCGTCGTTGTTCGAGTCGTTCTCATACTCCGAATGAGCAGCAAACGCGCGCAGGTAGAGATCATAGGCAGTGAGGTTCTCGGTCGATTTTGCCTGTGCGCGGCTGATTTCAGCCTGTTGAACCTTGGGCTCGATGACGGCCACGACGCTCGACATGATTCGATCCTGCAGACCGAAAACGTCTTCCAGCGCGCCCTCGTATCGATCGGCCCAGATGGGATTCCTTGTCGTCGCATCGACGAGCTGTCCCGTAATGCGAAGCCGGTCGCCGGACTTGCGCACGGATCCCTCCAGCACATAGCGCACGCCCAGGTCCTGTGCGACCTGACGGACATCGACCAGGCGGCCTTTGTAAGTGAATGACGAGTTCCGTGCGACGACGAAGAACGCCGAGATGCGCGACAGCGCCGTAATGATGTCCTCGACCAGACCGTCGACGAAGTACTCCTGCTCCGGATCGGCACCGATGTTCTGGAACGGCATCACGGCCAGGGACGGTTTGTCCGGCAACTCTGGCGCCCCGATCGTCGAGCCCGCGACGGGCACAACCACGCGGTAGCCACGCCGGTGCCTGGTTTCGATATAGCGTGGTTCGCGAGCATCGTCGTCGAGCGCTCGTCGCAACTCCTTGATACAACTCGTGAGCGCCTCGTCGCCCACCGAGCTTCCTTCCCAAACCCCCTCGAGCAGCTCCTGTTTGGTGACCACCTGCGGAGCCCGTTCAAGAAGCAGCGCCAACACGGCGGCGGCGCGAGGCGTAAGCCTCACTTCCGTCCCGCCTCTCCACAGCTCACCGGTCCGGCGGGTCAGGCGAAAGGGGCCGAAGGAGAGTGACGGGCCCTTCGCGCCGGGCGCCATCAAACGTCCAGAACTCTCCCCGAAGTCTCCCATTACTTCCCCTCTGCAATGTCGGAGAGAGTGCCTGTGCGGCTCCCGGACCGCAATCGCGCGCAATCTGGCGCCGCGAGGGACTCATGTCCGAAAGGCCTTGGCCCCGTTTCGTGCCCGTATCTATTCGCGAGCTTGCGAAGGAGTAGCGCATGGCAACCGTCTCACGTCGGCACCTCTTCCAAATGGCAACCGCCAGCATCAGTTCTCTCGGCATTGTCCGGGCTCTTCCATCGCTTGCACAGGATCTCGACAGTGTGAAAATTCTCGTCGGATATCCGCCGGGCGGCTCGAATGACGTGGTCGCACGATGGGTCGCCAGTAAGCTTGTCGGCACCTATGCTCAAGCGGCGATGGTCGACAGCAAGCCGGGCGCAGCCGGTCGGCTCGTTGTCGACTTTCTCAAGTCCTTGCCGGCCGACGGAAAGACGATGCTGCTGACCCCATCCTCGGTCATTACGCTCTACCCGCACGTCTATCGCCAATTGTCCTACGATCCGGTCACCGATCTCACGCCGGTGGCCGTGGCCTGCAATCAGGTCCATGCGCTGGCGGTGGGGACGACGGTTCCAGAACAGGTAAGGACCGTCGCTGAGTTCGTCGACTGGGCGAAGGCGAACCCGTCGAAGGCCAACTGCGGCAATCCGGGCGAGGGTTCGATGCCGCATCTTCTGACTTTCATGTTGGTCAAGGGCAGCGGCGCGCCCCTTCAGGCCGTTCCCTATCGCGGTGTGGCACCCGCTGTGAACGACTTGATCAGCGGACAACTTGCGGCGGCGATGCTACCGGACGGTGCGTTCCTGCCGCATGCAGCCAGTGGCCGCGCGCGTGTCCTCGCCACTACCGGTGCTGCGCGCTCACCCTTCTTTCCCGAGGCTCCCACTTTCGCTGAGCAAGGCCTGACGGATATCGTCGTCACCGAATGGATCGGATTCTTCATGCGCTCGGGAACTCCCGAGATCTTCGTGAGAAAGGCGGCAGACGCCATCGCCAAGGCACTGGGTCAGCCCGACCTCATCGATGCGTTTGCCAAGGCCGGCTTGGCATCTGCTCCGTCAACGCCCGCCGAGTTGGCGCGTCGGCTGAGCACCGATCGTGCCTATTGGGGCCCAGTGGTAAAGACGTCGGGCTTCATCCTACTCGAGTGATTGGTGTCAGCGAGTTCGGGATTGATGGCGGGCGGCCACGCTGTGACGGCCTGGTCAACCGCCGAGGCGGCTGGGTTCCTGGTGGTTCATGTCGACGAGCCGACGGTGATGCTGACGTCGCAGGGGCGGGCCGTAGTGCAGCCAGGGGAGGGCGGCCGGCGTTGATCAACGTGCACAAGCCCAAGCCCTACCGATGCTCGATCTCCGACGCCGAGGTGCCGGACCTGCCGATGCCCGTGCTGCAACACCAGCTGTCGCATGTGAAGCGGCGGCCGTACGCACAGGATCGTCCGAAGCGCGATCGACTCGAGGATCAAGACGAGCGCCCGATCGACCAGGACCGATAGCCCGGGGGCCGTAGACCCCGGAGCCAGGTTCACGGCTGAAGATTCGGAGTCCGTTCCTCAGGCAGTTTCCAATGCTGCAGCGACAGCCAGAAGATGCAGTCGGTGTTGCTGCACATTTTCAGGGGCGCGCGCTTTTCTGCGAAGTTTGTTGAGTAGCCGTTCTCTCAATCCCATTTGAGGATCGCTCGAGCCCTCTGGTTGGCAATTCCTTGATCGATTCCGTCGCGTCGCATTTTGCCACTTCGATTGGCCACGCGGGCAGGCGGGCCGGCAGAGGGGTTCAGCCTCTACCGGCCATACGGAACAGGGGGCCCGCCGCCTGGAAACCGCCTTGGTCCTCCCACGATGCAGTCAGAACGTCGGCCGCCACCTCGGCACACCCTCGAACGGATCTGCCGAGGTCGCCATCCCTCGGCAGATGTTCTCGGAGATTTTGCGCCTGATCGCGGAACTACGGCCGCAGCCTCCGCCTACGCCAGCATGAGATGCCCGATGGTCATGCATTCAAGCGCGACCGAAGGGAGAAGTGCGCCAAGATGTCAGTGAAAATGGTCAGATCAGCCCCAGCCGCCGTGCAGCGTGCCAAGATTGCGGCCCGTCGCCTGCGCTGCGGGCGGTCTTGCCAGAACACGGCAAAAGCGCAAAAATTCGTCGAGGCTCGAGGTTCATATGGGGAATCCCGGCTAAGTTGAACGTTGAGATTGGACGTCCCAACAGCAGATGACCGAAATCAGACGTTCCAGTTCCGGGTTCACTTCAGATTGGACCCACTCAATCATAGATCAGCGAGCTTTCCGCGATGAGCAACGGAGGCTGGAGCATGTCTGGACTTTCCTCGGGTTAGCTGATGACCTGAAGTTGGACGGCGATTGGTTTCGCGCGTCTCTTGCCACTCGCTCCGTATTCGTCCAGCGCTTTGGTGATGAACTGCGCGGCTTCGAGAATCTCTGTGCCCATCGCTTCCATCCTCTGCGCACGGAGGCCAGAGGCAACGGTCCGGTGATCTGTGGATTTCATCACTGGCAGTATAATCGCGAAGGCCAGGCGGTCGGCATTCCCATTTGCAACGTGGTCTACGGCAAGCCACCGCATGAGCTTGGAGCCAGACTGCAGAAAATCGAACTGGCCACATGTGGACAGTTGGTCTTTGGGCGCTTTCCGGCGCCTGGGGCGATGGGATCTCTCAACGATTATCTTGGTGAGGCATTCCCGATTCTGGAGACCATGGTGCCGAAGAATGTGCAACGGCTCCACGTCGAGCGTTCAATCCAAGCCAACTGGAGACTAAATTTTCACGCCACATTGGACGAGTATCACGGCCCCGCAGTCCATCCGACGACCTTCGGTCGGTATGGCTATGCGAGTTCCTTATCTCGCTATCGTTACTTCAGGTTCGGTGCGCACAGCGCCTACTTCGATTCGGACGATGAGAACTGCTTCAAGAGCCTGCTCGCAGGGTGTCGTGACGGCACCTACCAATCCAGCCACTATTTCGTTTTCCAAATCTTGCCTGACTTGATCGTTGCGCACGCCAAGGCGGACTCTTCATTCTGGTTCTGCAACATACTGCAGCACTCTCCGGTGGCGCACGACCGGACAGCCTTTAGGGGATGGCTGTATGCCGCGCCATTTCGGTCCAGCCTCCCAAGGCTTGCGCATGCGACGCGGCCGATCACTGACATCTTGCGGCGCTACATCTACCGCCATTACTTCAAGCGGGTCGTAAACGAGGATGCGTCGGTTTGCGAGCGCATTCAGGAGGTGGCGCACCAGATCGACAAGGTTCCCATGCTGGGCGCACAGGAAGAGCGCATTGGCTGGTTCGAGGAGTCTATTCGGGATCTCGCCGGCATGACCGAGCGGGAGTAATGCGCTCTTATAGTTGTCCAATGGAAGCTTCGATTGGGGGGAGGAAATATGAATCTGGCAATCGTACTTACTACTATCGCGAGCCTATTCATAAGCGGACTGGCGTGGGGTCAAACGACCATGAGTGCGATGGGCAGGGTGCGAGCAATCTAGGCCGATCGCGAGTCCACCGCTTAGCTGAGCTCCGGTGCGCCGCCGCCTGCTATTGCTGCAGCCAGCCGCTTGCTCTCTACGGCAGGCCTCAAAGGGTTGAATAGTGGTTGTATTCTGCCTAGGCTTTCTCGCGCTGGAATCTCATCTGGCAGAAGGGGGTACCATGGCAATTGTCCAGGGCAGCGAGGAATCGATCGTCACTCCGTCTCGCATCAGGAATTGCCGTCAAACGGACGTCAAGGCAACCGGCAAAGCGACGGCGGCAGCCCGCACCGCTCCAGCTGCAGTTTCTGAGGCTAAGCGCGCGGCGCGCGCCTGCCTCGTTCAAGCTGCTGCAAGCGCGCGTGCGTTGCGGTGCCCGCCACAAGGTGGCTGCTCGCGCGGATGTCGTCAGCGTCGCACTTGGCGGCTCGGCAACGGCTCGAGCTATACGCCACCGGTTAAGCGCGGCGACAACTGGGTCGTGACTGCCAAGGCTTACTACAACTATTTGGTGCGGTGCTATTGTCCGCCGCGCTCCGTTTCTTCGTAGGCGGCGCGCAGGCATTCCGGAGTGAAACCGCTACGACTGGCCGCAAGACGAGACGAGCTGCGGGGGGAGGCGGGAACGCGCGTTGTCGATCGCGCTGTACGGGCAGATTTGGGCCGGCAATCCCGTGGAAATTTGCCCGCCCGGCTCAGTCTACGCTTCGCTGTGACGCGCCTGCAGAGCTTGCCGAAAAGCGGTTAGGCGTAAGCGAAGGCTCTGGATGCCGTCGGCGATCGAGTGGGCGCCGGCGCCGGATCGGATGCGCTTCGACAAGTCGGTCGAATAGTGATGCACTTGCTCGAACAGGTCGCGGATCACCGGCCTGGCATGGTTGGGATGAAGCGCGGCGTCCCACTCGAGCGCGCTGAGGAGTTCCTGCTGGATAGCGTGGTCGTGGGGGTGACCCTGCGCACGCAGGCAGGCCTCATCGATGGCTTCGGCTCTTCTGTTAAGTCTGCTGAGCATGGGCCCCCGATCAGCAGCATCGTAGTGCGCGGAATCTACTAGATCACCGTATCGAGGCACTGTCGAGAATTGGGGCGGGTCGTGGGCCTAGATGCGCTGACCTCGAGCGTGAACGGCGGTCGAACGTTTGCCCACCAGCTTGCCCACCGTTCTTCGTGGAGTTTCGTGGTCTGTTGTGGGGAATGGTGGGCATCGCATCGCGATCGTCCACAGAGAAAAGGAGCGTCTTGGTATTGCTAAAGCGTTGACCTGCCTGGAACTAACCGGTGCGGAGGATGGTGCTGCCGGACAGGATTGAACTGTCGACCTCTCCCTTACCAAGGGAG
>CADECW010000218.1:1303-6633 GCA_902825855.1 uncultured Rhodospirillales bacterium | reverse complement strand
GCGATATCCAGTGTGGCGATGCAGCTGCCGGTGATGACGACCATGCCGGCGGTCATGGGGCGGTTGGTGGCGACGGCCTGGTTGGCGAGCCAGGCGAGTGCGCCCATGGGATCGTCGGTCTTGCCCTCGCCGACGAGCTTGCCGTTGCTCTTGAGCGTGCCCTGGATTCCGTTGAGCTCGAAGTCGGCCGGCACGGCCTTTGATGGGCCGATGACAATGCCGCCGTTCCAGGCATTGTCGACGATCAGCGTCAGCGCCTTGGTAGCCTTGTAGTCGGCGAAGCGATCCTCGATCAGCTCGAAGGCAGCCATCACCGCTTTCACGGCGCCGCGCACGCTTTCGCGCGTGTAGGGCTCGCTTGTTTTCGGCAGGTCGCGGCCGAGGCGGACGGCCAGCTCGCACTCGATACGCACGTTGATGAAGTCGGCTTTCCGGATCTCGGCCGGCGAGGTCCAGATGCGCGACTTGAAGATCGTTCCCATGCAGGGATGGTCGATGCCCATCAGCGCCTGCATCACCTTGGTGGTGGTCGCGATCTTGAGGCCGGCGACGGGGCCGAGCCGCGGCGTCCACAGCTCGACCAGCGCGGCCTGCCCGGCATAGGCCTCCGCCACGTTGGCGGGCGCCAATGCGTCAGGGAGGTTCTGATAGCGGGCACGGGTCTTGTGCGCCTCATCGATGAAACGCGCGGCTTCGACGGCTTTCGACATGCTTCCCCCGATCTTCCCCCGGTTTGGGATATGGCCCACGGCTTCCCTGCCGCGGCGGCTCCGTTATGATCGGACGCTAGCACCGCGGCCGCAGAGCCGCCAAGTCCGAGGAAACGCGCGATGTTCAAGACGACCGTCGCTGGGAGCCTGCCGAAACCGTCCTGGCTGGCCGAGCCCGACAAGTTGTGGGCGCCGTGGCGGCTGCAGGGCGCCGACCTGCAAGCGGGCAAGCGCGATGCGACGCTGCTCGCACTCAAGGAGCAGGAGGACGCCGGCATCGACATCGTCAGCGACGGTGAGCAGGCGCGCCAGCACTTCGTGCACGGCTTCCTGGAGAACATCGAGGGCATCGACTTCGCCAACAAGGTCGAGATGGGCATCCGCGCCGATCGCTACAAAGCGATGGTGCCGCAGGTGGTGGGCCCGCTGCGGCTGAAGGGCCGCGTACACGCGTTCGAGGCGCAGGCTGCGCGCGCGCACACCACGCGCAAACTGAAGTTCACGCTGCCGGGGCCGATGACGATTTCCGACACGATTGCCGACCGGCACTACGGCGACAAGGTGAAGATGGCTTTTGCCTTCGCCGACCTCCTCAATCAGGAGGCACGCGCACTGCAGGCCGACGGCGTCGACGTCGTGCAGTTCGACGAGCCCGCCTTCAACGTCTTTATGGACGAGGTGACCGAGTGGGGAATTCCCGCTCTGGAGCGCGCAGCGGCCGGGCTCAAATGCACGACCGCCGTGCACATCTGCTACGGCTACGGCATCAAGGCCAACGTCGACTGGAAGGCAACACTGGGCAACGAGTGGCGGCAGTATGAGAAGATATTCCCGGCGATTGCCAGAAGCAGCATCCAGCAGGTCTCGCTCGAATGCCGCAACTCCAAGGTGCCGATCGAGCTGATCGGGCTGCTCGAGGGCAAGGATATCCTGGTGGGCGCCATCGACGTGGCAAGCGACACCATCGAGACGCCGGAAGAAGTGGCCGAGGTGGCCGCCGCGGCTGCCACGCATGTGCCCGCCGCCCGCATCCAGCTCTGCACCAATTGCGGGATGGCGCCGATGCGGCGCGACATCGCCTACGCCAAGCTGGCTGCCCTGGCCAAAGGTGCGGCCTTGGCGCGGCAAAGGATCAGCTAGCGCAGGGCCCTATGCGCACAATTTTCGTCTAACTGCCTGGATCTGCTGCAGCTTCCGACAGTGGGCATCACTCGGCTGCCAGCTAAAAGACCAGTCGCCGGGACACGACCGAAGGCTGGGCCCCATGACCAGGCTGGCAGCCGCGGAACCCGGCCCGGGCGAAGTGCGTTCTTCGGCCGATCACGCCGGAGCCGAAACGAATGACCCGCTTCCTTTCCCAGTACGTCATCTTCCTTGCCGCCCACGTCCTCTTCATCGGTGCGGCCATTACGGTTGTCGCTCTCAACTAGAAGGCCGGGATCAACCTCCCGGCCTTTTCCAAGTGCACGCCCGAACCTATGCTGGGCACCTCCCTTGCTGAGGAGCACACAGTATGGCGCCCACCTCTCCCGCATCCGAACCGATCAAGGCTTACTGGCAGCCGGGCTGCACCAGTTGCCTGCGGATGAAGGAGTTCCTGAGCAAGCACGGCGTGCCCTTCATATCGATCAACGTGCTGGAGGATCGCGAGGCCTTTCAGGACCTCGCCACGCTCGGCATCCGCTCGGTGCCGATCTGTCGCCGGGGCAGCGACTGGGCCAACGGTCAGGTGCTGCGTGACGTTACGCGTGTCGCCGGCATCCCATGGGGTGGCGCACAGGTTCTGCCTGCAGCGGAACTGGCAAACCGCGTGGTGGTCATCCAGCAGACGGCGCAGGGCCTGTTCGCCCAGGTGCCGGACGACAAGCTGGACCGGCTGCTGCCGAACCGGCCGCGCAGCTACGCCCAGCTCGCCTACCACATCTTCAACATCGCAGACGCGTTCCTGGAGCACGAGATCGACGGCGCGCCGCTCAAGGAGGGTGCTTACAATCGCGTGCCTCCGCCTGAGATGGACACCAAGGAAAAGGTGTTGGATTACGGACGGGGTGTGCTGGCGCGCTTCCAGGACTGGCAACGTCAGCGCGCGGGCGCGACCGACTTTGCAGGCAGGGCTAACGTGTACTACGGCGAGGTTACGCTGCACGAGTTCCTCGAGCGCACCGCCTGGCATTCGGGCCAGCATGTGCGCCAGTATGTGATGGTGCTCGATATGCTGGGGATCGAACCTGACGGGCCACCTTCGCCAGGTCTATTCGCTGGTCTTCCCATGCCGGACAAAGTTTGGGACGACGAACGGCCGCTTGCCTAGGCCGAGACCCAGAGCGGCAACCATCGTATCGGGAGTGTCAGATGGACAAGAACGCATTCGAAGCGGAGCTGAAAGCGGACGGCTTTACTGTGATCGAGGCCTTGAAGCTGGGCGAACGGCCTGCCAATCACGAGCACGGGCACGACCACACCGTACGGGGGCTGGTGCTGGCCGGCGCCTTCACGGTGATTTGCGGCGGCAAGCCGCGGACGTACCGGCCGGGCGAGATCTTCGAGGTCGCCAAGGGCGTCGAGCACTCCGAGCAGATCGGCAGCGAGGGCGCAGAAGTCATCGTCGGCCGCAAGTTCTAGCGCTTCGGCTTTTCATATTTTGACGGGCTGCCGCGTCGCGGCGGAGCGCGCGACCGCTTCAAGCACGGCGATGTTGCCGACCTTCTCGGCATCCGTGAACGGATAGGGTGCCTTGCCCGCGGCGGCCCTGGCGAACGCCTCGACGTTGGCACGCACGGTGTCGAGCCAGTCGTACTGCTGCACCTCGCGCCGTCCGTCCTTGTGCTGCAGCGTCAAGGTCGAAGGGCCGGGCGTATCGGGGTGCGTCTCGTTGCGCACCTCCACCCAGGCATCCGAGCCGAACACGGTCAGGCACAGGTAGTGCGGCGTGACCAGGATCGCGTTGAAGTAGCCGGTTGCACCGCTCTCGAAACGCAGCAGGGCAGAGATCACGTCCCCGTTCTCGGGATAGGCCACGCGGGAGGTCGTGCCGGCGAAGACCTCAGAAACCGGACCGAACAGCGACACATACAGGTCGCTCAGATGGATGCCCATCGCCGTCATGCCGGCGGCCGGCGCATCCTTCGACGACGTGCGCCAGTCACCCTTCGGCATGTCGGCGAGCTTGTCATGGCTGAAGTTTGCTTCCGCATGCATGACCGTACCGAGCACGCCGTCGCGGATCAGGCGGCGGACCTCGACGATGGCGGGTTCGTAGCGGCGCTCGTGGCCGATCCCGAGCTGAACGCCCGCCGCGCGGCAAGCGGCCACGGATTTTTCCGCCTCGGCCTTCGTCAGGGCCAGCGGCTTCTCGCAGAACACGTGCTTCTTGGCGGCGGCGCAGGCGGCCACCTGCGCCGTATGCAAGCTGTGTGGCGTGCAGAGAATCACAGCATCAATGCCAGGGTCGGCCAAAACCTCTTTCAGGTCCCCGGCGAACTTGAGCCCGTGCTCGGCCGCGAACGCGGCACGCTCCGGATTGGTCTCCACGGCCGTGACGATTCTGACGTGCTCGGAGCCCGCATTGCGGCGGACCATGTGCTGGCCCCACCAGCCGAGCCCCACCACGGCAGCGTTGATCATCGTGCTTCCCTTGAAGTTCTCAGACTGCGGCTCGTGCCATTCGTAGCCGTCACAGTAAAGTTCATGATATGATAAGCTGGTTTCGATCACAAATACGAATGGCCGTCCGGTGACCAGCCCGTTGCGCGATATCTGCCTGTTCGTGGCCGCCTACGAGGAGCGCTCCTTCACGGCTGCCGCACGGCGCGAGCACGCCACGCAATCTGGCGTGTCCCAGCACATCCGCAAGCTCGAGGACACGCTCAAAACGAAGCTGTTCGCGCGCGACAAGGGCCGCGTGACGCCGACACCGGCGGGCGACAGCTATTACCGCCACTGCATCGAGCTGCTGAACACCTACGCCAAGGCAGCCAGCGCCGCCCGCCGCCACGGCACCGGCCTCTCGGGCAACATCGTCGTCGGCCTGATGCCGACCATGACGCGCTGCGTGCTGGCGCCGACGCTGGCACGCTTCATCGACATGCATCCCAATGTGGTCGTACGCGTGGTCGAGGCCTACAGCGCCGCATTGACCGAGCAGGTGCAGGCGGCCGAGCTGGAGTTTGCCGTGGTGCCGGCCTTCTCCGGCGCGCCGGGGCTGAAGAGCCGGTTGTTTCTGCGCACGCCTGAGGTGCTGGTTTCCAAGACCACCAACACGCGAGCGCATCTCGCGCCGGTGCAGCTCTCCGAGCTGGAACCGTTGAAGCTGGTGGTGCCCAGCAAGGCGAATACGCGCCGGCGGCTGATCGAGACCTACCTCGCTTCGAACGGCGTGCACATCGAGCGCCTGCTAGAGCTCGACGCCATGCTCGGCACGCTCGACTTCGTGGCGCGGACGGACTGGGCCGCCATTCTGCCCGGCATCATGATGGCCAACGAATTGCGCTCGCGTCAGTTTACCGTGAACCCGATCGCCGATCCGCCGTTCGGCCTCGACCTCGTCCTGATCGAATCGTCGCGCCAGCCGATGTCGGCCAGCGCGCAAGCCTTCCTCGAGGTGCTGCAGGCGGAGAGCGT
>CADECW010000218.1:0-1203 GCA_902825855.1 uncultured Rhodospirillales bacterium | reverse complement strand
GCGGCTCGGCACGCCTGGGCGGCGGGAACGCGGCATCAAGCGCCTTGAAGTCCTCCGCGTCGAGCTCGACATCGAGGGCTTTCATGTTGGCCTTCACGTGCTCCGGCTTCACCGCCTTGGGGATAGTGATGACGCCCGGATGCCGCAGCACCCACGCCAGCGCAATGGCGGCCGGCGCCACGCCGTGCTTGTCGGCGATCGCCTTCAGCGCCGGCTTGCGCAGCAGCGGACCCTGGCCGAGCGGCGAATAGGCCATCACCATCACGTTCGCCTTACGGCACTCGTCGAGCAGCTTCCATTCGATGCCGCGGCTGCCGAGGTGATAGAGCACCTGGTTGGACGCGCAGTTGTTGCCGTCAGGCGCACGAACGACCGATGCCGTGCCTCCGGCGTCGAAGTTGCTGACACCCCATTGCCTGATCTTGCCGTCCTTCACCAACGTCTCGAAGGCGCCGATGGTCTCCTCGATCGGCACCGAGCCCGGCCAATGCAGCAGATAGAGATCGAGGCGATCGGTCTTGAGCCGTTTCAGGCTGCGCTCGCAGGCCGCCAGCACGCCCTTGCGCGAGGCGTTGTGCGGATAGACCTTGCTGACAAGGAAAATCTCGTCGCGCCGGCCGGCCAGCGCCTCCGACAGCATCTCCTCGGCACCGCCCTCGCCATACATCTCGGCGGTGTCAACGAGCCGGATGCCGAGGTCCAGGGCGAGCTTTATGGCGGCCACCTCGCTCGCACGCTCCGCCTTGCGCTCGCCCATCCGCCACGTGCCGACGCCCAGCACCGGCACCTTGTCTCCGCTCTTCAGCGTTGCCTGCCGCATCTGCCGCTCCATTACCGCCGCTCGCCCACACTAGCGCATTTTGGGATGCTGGCGCGCGCATGGCACGCTTGAGCCGTGCCGCAAAGGCTGCCAAACATCGCGCGGTTCCAATTCAATTCTCAGGGAGTGAGCGCTCATGGACAAGGACTTGCAGGCAAAGGGCCTGGCCAACCGCAAGGCTGTGCTCGGCGAGGACTACGTCAACAAGTCGATGTCCAACGTCGACGACTTCAATGCGCCCTTCCAGGGCATCCTCAATGAATACTGCTGGGGCATGATCTGGAGCGACGAGCGCTTGCCGCGCCGCACCCGGTCGATGTTGAATCTTGTCATGCTGGCTTGCTTGAACCGCATGCACGAATGGGAGCTGCATTTGAATGGCG
>CADECW010000217.1 GCA_902825855.1 uncultured Rhodospirillales bacterium | reverse complement strand
GACATGGACCGCAAGATGGATGAGCACTTCCATTTCGAGGCGGCCGACGATGTAGACGGCGTGCTCAGGACGTTGTCGGCCGATGTCGAACACGACATCGTCGGTTGGCCGACCGGGCCGACGAAGGGTCGTGGCGCAGCACGCGGCTTCTACGAGGCGCTGTTCACCGACCTTGCCGACGGCAAGGTGGAGTGCACCAAGCGACTTTATGGCGACGACTTCCTGATCGACGAATCGATGTGGCGCGGGCGCGCAGTCGGCCGTCCCTTCGGCCTGGAGGGAGGCAATCGCCCGCTGCAGTTCCGCCTCCTGCACGTCATCGAGTTCGCGGGCGACGGTGAAATCAAGCGCGAGAATGTCTGGATCGACCTGGCCTCGATCCTTCAGCAGCTGTCGCCGCAGCCGGCTGGTCCTTAGCCGTGGATGGCTTCTCCGGCCGCGCCAACCAGAAACGGCGCACACGCAAGGATCTGCTGCAGGCGGCCGCCCAATTGATGAAGCAGGGACGCCGGCCCAGCCTCGACGAGGTCGCGGAAGCCGCGCTGGTGTCGCGTGCCACCGCCTACCGTTATTTCCCCAGCACGGACGCGCTGCTCGCCGAGGCGTCGCTCGATGTCGTGACGCCCGACGCGGCGACTCTGTTCGCGGGCAACCCGCCGGCCGACCCGGTGGCGCGTCTGGAGAAGGTCGACGCCGCCCTGCACGAGATGATCCTGGCGAACGAGCCGGCGTTGCGGCTGATGCTCGCCAACGCCCTGCAGCGCGCCGCACGGGGCGAGGTCGAGGGCGAGACGCCGCTGCGCCAGAATCGCCGCATGCCGCTGATCGAGGCCGCGCTGGAGCCCGCGCGCCGTCAGTTCAAGCCGGGCTCGCTCGACCTGCTTGCCAAGGCGCTGGCCCTGATCGTGGGGACCGAGGCCATGGTGGTTTTCAAGGACGTGCTGCAGCTCGACGACGCGGACGCACGTCGAGTCAAGCGCTGGGCCATCCGTGCGCTGGTCGAGGCCGCGAAGCGTTAGGCCAGCCCATTGCCATGACATGAAGAGAGCCCTATCTCCCCCGGATGAGAGCGCCCCTCAGCGTATCCCGGCTTGCCGACATCATCGACCAGGCGCGCGGTAAGGCGCCGGCCGATCTGGTGATCAAGTCGGTCGGCATCTTCGACCTGACCTCCGGCGACGTGACGGTGGGCGACATCGCCATCGCCGGCGACCGCATCGTGGGCACGCACGAGACCTACCAGGGCGCCACCGAGATCGACGGGCGCGGGCTTGTGGCCGTGCCAGGCTTCATCGACAGCCACGTCCATTGCGAATCGAGCCTGGTGCCGCCGCTGGAGTTCGATCGCTGCGTGGTGCCGCGCGGCACGACGACGGCGATCTGCGACCCCCATGAGATCTGCAACGTGCTGGGCGTGCCCGGTCTGGAGTTCTTCCTGGAATGCGCCGCCGTCACGGTGATGGACCTGCGGGTGCAGCTCTCCTCGTGCGTGCCGTCGACGCACCTCGAGACCTCGGGGGCGCGGCTCGAGGCGGACGACCTGCTGCCGTTCAAGCACCATCCGAAGGTGCTGGGGCTCGCCGAGTTCATGAACGTGCCGGGCGTGCTTGCCAAGGATCCGGCGGTGCTGGCCAAGCTCGCGGCCTTCTCGGACGTCCAGATCGACGGCCATTCGCCGCTGCTGTCGTCATACGACCTCAATGCCTATATCGCGGCCGGCGTGCGCAATTGCCACGAGACGACGTCGGCCGGCGAGGCGCGCGAGAAGCTCGCGAAGGGCATGCAGATCCTGGTGCGCGAGGGCACGGTGTCGAAGGATCTCGCGGCACTTGCCGAGCTGATCACGACGGAGCGCGCGCCGTTCCTGGCCCTCTGCACCGACGATCGCAACCCGCTCGACATTGCCGAGGAGGGCCACCTCGATCACCTGATCCGCTCCGCCATCGCCCGCGGCGTGCGACCGCTCGATGCCTATCGTGCCGCGACATGGTCGGCGGCGCGGCATTTCGGCCTGTTCGATCGCGGCCTGGTGGCGCCCGGCCAGCGCGCCGACATCGTGCTGCTGGAGGATCTCGTGACGGTAAAGGTGCAGTCGGTGATCTGCGGTGGCGCGCCGGTGACGCCGGATCGCTTCAAGGCGCGGCCCGGCGTGCCGCTGGTCGGGCTCGATTCGGTGAAGCTTAGACCGGTGACGGCTGGGACCTTCCGGATGCCGGCGGCCGGTCGCAGCGAGATGCCGGTGATCGGGATACGGCCCGGACAGATCCTCACGGACCGCCTGTCGCTCGAAGTGCCGATCCGCGCCGGCGCCTTCGAGGGCGATATCGAGCGCGACATCCTGAAGGTGGCCGTGCTCGGTCGTCACAGCGACCACGGCAGCATCGGCCATGGCTTCGTGAAGGGCTTCGGCATCGAGCGCGGCGCGATCGCCTCGTCGATCGGCCATGACAGCCACAATATCTGCGTCATCGGCTGCAACGACGCGGACATGGCGGCGGCGGTGAACCGCCTGATCGCGATGCGCGGCGGTCTTGCCGCGGCGATCGAGGGGCAGGTGACGGCCGAGCTGGCGCTGCCCATCGCCGGGCTGATGAGCGACCGGCCGTTCGAGGAGGTCGAGCAGGGCCTGCGCCGGCTGCGCGATGCCGTGAAGGCCATGGGCACGACATTGCACGAGCCCTTCCTGCAGATGGCCTTCCTGGCGTTGCCCGTGATCCCGCACCTGAAGATCACCGACAAGGGGCTGGTCGACGTCGACAGGTTCGAGCTGGTGGCGTAGCGCGGCTGCGGCCCCCTTCACTACCCCGTCATCCCGACCGGAGCGCGAAGCGCGGAGTGGAGGGACCTGTTCTGTTGATACGTCGACAAGAAGAGGTCACTCGACTGCGCCGCCCTTTGGGCGGCTTCGCTCGGGATGACGGTGTGAAGCGGGTTCGCTCGGCGTGAAGAAGCGCTACCCGCGATTGACGCTGGCGCCGCCGTCGACGGGCAGGGTCACGCCGGTGATGAAGTTGGCTTCGTCCGACGCCAGGAACAGCGCGGCGTTGGCGACGTCCCAGCCGGTGCCCATCTTGCGCCGGAGCGGCACCTTGGAATCACGCTCGGCTTCGACCTGAGCGCGGGACTTCTTGAACTCGCGGGCGCGGGTATCGACGGCCATCGGCGTATTCATCAGGCCGGGCAGGATGACGTTGGCGCGGATGCCGTACTGGGCGTTCTGGTAGGCAAGCTGCTCGGTGAACGACACCATCGCCGACTTGGTCGCCTTGTAGGCGACGTAGGGATAGGTGGTGATCACGGCCATCGACGAGATGTTGACGATGGCGCCGCTCTTCTGCTCGCGCATGATCGGGATGACGTGCTTGCAGGCGAGGATGCAGCTCTTGAGATTGATCGCCACGCAGCGGTCGAAGTTCTCCTCGGTGATCTCCAGCAGTTCGGCATCGCCGCCGGAGATCGAGACGCCGACATTGTTGTGCAGGATGTCGACCCGGCCCCAGCGCTTCATGGCGTCGGCGACGAAGGCTTTGATGTCGGACTCCTTGGTGACGTCGGCCTTGATCGCCGCGGCCGTGCCCTGGCCCTTCTTGATCATGTCGACCGTCTCCTCGGCGCTGCCGAGGTTGTAGTCGACACACAGCACCTTGGCGCCTTCGCGAGCGAAGGTCAGCGCGGTGGCGCGCCCGTTGCCGACGCCTTCGCCCGGGCTCTGGCCCGCGCCGACGACGATGGCGACTTTGTCCTTCAAACGCATGTCACTTCACTCCCGGGATCGGGTACTGCTGCAGTACCTCTTTGTAATAGGGCTCGTTGTCGATCTTCATGGTGGCGAGCACGCGCACCACGGCACAGTAGTAGGCGATGGTGAGGACCAGGTCGGTCATGTGCTCGTTGCTGAGGTGCTGCTTGATCTCGGTGAAGGTCGCATCGGACATGCCGATGTCGCGTGTCATCTCGCGGGCACCCTTGAGGATCGCCTTGGCCAGCGGCTCGAGCTTGGAAGGCTTGCCTTCGGTCTCGGCGAACAGGCCCTGGATGTCCTCGTCGGTGACGCCGAATTCCTTGCCGATCCTGACGTGATGGGTGAATTCGTACTCCGACCGCTCCAGCCAGCCGACCTGCAGGATGGCAAGCTCGCGCAGGCGCGGATCGAGCTTGCTCTTGAAGCGGATGAAGTTGCCGACGCCGTTGAAGGACCTGGCCATGTCCGGCGAGTTGACCATCAGCTTGTGGAGGTTGGTGTTGCGCTTCAGCATGTCGCGGTATTCGGGCGCGACCTGGTCGGGCTCGAGATAGGGCAGGCGGGCCATTCGCTTCTTCCTCCTAGTGTCCTTCTGAATCTCGCTCGGGGCCCTGCAGCGTGACGCCGCCATCGACCACCAGCACATGGCCGGTGATGTAGCGGGCGTGGTTCGACAGCAGGAAGCGCACGGCATGGCCGATGTCCCAGCCGGTGCCCTCGATCTTCAGCACCGAGGCCTTGGCACGCGCCGCGCGCGCGGCCTCGCTCATGCCGTTGCCGCGATTGACCATCGGCGTGTACATCGGGCCGGGGCAGATGCAGTTGACGCGGATATGGTCGCGGCCGTGGTCGACCGCCATCGCCTGGGTCAGGCCGATCACGGCGGCCTTCGACGCCGTGTAGGTCGTGAGGCCGCGCGGCCGCAGCGCCGAGATCGACGAAATGTTCACGATCGAGCCGCCCTTGGCCGTCTTGATCATCGCCGGGATGGCGTGCTTGGAGAGCAGGAACATCGTCTCGACATTGACCTGCATGACGCGGCGGTACTCGTCGGGCTTCTCGTCGACGACGCTGCCGCGGCTGCCGATGCCGATGTTGTTGTCGAGGAAGTCGAGGCGGCCCCAGCGATCGACGGCGGCATCGACCAGTTGCTTGCACTCGGCCTCCTTGGTCATGTCGCCGGCGTGGGCGGCGGCATGGCCACCCTCGGCCTTGATCATGTCGGCGGTGCGCTCCGCGAGCTTCAGGTCGAGGTCGGCCACCAGCACCCTGGTGCCGGCGCGCCCCAGCAGGATCGCGGCCGCCCGGCCGTTGCCGATTCCGTCGCCTGCCGCACCGCCACCCGACACGATTGCGACCTTGCCGGCCAAGCCGGCATCATCCTCCGGTCCCTTCATCCGACTCCCCTTGCTCCCCCGAACTCAGGACGGGTGGTTCACTTTGCATCGTCCCAGTCGATGCGGAAGGCTTCGCCCTGTCGCTTGATGTAGCCGGCATTGGCGCCTGGGAAGTGCGCCGGGCACAGCAGTGCATTGCTTTCGACGCAGTCCTCGAGGAGCCGGCGCCGCGATCGCGCCGACATCTCCTGGTCGGAGCAGAACTGGCTCGACCAGTCGGGATGATAGACCTGGATCGGGTGATGCATGATGTCACCCGAGAAACAGGCCCGTCGTCCGCCGTCCTGGAGGTTGATGGCGATCGAGCCCGGCGTATGGCCGGGATAGTCTTTTATGGTGAGCAGAGGATCGGGCTGGTGGTCGCTGTCGATCATCACCGCCTTGCCGGCCTCGACGATGGGCAGCACCGAATCGTCGAACGATCCGTCATTGATCTTGCCGTCGCCCTGCTTGCCGCGTTCGCTCTCCCAGTGGGCGTATTCGCGCTTGCCGAACAGGTACTTTGCGCTCGGGAAGGTCGGCACCCAGCGGCCATCGACGAGCTGGGTGTTCCAGCCGACGTGATCGACGTGCAGATGGGTGCACATCACGAAGTCGACCGACTCGGCCGGGCAGCCGCAGGCTTTCAGGCGATCGAGGAACGGCGTGTCGAGGTTGCGCCAGCCGGGATTGGTGCGCTGCTTGTGATTGCCGAGGCAGGTGTCGATCAGGATGGTGTGCCTCGGCGTCTTGACGATCCAGGTATGGACCGAGCCGACAAGCCGGTCGGAGCCCGGCTCGACATGGTCGGGCACCATCCAGCTCTTCTGGGCGTCGAAGGCTTCCTGGTTGAATTTCGGAAACATGCGCGTGGGCTTGAAGCCCGCGCCGCAGATCTCCTCGACTTTCTCGATGGTGGCTCCGCCCAGCTTGCGCACGGTCATGGCGTGGCTTCCCTGCTTAGAACGTGACGACGCTGCGGATCGACTTTCCCTTGTGCATCAGGTCGAAGGCATCGTTGATCTTCTCGACCGGCATCACGTGGGTGATGAGCGAATCGATGTCGATCTTCCTGTCCATGTACCAGTCGACGATCTTCGGCACATCGCGCCGGCCTTTGGCACCGCCGAAGGCCGTGCCCATCCAGTGCCGGCCGGTCACGAGCTGGAACGGCCGCGTGGAGATCTCCTGGCCGGCGCCGGCGACGCCGATGATCACCGACTTGCCCCAGCCGCGATGGCAGCATTCCAGCGCCTGGCGCATCAGCTTGGTGTTGCCGACGCATTCGAAGCTGTAGTCGGCGCCACCGTCGGTCAGCTCGACGAGGTGCGCCACAAGGTCCTTGGCGCCCAGGGCCGAGGGATTGACGAAGTGGGTCATACCGAACTTGCGGCCGAGCGCCTCGCGTTCGGGATTGAGATCGACGCCGACGATCATGTTGGCGCCGACCAGGCGCGCGCCCTGCACGACGTTGAGCCCGATGCCGCCCAGGCCGAACACCACGACGTTGGCGCCCGCCTCGACCTTTGCCGTGTTGATCACCGCGCCGATGCCGGTGGTGACGCCGCAGCCGATGTAGCAGA
>CADECW010000216.1 GCA_902825855.1 uncultured Rhodospirillales bacterium | reverse complement strand
GCCGTCCCAAGGACGGGCGCTACGGCGAGAACCCGAACCGCCTGCAGCACTACTATCAGTTCCAGGCGATCATGAAGCCTTCGCCGTCCGATATCCTCGAGCGCTATCTCGGCTCGTTGACCGCGATCGGCATCGACACCTCCCTGCACGACATCCGCTTCGTCGAGGACGACTGGGAGAGCCCGACGCTCGGCGCCTGGGGCCTCGGCTGGGAGGTCTGGTGCGACGGCATGGAGATCACGCAGTTCACCTACTTCCAGCAGGTCGGCGGCATCGAAGTCGACCTGGTGTCGGGCGAGATCACCTACGGCCTCGAGCGGCTGGCCATGTACCTGTTCGACAAGAAGACGGTCTATGAGCTGCCGTTCAACCGCGCCGATTCCGAGGTGCCGCTGACCTACGGCGACGTCTTCCTGCAGAACGAGCAGGAGCAGTCGGCCTACAACTTCGAGCACGCCGACACCGACATGCTGTTCCGTCACTTCGCTGATGCCGAGAAGGAGTGCGCCCGGCTGATCGAGAAGAAGCTGCCGCTGCCGGCTTACGAGCAATGCATCAAGGCCTCGCACTGCTTCAACCTTTTGGACGCAAGAGGCGTGATCAGCGTGACGGAGCGACAGAGCTACATCCTGCGCGTGCGGGATCTTGCCAAGGCTTGCTGCGAGGCGTGGCTGGTCACCCAGAAGAAGGCGGCCTGAGATGGCCGAACTTCTTCTTGAACTGTTGAGCGAGGAAATCCCGGCGCGCATGCAGGGCCGGGCGGCTGACGACCTCAAGCGCCTGGTGAGCGAGGGTCTGAAGGCAGCCGGCCTCGGGTTCGCGGACGCTCGCGCCTTTGCGACACCGCGGCGGCTTGCGCTGGTGGTCGACGGCCTGCCGACGGCGCGCGCCGATGTCAGCGAGGAGCGCCGGGGGCCGCGCGTCGGAGCGCCCGAGCAGGCTGTGGCGGGCTTCCTGAAGGCTGCGGGGTTGGCCTCGCTGGACCAGGCCGAGAAGCGCGACACCGGCAAGGGCGAGTTCTGGTTCGCGGTCATCAGCAAGAAGGGCGGTCCGACTGCCGAGGCACTGCCCGGGATCATCGACGCCGCGATGAAGGCACTGCCCTGGCCAAAATCGATGAAGTGGGGCAGCGGCACCATGACCTGGGTCCGGCCACTCCAGTCGGTCGTGGCGCTGTTCGATGGCAAGGTGTTGTCGGGCGAGGTGGCGCCGGGCGGCCAGATGGCGCCGATCAGATTCGGCGACACTACGCGCGGTCATCGCTTCCTCAGCAACGGCCCGATCAAGGTCGCGGACTTCGCCGACTACACCGCCAGGCTCAAGGCCGCGTACGTCATGCTCGATCCGGCGGAACGCAAGAAGATCGTGCTCGAAGGGGCGGAGAAGCTTTGCACCGAGGCACAGGTGGCGCTCAGGACCGATCAAGGGCTGCTCGAGGAGGTGGCCGGTCTCGTCGAATGGCCGATTCCGCTGCTAGGCACCATCGACGCGCAGTTCATGGACGTGCCGTCCGAAGTGCTGATCGTCTCCATGAAGACCCATCAGCGTTACTTCGCCACCAGCCGCAAGGACGGCGCGCTCGCCAACCGCTTCGTCGTGGTTGCCAACAACGTGGCGCGCGATGGCGGCAAGACCATCGTCGACGGCAACGAACGCGTGCTGCGCGCCCGCCTGAGCGACGCCAAGTTCTTCTGGGATCAGGACCGCAAGCAGCGGCTGGCCGAGCGCCTGCCGGCGCTGAAGGACATCGTGTTCCACGCCAGGCTCGGAACGCAGGCCGAGCGTGTCCAGCGAATCTCCGGACTGGCGGCCAAGATCGCGCGCCTGGTGCCCGGTGCGGATGTTGCCGAGGTCGAGCAGGCGGCGCGGCTGTGCAAGGCCGACCTGGTGACGGGCATGGTGGGCGAGTTCCCCGAGCTGCAGGGCGTCATGGGACGCTACTACGCGCTCGGCGAAAAGCTGCCCGTGGCGGTGGCCGACGCGATCGGCGATCACTACGCTCCGGCCGGGCCCAATGACCGCTGCCCGTCGGCGCCGGTGTCGATCGCCGTGGCCCTGGCCGACAAGCTCGACGCGCTGGTCTCGTTCTGGGCGATCGGCGAGAAGCCGACGGGCTCGCGCGACCCCTTCGCGCTGCGCCGCGCCGCGCTCGGCATCATCCGCATCATCGTCGAGAACGGCGTCCGTCTGCCGTTGAGCGAGCTCATCAAGGAACACGAGTTCTTCGATCGTGCGGCGCCCCAGGGAGGCGCCTTCGGGACAGCCGACATCAAGGACCTGATGGCATTCTTTGCCGATCGCCTGAAGGTGCAGATGCGCGAGAAGGGCGTGCGCCACGACGTTGTCGACGCGGTGTTTGCCCTCGGCGGCGAGGACGATCTCGTGCGCCTTCTGGCGCGGGTCGAAGCCGTGCAGTCTTTCCTGGCGACGGAAGCGGGCAAGAATCTGCTCACCGCCTATGGCCGCGCCGCAAACATCGTTCGCGCCGAAGAGAAGAAGGACAAGGCACTGTCTGCGGAGATCGCCGGTGCGCCTGATGCCGCGCTCATGGAACAAGCGGAAGAGAAGGTCGTTGCTGCTGCCTTGGCCGATATCGAGCGTCTCGTGCGGCCGGCGTTACAACGTGAGGACTTCGCGGGTGCAATGGCTGCATTGGCGAACTTGCGCACGTCCATCGACTCTTTCTTCGAAAAGGTCACAGTGAACGTCGCCGAGAAGCCCGATTTGAGATTGAACAGGCTGAAATTGCTCAACCAGATACGGGCTACGATGGATTCGGTAGCTGATTTCTCCAGGATCGAGGGCTGAAATGGCCAAGTGGGTGTACAGTTTCGGTGATGGCAAGGCCGAGGGCGGCGCCGACATGCGCAATCTCTTGGGTGGCAAGGGCGCCAACCTGGCGGAGATGTCGAGCCTCGGCCTGCCGGTGCCGCCGGGCTTCACCATCACCACCGAGGTCTGCACCTGGTACTACGCCAACGGAAACGCCTATCCCGGCGAATTGAAGGACGAGGTCGAGAAGGCGTTGACCCGCGTCGAGACGGTGGTCGGCGCCAAGTTCGGCGATCCCGGCAACCCGTTGCTCGTCTCGGTGCGATCCGGCGCGCGGGCCTCGATGCCGGGCATGATGGACACCGTGCTCAATCTCGGCCTCAACGACCGTACCGTGCTCGGCCTCGGTAAATCGTCGGGCGACGAGCGCTTCGCCTGGGACAGCTACCGCCGCTTCATCCAGATGTTCTCCAACGTCGTGCTCGATGTCGGGCACCACTATTTCGAGGAGGCGCTGGAGCTCAAGAAGGAGGACCTCGGCGTCCACATGGACACCGACCTCAAGGCCGATGATTGGCGCTCCGTGGTCGCCGAGTACAAGAAGATCGTCGAGAAGCGCACCGGCAAGGCCTTCCCTCAGGAGCCGCGAGAGCAGCTGTGGGGGGCGATCGGCGCGGTGTTCGGCTCGTGGATGAATCAGCGCGCCATCACCTATCGCCGCCTGCATTCGATCCCCGAGAGCTGGGGCACGGCGGTCAACGTCCAGGCCATGGTTTTCGGCAACATGGGCGAGGATTGCGCCACTGGAGTAGCCTTCACGCGCGATCCCTCGACCGGCACCAATCTCTTCTACGGCGAGTACCTGGTGAATGCCCAGGGCGAGGACGTGGTGGCGGGGATCCGCACGCCACAGCATCTCACCGTGCAGGGCAAGGAGGCGCAGAAGTCCGATGCGCCGGCCATGGAAGAGGTGATGCCCGAAGTCTTCAAGCAACTCGACGCGGTGCGCCGCAAGCTCGAAACGCACTACAGCGACATGCAGGACATCGAATTCACGGTACAGCGCGGCAAGCTCTATATGCTGCAGACGCGCAACGGCAAGCGTACTGCAAAGGCCGCGCTCAAGATCGCCGTCGACATGGTGCGCGAGGGCCTTATCGACCGGAAGGAAGCGGTGGCGCGTATCGTGCCGTCGTCGCTCGACCAGCTCCTGCATCCGACGCTCGATCCCAAGGCCGAGCGCAAGGTGATCGCCAAGGGCCTGCCGGCCTCGCCGGGAGCCGCCTCGGGCAAGGTCGTGTTCACCGCGGACGATGCCGAGAAGCAGGCGCGCGCCGGCGAGAAGGTGATTCTGGTGCGCCGCGAGACCAGCCCCGAGGACATCCACGGCATGCATGCCGCGGAAGGTATCCTGACCTCGACCGGCGGCATGACGAGCCACGCTGCGGTGGTGGCGCGCGGCATGGGCAAGCCTTGCGTCGCGGGCGCCGGAGACGTCCGCATCGACGGCCGCGCCGGGACGCTCTCCGTGCGTGGCACTACCGTCAAGGCGGGCGAGTTCATCACGCTCGACGGCGGCACCGGCGAGATCATGCTGGGGGTGGTCCCCACCGTGCAGCCCGAGCTGTCGGGCGACTTCGCCGAACTGATGGTGTGGGCCGACGAGGTCCGTCGCCTCGGCGTGCGCGCCAATGCCGAAACGCCGACCGACGCCGCTACGGCACGCCAGTTCGGCGCCGAGGGCATCGGGCTCTGCCGTACCGAGCACATGTTCTTCGAGGGCGATCGCATCGTCGCCGTCCGTCAGATGATCCTCGCCGACGACGAGAAGACCCGTCGCGCCGCGCTCGCCAAGATCCAGCCCATGCAGCGCGAGGATTTCGTCGAGCTGTTCGAGATCATGGCCGGTCTTCCGGTGACCATCCGGCTGCTCGACCCGCCGCTGCACGAGTTCCTGCCCAAGACCCATGCCGACATGGAGGTCGTTGCCAAGGATCTCGGCGTCGACGTCGCCGAGATCGAGGCGCGTGCCCACAAGCTGCACGAGTTCAACCCCATGCTCGGTCATCGCGGCGTGCGGCTTGGCATCTCCTATCCGGAAATCTACGAGATGCAGGCCCGAGCCATCTTCGAGGCCGTCGCCGAGGTCCAGAAGAAGAACGGCAAGTCCGTGATCCCCGAGATCATGATCCCGCTGGTCGCCACGCGTAAGGAACTCGACCTCATGAAGGTCGTGGTCGATCAGGTCGCGGCCGAGGTGAGCCAGCTCTCGGGCGAGAAGCTCGATTACCTGGTCGGCACCATGATCGAATTGCCGCGTGCCGCGCTGCGCGCCGGCGAAATCGCCGAATCGGCGGATTTCTTCAGCTTCGGCACCAACGACCTGACGCAGACCACGTTCGGCCTCAGCCGTGACGATTCGGCCTCGTTCCTCGAGAAGTACCAGCAGCGCGGCATCCTCGAGCACGATCCCTTCGCCTCGCTCGACGTCGAGGGCGTGGGCGAACTGATCGAGATCGCCCGCGAGCGCGGCCGCAAGGTGCGCAACAGCCTGAAGCTCGGCATCTGCGGCGAGCATGGCGGCGATCCGGCCTCGGTGTTCTTCTGCCACAAGGCGGGACTGGACTACGTCTCCTGCTCGCCGTTCCGTGTGCCGATCGCCCGGCTGGCGGCGGCCCAGGCCGCTCTGGGCGGCCCGCTCAAGACGGAATGACGCTGCTGGCGCTTCGCGAGGGCGGCAAGCGGGCCCTGGCGGCCGCGCTTGCCGACCTGGAGCGCAATCCCGAAGGCGACAGGGCGCAGGCGCTGCTCGATGCCGCGTGGCGCGAGCCGCATGCGCGGAATGTGGCGCATGTCGTGGGTGTCACCGGACCGCCCGGCGTCGGCAAGTCCTCCCTGTGTGCGGCACTGGTCGCGGCATGGCGGAAATCCGGCTGGTCGGTGGGCGTGATCGCAGTCGATCCGTCCTCCAGGTCGAGCGGCGGCGCGCTGCTGGGCGATCGCGTGCGCATCGTGCATGACAGCGCGGACGAGGGCAGCTTCGTGCGCTCGATGGCGGCGCGTGACCGGCTGGGCGGGCTCGCCGACCAGACTCTCGCAGCCATGGTGCTGATGCGCGCCCTGTTCGACCGCGTCCTGATCGAGACCGTGGGCGTTGGCCAGTCGGAGACCGACGTGGCCGGCGTGGCCGACACAGTCGTGTTCTGCGTTCAGCCGGGCTCCGGAGATTCCCTGCAGTTCATGAAGGCGGGGATCGTCGAGATCCCGCATCTGATCGCCGTCACCAAGGCCGACCTCGGCGGCGCTGCGGAAAGGGCGCGGGCTGACGTGGCAGGGGCCCTGTCACTGGCCACAGCCGGCGACGAGTGGCCTGTCAGGACCCTGGCGGTCTCCTCCCGCAATGGCCAAGGCATCGATGAGCTCGTCGCGGCCCTCGAAGCCCATCGGGCGCATCTGTCGGCTGACGATCGCCTCGTCGTCGCCCGCCATCGCCAGAGCGAAGGCTGGATCGTCGAATCGCTGCGCGACCGTTTCGGCCGCGAAGGCATTGCCAGGCTCGGCCGTCTCGGTTTCGATCTCGGCCTGCCGGCCGGCGCTCAGCCCTTCATGCGATTGCGCGAGCTCGGTGCGATCCTGGGAGAGAAACGATGAGCCTTCCGACCGACGCCACCTGCATCTTCTGCAAGATCGTTGCGGGCGAGATCCCGAGCTTCAAGCTTCTGGAGGACGAAAAGACCATTGCTTTCATGGACATCAACCCGGTGAACCCGGGCCATGCGCTTTCCGTCGCCAAGGGACACTGGCCGACCGTCGACGTGATCCCGACCGACGTGCTGGGCGCCGTTGCCGCGACCGCGCAGAAGGTTGCCAAGGCGGTGATCAGCGAGCTCAAGCCCAATGGTGTGAACCTGCTGCAGGCCAACGGCCCCGGCGC
>CADECW010000215.1 GCA_902825855.1 uncultured Rhodospirillales bacterium | reverse complement strand
CGAACCAGCCGCCGAAATAGGCGCTGGCCACGCCCATCACCAGGCCGATGACGCCGCCCAGCACGGCCGAGCTGAAGCCCACGATCAACGCGGTACGCGCGCCGAACACCAGCCGGGAGAAGATGTCCCGGCCGAGCTGGTCGGTGCCGAGCCAATGGATCAGGTTCGGCGCCTCCATCATGGCGTTGAAATCGTTCTCCTCGGGATCGAACGGCGCGATCAAGGGCGCGAACGCGCCGGCCATGAACATGACCAGCACGATCACCAGCCCGAAGGTGCCAAGCGGCTGGCGTTTCACGAAATGCAGCGCGACGTCGATCGGCGAGCGCTTGCGGCCGAGCGCCTCGTCGACTGGTGCGGCGGCGCGATTGGGCACGGTGATCGTCATCGCGGGGCCTTCACGAGTAGCGGATGCGCGGGTCGAGCCAGGCATAGAGCAGGTCGACGACGAGGTTGGTGAGCACGAAGACGGCGACCACCAGCATGGTCAGGGCCTGAGTCATGACGTTGTCCTGGTTCTGCACCGACTGCACGAACAGCCGGCCGATGCCGTTCAGGTTGAAGACCTGCTCGGTGACGACCAGGCCACCGATGAGGAAGGCGAACTCGATGCCGATCAGGGTGACGACCGGCAGCAGCGCGTTCTTGAGAGCATGCCGGTTGACGATGATCTGCTCCAGCAGCCCCTTGGCGCGGGCGGTGCGGATGTAGTCCTCGCGCATCACTTCGAGCATGGCCGATCGCGTCATGCGCATGGTCACCGCCGAGTAGCGGTAGCCGACCGTGATGGCCGGCAAGAGCACCATCGAGAGGTTGTGGATGGGATCCTTCCAGAACGGCACGTAGTCGATCGGCGGCATCCAGGCCTTGCCGGTCGCCAGGTAGGTGATGTCGAGCACCAGCACCAGCGACATGATGCCGAGCCAGAAGGAGGGTGTGGCGATGCCCGCGATCGCCACCATGCGGACGATGTGGTCGAGCCAGGTATTCTCGCGCAGGGCCGAGATCGTGCCGAGCGGGATGGCGATCAGGACCGCGATCACCGTGGCCATCAGCGCGATCTGGAGCGACACCGGCAGGCGCGTGCCGATCTCGACGGCGACCGGCCGGCCCGACCACATCGACGTCCCGAAATCGAAAGTGAAGTAGCTGCCGATGAAGTCGAGGAACTGCACGATCATGGGATTGTTGAGCCCAAGCGTCTGGCGGCAATTCTCGAGCGCCGCCGGATTGCCATGCGAGCCCATGCCGAGCCGGATCACGCAGACGTCGCCCGGAATGAGCCGCATCAGGATGAACACGAGAGCGGCGGCCCCCACCAGGGTGGGGACCGCCAGCAGGAGCCGCGTGACGACGTAGCGGTACATGCGTGGAATCCCGGGTCGACTACTTGTCCAACCAGATGTTCGCGAGGTCCTGGTTCAGATAGTGGCTGGGACTGATCTTCCAGCCGCGCACATAAGAGCGTTCCGGGATGATGCGGAACCAGTATGGTGTGACGATGCCGTGGGCCATCGTGTCGAGCGTGTGGATCTCGTAGGCGCGCATGGCGGCGCGCTGCGCCTTGGGATCGCTCTCCTGCAGCATCTTGTTGTAGAGCTCGACCGACTTGGGATCATCGTAGTCGCCGTAGCTCTCCGGATAGACCGCTTTCGGCAGGTACTTGCCGGTGTCGAGCGCCGGATTGACGATGCTCTGGCAGTTGGCGTCGACCACGACGTCGAAACTGCCGCTGCGCATCGCCTGGAACCACGGACCGGTCGGCACGACCTTCTGCTCGACGTTGAGCCCGATCTTCTTCCATTCGCCGATCAGCCAGGTGCCGACGAACTTATAGGGTTGGTCGACGTTGCGGTTGGTCAGCTCGAACTTCAGGCCTTCGGCGCCAGCCTCCTTCAGGAGCCTGCGCGCCTCGGCCCGCGCCTTCTCGATGTCCGGCCAGTAGCCGGCCATTTTCTCCAGTTCGTCCTTGGTGGCGGCGAGCGGCGAGCCCGGGAAGACGATGCCGCCCACCGTCTTGACGTTGGCGATCTTGGACAGCGCCGGCGCACCTTTCCATTGATCGACGGCAAGTGCCAGGGCGCGGCGTACCCGCACGTCGTCGAACGGCTTCTTCTTGTGGTTGGGCGTGATGATGTTGCCGCAGTTCCAGTCGCTCTCCTGGATGTTCACGTCCTTGCCGGCTTCCTTGACCAGAGAATCGCGCGCCGACGGCGGCAGGCCGCGAAACTCCATGGCGGCGCGGTCGGCACGGATGGCGTCGACGCGCACCGACTGCTTGTCGGCAAAGATGCCCTCGATGGCGTCGAGGTAGGGCTGGCCTTGATGGTAATAGTCAGGATTACGCACCCCCTTGATCGACTGGCCGACATCGTAGCTCGCGAACTTGAACGGTCCCGAGCCCATGATGTTCTTCTCGTACCAGTGCGGATCCTTGTCGAGGATCTCCTTTCTGTAGATCCAGGTGAAGGGATCGGCGAGCGCGGGCAGGAACGCAGTCGTCGCGAATTTCAGCTTGAAGACGATGGTGTCGTCGTCGGGCACCTCGATCTTGTCGACCATCGCGTAGTAGCTGACGCGAGCGCTGATCGTGCCTTGCGGCGGGAAGACGATGCGGTTCCAGCTTGCACCGACGTCCTTGGCCGTGAGCTTGCTGCCGTCGTGGAACTTGACGTCGGAACGGATCTTGAACGTGTATGTCTTGCCGCCGTCGGTGGGCTTCGGCATCTCCTTGCAGAGGTCGCAGACATATTCGGTGGTCGAGGCCGGATTGTCAGGCGGGACCCGGATCAGCACGCTGTAGTACGGCGCCGCGGCATGCACCGTGGCGAAGGTCGTCTCGCGATGGCCATCGAAGCTCGGCGGCGAGTCGGCCGGGATCATGTAAGTGAGCGTGCCGCCGCGTTTTGGCGTCTGCGCTCCGGCGGGAACTGCCGCAATCGCCGCCACCAGGCCAACGCCGGCAGCCAGTAGTCCTGTACGCACGTACATCGCCTCCTCCTGTGCAACCTGATGCTTGTCTTTCCTTTCTCGTACGCTGACGCTTACGCCCTCGGTTACTGAACTTCGCTGCACGCCACCCAATGGCGCGGCCTGAGCTCCCTCAAGACGGGTCGCGCCCGGCGGCAGCCATCGACGGCCTTCGGGCAGCGCGGATGGAAGACGCAGCCCGACGGCGGGTTGATCGGGCTCGGTACCTCGCCGCGCGTCGGCCGGAATTCTCGGGCGGCTTCGACGCGCGGATCAGGGATCGGAACGGCCGACAGCAGGGCCTGCGTATAGGGATGCAATGGAGTGTCGAACAGCTCGTCGCTGTCGGCCATCTCGACGATGCGGCCGAGATACATCACGGCGACCCGCTGGCAGAGATGGCGCACCACCGAAAGATCGTGGGCGATGAACAGATAGGTGAGCTTGAAGCGCTCGCGCAAATCCTCCAGCAGGTTGACCACCTGGGCCTGGATCGACACGTCGAGCGCCGACACCGCTTCGTCGCAGACGATGAACTCCGGATCGAGGGCGAGCGCGCGGGCAATGCCGACGCGCTGGCGCTGGCCGCCCGACATCTCGTGCGGATAGCGGTCGGCGAACTTCGGGTCGAGGCCGCACACCGACAGGAGGTCCCTCACCTTGTCGCGCCGCCGCCGGGCATCGGGTTCGACGCCGTGCACCTTGATCGGCTCGGCGATGATATCGCCCACCTTCATGCGCGGATTGAGCGAGCTGTAGGGGTCCTGGAAGATCACCTGCATGCGCCGGCGCAGCGCGATCAGGTCGCGGCGCTCCATGCGGTTGACGTCCTGGCCGTCGAACAGGATCTCGCCGGCGGTCGGCTTCTCCAGGCGAAGGATGCAGCGGCCGGTCGTGGTCTTGCCGCAGCCGCTCTCGCCCACCAGGCCCAGCGTCTCGCCGCGCTCGATGGCGAAGTCGACCCCGTCGACCGCCTTCACGTCACCGATCTTGCGCGTCATCACGATGCCTTCGGAGATCGGGAAGTGCATGGCAAGACCGCGGACCTCAAGCAGCGGCCGCTCGGTCACGGGCTGGGCGATGGGTGCGTTCATGCCGCGACGTCCCGGATGTCCGCGAGCTCGGCACTGCGGAAGCAGGCCGAGAGATGCCCCGGCTCGCCGACGGCCGCGAGCGGCGGCGCTGCCTGGCCGCATTGCTCGACGGCAAAACGACAACGCGGCCGGAAGGCGCATCCGCCATCCAGCCGCGTCAGATCCGGCGGTTGACCTTCGACCGGATCGAGTCGCGCGCGGCGCGGCTGATCGAGTCGCGGAACGGATTTGAGGAGCGCCATCGTGTAGGGATGGCGTGGATCGTGATAGATCGCATCGGCGCTGCCCGCTTCGACGATGCGGCCGGCATACATGACGTTGACGCGGCCGGCGTAGCGCGCAACGACGCCGAGATTGTGGGTGATGATGATCTGGGCGACGCCAAGCTTCTGCGTCAGCGACTTCATCAGCTCCAGGATCTGTGCCTGGATCGTGACGTCGAGCGCCGTGGTCGGCTCGTCGGCGATGATCAGCTTGGGGTTGCAGGCGAGCGCGACGGCGATCATGACGCGCTGGCGCATGCCTCCGGAAAGCTGATGGGGGTACTGTTTCAGCCGGCGCTTGGGATCGGCGATGCCGACCATCTCGAGCAGTTCCAGCGCGCGGCGCTCTGCCGTGGCGCGGTCGGCGCCCTGGTGCTGCTCCAGCGTCTCGGTGATCTGGCGGGAGATGGTGAGCACCGGGTTGAGCGAGGTCATCGGTTCCTGGAACACCATGCCGATGTCGCGGCCGCGGATCGTGCGCATCTCGGCCTCGGACAGGCGGCGCAGGTCCCTGCCGTCGAACAGGATCTCGCCGCCGGTGATCCGTCCCGGCGGATCGGGGATCAGGCGCAGGATACTGAGCGCACCCACCGACTTGCCCGAGCCGCTCTCGCCCACGATGGCCACGGTCTCGCCGTGCTCGACGGTGTAGGAGATGCCGTCGACGGCGCGCACGAGGCCGGCGCCGGTTCTGAATTCGGTATGGAGTGCCCTCACCTCCAGCAATGGCGGCATGCTGTGTGTCTCCGAAGCCCAGCTTGTCGCCGGCGTGCACTTCTCCCACGGGAGCACCCTGGTCCCGCGGAAGGCCCCAATTGCCGGCTTGTTCGTCCCTGATGCGAAGCCGTTTCCTCAACCGTGCTACCGCCGTTTTTCTCCCTTATCCGGCAGTGCCGCCTCTTTCGGGCTGCAAAAATCGTAAGGGACGTTCCTGTGAGGTGCAAGCCATTAAGGCGTGACATGCGGGCGGCGGGCCAGCAGCGCGGCGACCGCGGCCAGGGCGGCGAGGCTGCCGAACAGGACCAGCGAGCCCGTATAATTGCCGCTGGCGTCACGCAACAACCCCGAGGCGATCGGCCCGGCGGCCTGGGCGATCACCTGCAGCGACAGGGCGACACCACGGATGGCGCCATAGCTCTCCCGCCCGAAATAGTCGGCCCAGGCCATGGGCAGCAGGGTCATGACGCCGCCGATGCCCAGGCCGAACAGGCCGGCAAACAGATAGGCACTTTCGACGGAACCGACGCCGACCAGGCCCAGCGTTCCCGTGCCCAGCAGGACCGCTGCGAGCGACATCACGTAGCGCAACGGCCAGCGCCGCGGCAGGAAGCCGATGCCGAAACTCGCTACGACCGACATCGCCGAGAAGAAGCTTATGACCGTAGCGGCGGCGATCGGTGACAGGCCGTTTTCGATGAGATGCGGCGCCTGATGCAGGCTCACGCCAGCCTGCACAGGAAAGACCAGCACAGTGTAGAGCGACAACAGCCAGAACGCCTGGGTGCGCATGGCGACGGCGCGGCTGAAGCGCGGCTCGACGACGGGCGGCCCCGCACCGGCGGCGATGCGGTCGGGCACCAATCCGACATCCTCGGGCCGCCGCACCAGGAACAGCCAGACCGGCAGGAAGCCGATGGCGAGCGAGGTCGTGCCGATGGCGACCCAGCCGTGGCGCCAGCCGCCGTCCTGCATGGCGAGCTGGGCGAAGATCGGCAAGGCCACCAGGCCTGCCATCTGCGCCAGCGTGGCGATCGATGTGGCGCGCGCCCGACGCGTCACGAACCAATTGTTCAGCGCGCCATAGATCCCGAGATCGTACGGGCCGGCCCACATCATGCGGGCGAAGACGAACAGCAGGTAGAACGACAGCAACGACTGCACGAGCGACAGCGCCATCGTCGCCAGGCCGGTGCCGAGCACGGCGACACAGAGGATCAGGCGCGCGCCGCGCCGGTCGAGCACCGGCCCGATGAGCGGCGAGACGAAGGCCGCCAGCACGCCGCCCAGCGACACTGCCCCCGCCATCTCCGTGCGCGACCAGCCGAAGGCATCGGTCATGGGCACGACGAACACCGACAGCGTGGCGACGGCCGGACCCTGGCGCGCGAAGCCCGCCAGGCAGATGCAGGCGAGAACGATCCAGCCGTAGAAGAACGGCAGGCGCGGAACGAGAAGTCGGGGAAGGAGCGGCGGGCGCATCGACGCGCCAGTAGAGCGCCGAACGGTGCCGGGCGGCCAGCGAAAGAAGAGGTCCCTCGGCTACGCCGCCGTTCGGGCGCTTTGCTCGGGATGACGGCGGCCTGGGTCGTTAAGTTTACCCGCGACCCTGGCCCATTCTGACCTCAGTTCTTGACATTTCAGGACGACAGTTATAGCCTCGGGGCTGTCGGATTGCTTCCCGCGTGACCGCTCTATGCATCGTTCATCTGATCCACCACAGCCGGCCGGCGTGCCCGTTCGGCAAGGGTGCGGCGCGCGACGTCGACGGCGGATTGACGGGCCAATCCGGCCTCGCCGACAGCGAAAAGCGGTAGCGCAACTAGCGTAACTGTCCGAATGCTACGGCAACAGGATCAGCGGGCCAACGGTGCCGC
>CADECW010000214.1 GCA_902825855.1 uncultured Rhodospirillales bacterium | reverse complement strand
CCAGATATGGTGTCCAGAGCGCGCCAAGACAGCATTGCTTGCAGCCTTGCGTCAGAAAATCGGCGCCCTCAGCGAGTTCCAATCGACACGCGTCACATTGGCTATGCCGGAACTCTTGGCGCGCGAGGCATTTCGCGTCGGCGACGCTGGACGATGGCGAAGAGCCGGACCAAGGCGATCGCCAGGACGAGGACCGCCAGCGGCCAGTAGAAGCTGTCGAGCGGCACGCGCTTGCCGACGGCGACGGCGAAGCTGATCCAGACGTACCAGCCCCCGATCAGGTGCAGCAGCCGCCATCTGCGCGGGCCGAGCCAGGCCGCCGTGCGGTCGAACGACGTTGCCGTCATTGCCGCGATGAAAAGGTACGCAGTGCCTGCGAGCATGATCGTCGCGACATTGGTGAGCTTCCAGAACAGCGCACTGTCGAGCGTGGCCAGTGCCAGGATCGCGGCGAGATGGATGAAGTGCGAGACGGCGAAGGAGACACCGAGATAGCGTCGGTTGCGGCGCTGCCAGTGCGTGGCCGCGGACGGTATCAGCTCGGCAAGCGCACTGGCGGTGAAGGCGAGTGCGAACAGGACCAGGGAGGTGCGCGCGGTGGCGCGGATCGCGAGCCGCACGCCCTCGACGTCCCACCCGTGGCTCGCCGCGAGGCCGAGCGTCATCGCGGCGAGAAGCAGCGACAGGATGCTGGTCAGACGCCAACCGTTCATCGCCGTCCCCTCCTCAGCACGGCCGTACGCCTGAGGCGCCGGCGCAATCCGATGACATGGAACGACAGGACGCCGATCAGTGCGACCTCGCCGGCCGCGGACAGCAGCACATGGATCGGCGCGCCGTTCGTGAACAGGTCGGCGCGCACGATGCCGGCGCCGATGGATGCCACAAGACCGGCAACGCAGAGCGCGAGCGCTGCCAACGATCTGCGGAAGGCGAACCAGGCGATCACGCCCACCGAGAGTGCGGCGATGAAGGCGTAGCGATCGATCAGCGGCGCCAGGGCAGAGATGGCGCCGTCATCGAGCCAGATCACGCGCAGGCGCATGGCGATGAACGTCACCACGACTGTTACAGCGAGCGTGACCCAGGTGCGGCGCGCCTGGCGGTCTACGGCATCGACGGCGAATTGGGCAGCGATCTCGCGACCGAGGCCGAAACGCTCGACGGCACGACGCTCGGCCTCGGGCGACGGCCACTCCGGGTCGGCTTCGGCGGCATCGCGCAGATGGTCCTCGACCTCGCATGCGAGGCGACGCGCCAGCGCGGGATCGAAGTCGAGCTCGCGACGCAGGTTGGCGACGTAGTCGTCGATCATGCCGCACATGCACGCCCCGCCCCTAGAGCGGTGTCGACCGCCTGCGAGAAGCGGCCCCATGCCCTGCGGCGCTCTCCGAGCGCCGCCGCCCCCGTTTTGGTGAGCGAATAGACCCGGCGCTTGCGACCGTTCGGCGGTGTCGTCCAGGCACTCGAAAGCAATCCCGCCTGCTCGAGACGGTGCAAGGCTGGATACACAGTACCCTCGGGCAGATCGAACGTACCGGCGCTGCGCTGCCTGATGGTCTCGATGATGGCGTAGCCATGCGCCGGCCCTGCTTCCAGCGCGGCCAGGACAATGGCGTCCAGGTGTCCTTTGAGCATTTCCGCTTCCATACCTAGCATAACTAGGTATGGGAGTTGGGATCGTCAAGCCGCTTGCACTTGGCGCCCGAACACAGGTTAGTGAGCGGATGAGCAATGCATCATTCGACGTCATCGTCGTCGGCGCAGGTCCGGCCGGTCTAGCTGCGGCGACCAGTGCCGCACGTGCCGGGTTGAAGGCCTTCTGCATCGACAAGCTTGCGCCCGGCGGTGCGCTGATCAATCTCGCTGAATTGCACGAGGTCGACAGCCACGAGGATGGCCCACAGGTCGCCTCGCGCCTGACCGACGAAGCCACCGAGGCCGGTGTAGAGCTGGGCTTCGGCGAGGTGGTGAAGCTTTCGGGGTCCGGTCCGTGGACGGTGGAGACCGCCGATGGCGAGCGCCATACCGGCCGCGCCGTCGTGATCGCCACCGGCCTCAGCAAAGGCACGCTCGGCCTGCCGGAGGAAAGCCGCTTCGAAGGCCTCGGCCTCTCGCATTGCGCCTCGTGCGATGGCCCGCTCTACGCCGGCCGTCCTGTTGTGGTGGCCGGCACCGAGGGCTGGGCGCCGCGCGAAGCCGCCGAGCTGAAGGTCGTGGCGGGAGACGTGACGGTGATCGGCAAGCCGGCGGCATCCCTGCCCGATGGCTTGCATCACATCGACGGCCGCATCGTCGCCCTCGAAGGCGGTGACGGCGTCGAGGCCGTCGTCGTCGAAAGCGGCGGCGCGCGGAAGACCATTCCGGCCAGCGCGGTGTTCGTCTATGTCGGCCAGTCTCCCGCTGCGGAATTTCTGCCGGAAACGCTTGCACGTGACGCCACCGGGCATATCGTGGTCGACGAAGGGGGTCGCACCTCGGCAGCAACGGTGTTCGCCGCGGGTGACGTACGGGCTGGCGCTCGGCACTATCTTGCCGACGCCATCGCCGACGGACAACGTGCCGGCCAGACCATCGTGAAGGCGCTGAAGTGACGACCCTGAAGAAGAACTGAGGAGTACCCTCCATGCGCATCGTCAATCCAAGCTTCGGCCTATCCGCCACCACGGCGGATAAGGTGGCCCTGAAGCCCGTCAACTGGGCGACCGACGCCATCGCGCTCGTGTCGAACTCCAAGCCTAACGCGAGAGAGCTGCTTGCCGGCATCCGCGCCAAGCTCGGAGCCAATCGCAAGATCGACAACATCGACTTCCTGTCCAAGAACAGCGCCAGCCAGCCGGCGCCGGCAGACGTGATCG
Source organism: uncultured Rhodospirillales bacterium (assembly GCA_902825855.1). GTDB lineage: Bacteria > Pseudomonadota > Alphaproteobacteria > Reyranellales > Reyranellaceae > Reyranella. The sequence goes on along the minus strand of CADECW010000214.1, from coordinate 4,067 downwards.
AGAAGGTCGCCGCCAACTACCGAGGAGCGCTGCTCGCGATCGCGGATTGAGGAAGCTGTTCATCGTGGAGTTTCCACGACAGCATCGAACTCGAGAAGCGCGGCATCACGGCCTACGTGATCGCCACTGAGACGTTCAAGCCGCTGGTCCTGGCCCAGGCCAAGGCCCGCAAGGTCGAGCCGCGGCTGATCGTCGTGAAGCATCCCATCGGCGGCCTGAATGCCGAAGAGCTCAGGGAGCGCATAGAAGCGGCAACCAAGGGACTGACCGAGGCCACCAGCAAATGAAGGACATCTCCGATCAGGAAGTGATCGACATCGAGGACATGGATGTCGAGGCCTTCAACGACTTCGCAGTGACACAGGGCTGGAGCGACGGCATGCCGCTCTACGTGCCCACCGAGGAAAAGGTGGCGAAGTTCGTCGAGACCGTGCGCGGCGACAATCGGCCGATCCCGCCGGTGCCCCCGCGCCAGGTCGTGCCGACGTTGCAGAGCATGGCCGCCAATGCGGTCATGGCCGGCTGCAAGCCGGAATACTTTCCGGTGGTGACGGCGGCTCTGCGCGGTGTGCTGGACCCCGAGTACAACCTCCACGGCTCGCTGGCGACGACGCATTCCTGCGCGCCGGTGGTCATGGTGAGCGGGCCGATTCGCAAGCAGCTCAATATCAATTGCGGCTCGAACTGCTTCGGCCAGGGCTGGCAGGCCAATGCCACCATCGGCCGCGCGCTCGGCCTGATGCTGCTCAATATCGCCGGCGCCAAGCCCGGTGAGATGGACCGCTCGACCCAGGGCAATCCCGCCAAGTTCACCTTCTGCTTCGGCGAGAACGAGGAGGAGAACCCCTGGACGCCCTACCATGTGCAGCGCGGCTTCGGGCCGACCGATAGCGTGGTGACGGTGATGTCGGGCGAAGGTCCGCACAATCTCAACGACCACGGCAGCACCACGGGCGACGGTCTTCTGACCACCTTCGCCGGTTCGATGTCGACGCCGGGCGCCAACACCGTCTATGGCAAGGGCCCGATGCTGGTGATCATCGGCCCCGAACATGCCGCGACGTTGAAGCGCGACGGCTACACGATCGAGAGCATCCGCCAGGAGCTGTTCAAGCGCTCGCGGATCCACGTCTCGCGCATCTCCAAGGAGAACCAGGACACCTACACGAGCACCGGCCACATGCCGGACGGCGACTGGTTCACCATCGGTCGCTCAGCGCAGGACATCCACATCACCGTGGCCGGTGGACCGGGCAAGCACTCGGCTTTCATCCCGTCGTTCGGCGGCACGACCGTCGCTTCGGTTCGGATTGCGGGATGAGCGCCTCCGGATGACGGAATGGTGCGGCTGGCCTGTCGTCGACGAGCAGACGACCTGGGAGAACGCACAGCAGATCCTGACCGAGGCCGAACTGTCGGACGGTCTGCCCCTGGTGCCGCCGACACGGCGGCGCCTCGAGGCGATGGTGGCCGGCCTCGCCGGCCGCAACGAATCGCACGGCATGATGCCGCCCCTGTTCGGCGACATCACGCCTGATGCCGTCGCGTATCAATGCGTCATTGCGGGCTGCCGACCGGCCGAGGCGCCGGTGGTCCTGGCGGCCTGTGAAGCGATCCTGGAACCCGACTTCAACCTGTTGGGCATCGCCACGACGACCGGCACGGCCTGCGTGGCGCTCTGCGTGCACGGACCGATCGCGCGCACGCTCGGCATCAACGCCGGCACCAATTGCCTGGGTCCGGGCAACCGCGCCAACGCCAGCATCGGCCGCGCCTTGCAACTCTGCCTGCGCAACATAGGCGGCGCTCGCGCCGAGACCGGCGACATGGCGACCATGGGGCAGCCCGGCAAGTACACGTTCTGCTTCGCCGAACGCAACGACGGCCCCTTCCCTACCCTCACCGCGCGCCGGGGCCTCGGCTCCGACGCCAGCGCCGTCACCGTGATGGGCGTCTCGGGCACCGCCGAAGTCCTGCCGGGCGACGGCGAGGGCGCTACGCCCGAAGCCATTCTCTCGCCCATCGTCGAGGGCATGCGCGCCGGCATCATCATGTCGAGCATGAATCGCAGGAACGAGCGCGGCGAGCAGGTCTTCCTGTTGCCGCTGGAGATGGCCGAGAAGATCGCGCGCCACGACGGCTGGGATCTCGCGCGGGTGCAGCGTTACATGTTCGAGCAGGGTCAGGGAGTGGCGCGTTCTGCCGACGCGATCCACCCCATCCTGACCGGCGGCGCCGGCTATAAGATGACGTACTTGCCGATCTGGGGCGGCGGCTCGGAAACGGTGACGCGGACGGTCCGGGCCACGGGTTCGTAGTGAGCATGCAGGGAGCGCACTGCCCCCGATCTCACGGAGCACAAGCGACGATTTGCATGTGCTGCCGTCGGTTTCCTGAGCTTGTCGTCCCAGCCAGACCGGAGCCGATCGTGCAGACGCTCAAAAGATGTCCGCTGCCACAATGTTGTGGGCGTTCACCACGCCAATAAGTACCGACTGCGGGTCAGAGGCGACGGGCTTGAGCAGATCCACTGCCTGAGCCTGATCGTCAGCAAAAGTCCAGGCATTGCCGACCTCCTGCTGCGCATGAATGTATTCGAGGTTGACGGCTACTTTCGACATTAGCGTGGTAATGTCCAGGCCGGCTGCCGTGTTCTGTGCACCACCGACTATGTTCATCAATACGGAACCTACGGACCCGCCGGCAGCGAGGGTCTCCTTGATCTCGTCGCTCCAGTAAGCTCGACCCGCCTCATCGGTCGTGCGATTGAACAGGTTCAGATAGACGGAATCGAGGAACGAAACGATCTGGGCATCGCTTGCGCCGTGCGGGTTGGCGAGGAACGAGTAGATGCCCTTGGCCTCTTCGCTAATGGCAAACGAACTCGATATTCCTGCGAGGATGTCTCCGGGGTTGGCCGTCGTTTCGTGCGCAACGTATTGTTTCATCCAGAAGTCGAACCCATCACGATCTGCACCGCGACCAAGGAACGACACGTACGTGGCCGCCAGCTGCTCTTCCCGGCTCAGCGAGAACAAGTCCAGTGTCGTGATGGTTGGACCAGCTACTACAGGGACCACATAAACCAGCGCTTCAGCAGAATCGAGGGCCCCGAGGGTACTCGTAGCTTTGTAGCTGAACGAGTCCATGCCGGCGAAACTGTCGGACAATGAATAGACGAAGCTGCCGTCACTATTCAGCTGTACCGATCCATGACCAGGGCCGGTTGCCAAGTCTGCCGTACCAGTGGACATCTGCTGATCGTTGAACAGCACGCCGGATTTGGCGTCGACCGAAAGCTGCGAGGTGCCCTGCAGAACAATGTAAACGTCTTTGAGTGCACCCAGATGATCGGACGGCCCCCCAACGCCAGCGCCTTCGTTCTGGTCGGTGACCGTGATCGCCACCGCCTGGCTGGCTGTTAAAGACCCGTCGCTCGCCTGCACCGTGATCTGGTAGACGTTGTTGCCGTCGGCATCTCCGGGCTTCTCGAAGTCCGCCGGCGCCTTGAAGGTCACCTGGCCCGTGCCGGCATCTATGTTGAACAGCTTGCTGTCGCCGCCGGCCGCCAGCGAGTAGGTCAGCGTGCCGCCGTCGTCCTTTGCCTCTGCGTCGTAGACCACCGTCGTGGCCGGGGCGTTCTCGGCCACTGTGCCCACTGCTCCGGACGTGATCGTCGGAGCGGTGTTGTTGTCGGCCAGGAGGTCGGTCAGCGTGACCGTGAGCAGCTTGGCGCTGTGGTTCACGCCGTCGCTGGCTGTCACCTCGACATGGTAGCTGTGCGGGTCGGTCTCGAAGTCGGGTGCCTTCTTGAACACCAAGTTGCCGGCCGCTACGTCGAACAAGGCTCCATCGGCCCCGCCGCTGACCGAGAACTCGGCAGGTGCGGTGCCCACGGTGTCCTTATCGGTCGAGGTCAGCGCCGCCACGACCAGTGTATTCTCGGCAACCGACAGGGCGGCTTCCGTCGTGATCACAGGCGCCGTGTCGTTCTGGTCGTTCAGGGTAATGTTCAGCAGCTTGGCGCTGTGGTTCACGCCGTCGCTCGCCGTCACTTCGACCTGGTA
>CADECW010000213.1 GCA_902825855.1 uncultured Rhodospirillales bacterium | reverse complement strand
ACTACTGAGCGGCGATCCTGCTGGCGGCCGGTGCGAAGGCCTGTTCCATCTCGCGGCGCAGCTTCACTGCGGTCAGGCTCTCGTCCATCGCCACGTCCGCGTAGGTCAGGGACTGGCCGGCCTTGATCGGCTTCAGAAGCTTGACGTTGTGCGCCAGGCCGAGCGGCAGGGAGCCGAGACCGGTCGACTTGTCGGCTGGGAACAGCTTGCCATAGACCGTGTAGCCGCCCTCGCCATCCAACACCTCGCCGGCCTTGAGGTCGCGCTTGGCGGTGGCGATGACGTCGGCGTGGAAGCCGATCGGGCAGCCCGTCGGTTCCTTGCGCAGGCCGATCGAGGCGACCGACATGCCGACTTCCAGCCCGATCAGGTGCCAGCGCTTGTACATCACCGAATACCGTCCCGACGGATCGGTCTGCAGCATGTACTCCTCGAAGCAGTTCTTCTGGTACTCGGTCGCCGCCTCGAACACGACCCACACGCCCTTGCGGATTTCGTAGGGAATGGCCCGGCCGTCGCGCTCCAGCGAACTCGCGACCTCGACCTGGCCCTTGTGATGCAGCTGGCCGCCCTCGGAGGCCGGGCGCATGACGAACGGCAGGTCCTCGACCGAGCACGGCGGAAAGGCGAGCCCGTCGGGCGCCGGCGTGAGGCCGGTGGCGTTGGCGACGGCCGTGCTTTCGATCGCGGGCTTGGAGCCGTCGAGGAAGGAATTGAACATCTTGGGGTTCAGTCCGCCTCGCCTCGCCTGCTCTTCGTTGAGGCCCCAGTACTTCCACACCGTTTCCGGCGTCGACTGGGCGTAGTGCGGCAGCCACTTGTGGCCGCGGCCGGCCGCCGTCACCTCGAAGCCCGAGGTGCGCGCCCAGTCGACCAGTTCGCAGATCAGCGCCGGCTGGTCGCCATAGGCCAGGCTGTAGATCACGCCGGCCGCCGCTGCCCGCTGGGCCAGCAACGGACCGCAGAAGGCATCGGCCTCGACCGTGACCATGACCACGCTCTTGCCGTTGCGGAACGCTTCCAATGCGTGCTCGACAGCGGCGATGGGGTCGCCGGTCGATTCGACGATGATGTCGATGTCCGGCTGGCTGACCAGGGCGCGCCAGTCGTCGGTGAGATGGGTGCTGCCGTGCTTGCGCGCCTCGGCGAACGAGCCCGCCGCCGTGACCTCGGGCTTCCAGGCCAGCCGTGCCAGGTTCTCCCGGGCCCGGGCCGGCGACAGGTCGGCGATGCCCAGAAGATGGATGCCGGGCGTGGTCGGAATCTGCGACAGATACATGGAGCCGAATTTGCCGGCGCCGATCACGCCGATGCGCAGCGGCTTGCCCTCGGCCGCGCGCGCCAGAAGCATGCGATGGAGACTCATCCTCTTCCTCCCGGATCCTGGTTATTCCGCGGCGGCCTTGCGCTGGGCGACGCGCATCACCGCGTCGTCCTCCCAGGCATCGATCGGCGTGAAGTTGCGATGGGCGATGTGCTCCGGCCGCTTGAAGCGGCGGATGGCGTTCGAGACCGCGTTGTAGGTCACGTAGATGATCTGACGATCCCACGGCGACATGTTGGGAGGGCTGCCGTGCACCAGCGTGCCGTGGAAGAAGATGGCCGAGCCCGGCCCGCCCTTGGGCGCGACGATGCCGCCCTGCTCCACCAGCTTGGCGATGGTGTCGTTGTCGATTACCCACAAGGGATAAGACGTCGTGGTGAGGTCGTGCTTGGCCTCGATCGCGCCCTTCTTGTGGCTGCGCGGGATGAACCACAGCGGGCCGTTGAACTCGTTCACGTCGTCCATGAACACCGCGAGGTTCATGGCGCGCGCCTCGGGCATGTCGTCGTCGGCCTTCCAGGTGCCGTAGTCCTGGTGCCACTGCCAGACGTCGCCGTCGAAGGCGGCTTTTCCGTTGATCTTGAACTGATGGATGTAGGTCTTGTCCTTCAGCAGCTGCTCGGCCGGCTCGACGAAACGCGGATGATGGATCAGCGCTTCGAACACCGGGTGATAGGTATGCACGGCGAAGGCCGTGCGCACCACGTCGCCGGTCTTCTCGCGCACGTTCTCCTCGCGCCGCTGGGCGAAGACCTCGGGGACCGAGGCCTTGAGGATCGCCGTCTCCTCGGCCGAGAAGTAGTTGGGGAAGAACAGGTAGCCCTGCTCGTCGAAGCGCTTCAATTGCTCGGAGGTGAGCTTCATGGCGTTTCTCCTGGCTGTTTGTTGGCGCGGCTCAGGCCGCGCGGGAAATCACGGCTTTCAGGCGTCCGGTCAGGATGTCGGCCATCTGCTCGGCATGGCCTCGGCAGAGCTCCTCGGCCTCGCGCGCGCTGCCGGCCTCGAGCGCACGCAGGATGCCCTCGTGCTCGTCCCACACGCTGACGCGCAGGTCGCTTTCGCCGAGGGCAGCCGCCATGACGCGGCGCAGATGCTGCCAGTGCGGCTGGGCGGTCTCGCCGATCAGCGGATTGCCCGAGGCTTCGTAGACGAACAGATGGAAGTCGATGTCGGCTTCGATGACCGACGGCACATAGCCGCTAGCCACGGCGCGGCGCCCGACCTCGAGCAGGTTGCGGCCGCGCTGCGCGAGGTGCGGCGTGTAGTTGGTTGCGGCCAGGCGCGCCGCTGCGCCATCGAGGGCGCCGCGCACGACGTAGAGATTGCGCGCCTGCTGGACGTCGAGCGGAGCCACGCAAACGCCCTTGCGGCCGGCGTCGATCAGGAAGCCCTCGCGCCGCAGCAGCATCATGGCCTGCAGCACCGGCTGACGGCTGACACCGAACTGGTTGGCCAGCTCTTCCTGGGTGATGCGGGCGCCGGCTTTCAGTTCACCGGAGCAGATGGCGTCCAGCACGGCATCATGGACACGTTCGCTGAGATCGGGTTCGGGCAGGAATGGGCGCATTGTCTGTATACAGAACACAGAATCGCCTGAGTCAACCGCTTAGCGGATTTGTAGCCCTTTTGTCGCCAGCACGGACTTTGCACGGTCCGGGTAGTCCGTGATCAGCCCGTCAACTTTGAGATCGATCAGGGCCGCCATGTCGGCAGGATTGTTCACGGTCCATGGCAAGACCTTGAGGCCCAGGCCCTGGGCTTCCTTGACGTTTGCCGCCGTGACGTTGCGCCAGAACGGCGACCACACCGCGCAACCGGCGGCCTGGGCGAGTCGCGGCAGCGAGCCGCCGTGGGCGGCGAGGTCCAGTCCGGCCAGCCAGGGCGAGGGCTGGCTGCCCGCGCGCTGGACGGTATCGAAGCTGCCGCCCTCGATCGACAGGCAGGCCGTGGCGATATCGGGTGCCAGGCGGCGCGCTGCGAGCAGGCCGCGCCAATCGAATGACTGGATTGTCGTGCGTGCCGCGGTTCCGCCTTTGCGGATGGCCGCGATCGCAAGCTCGGCGAAGCGTTCGGGCTCGAGCGTCAGGTCGGGCCTCCCGGGATCGGTCTTGATCTCGATGTTGAAGTGGACATTTGGCCCGGCGATGGCGAACAGCTCTTCCAGCGTCGGGAAGCGCTCGCCATCGGCCGGCTTCTGCCCGGGGAACTGCTGAGCATATTTGCTGGCCGGGTTCATGCGGCCGATGTCGTATCGCTTCAGTTCGTCGAGAGTGAGCGTGCGGATCGCCGGACCGGGAGCGGCCAGCCATTGCCCGTCCAGTCGAGCGAGATCGGGATTGAGAAACGGATCGTGGCTGATCACCACGACGTCATCCTTGGTCACCGCCAGGTCGGTTTCGAGCGTGCTCGCTCCGAGATCCAGGGCGGTGCGGAAGGCGGCCAGCGTGTTCTCGGGTGCCAGGCCACGCGCGCCGCGATGGCCCTGCAGGTCGAAGGCGTGGGCGGAGAAGCTAAGCGCCCAGATTGCGCAGGCGAGCGATGCGATCGGCGATGTCCGGATGCGTGGCCAGCAGGGCCGAGCTCTTGCTGGTGAAGGTCTGCACCGGATTGACGATGAAGAGATGCTGCGTGGCACGGCTCACTCCTGGAAAGGGCGCGGCCTTCTCGGCGAGCTTGCCCAGCGCCGAGATCAGTCCGTTGGGATTGCGCGTGAACTGCACCGACGTGGCGTCGGCGAGGTACTCGCGCTGGCGCGACACCGCCATCTGCACGAACTTGGCCGCGATCGGCGCCAGGATGGCCACCACGATCAGCAGGATGATCAGGATGGCGGCCCCGCCGCCTTTCTTGTTGCTGCTCGAGCCGCGGTTGCCGCGACCCCAGGCCATGCTGCGCAAGACCATGTCGCAGATCAGCGCGATCAGGCCGACCGTGACGCCGACCACCACCATGTAGCGCGTATCGAGGTTGGCGAGATGCGCCATCTCATGCGCCACCACGCCCTGCAGCTCGTCACGATTGAGGCTGTTCAGCAGGCCGCGCGTCACAGCGATGGTGCCGTTGCCCGGCTTGTTGCCGGTGGCGAAGGCATTCAGCGCATCGGTCTCGAGCACCATGACCCTGGGCATGGGAACGCCGGCGGCGATCGACATCTCCTCGACCACGTTGAAGAGCTGCGGCGCGTCGGCCTTGTCGATCTCCTTGGCATTGGCCATCGAGAGCACCAGCTTGTCGCCGAAGGCGAGCGACAGCCCGCTCCAGCCGATGCTGACCGCCGCCATAAGTCCGGCGGCCGCGACGCCCGCCTTGCTCAAGAGCGGAACCGAGTTCGAGGCCTCGCTTTCCAGCAGCCAGCCTATGAGATAGCCGACCAGCGCGGCCAGCGCCGTCAGGATGACGAGCAGCACCAGCGTGTTGCGCCGGTTGGTCTTCTGCGCGCCGACGAAGTCGGTGACGGCGACCATGGATCAGCGCAGCGCGACTTTCGGCACCTCGCGCTCGGTTTCGGGCATGCTGAAGAGCTCTATGGGACCGAAGCCCAGCGACGCCGCCGCCAGCACTGCGGGAAAGCTTTGTCGCCGGTTGTTATAGTTATTGACCGAGTCGTTGTAGAACTGGCGGGAGAACGCGATCTTGTTCTCGGTCGTGGTCAGCTCTTCCTGCAGCTGCTTGACGTTGTCGTTGGCCTTGAGCTGCGGATAACTCTCGACCAAAGCGAACAATCCGCGCGTCGCCTGTGTCAGCAACGCCTCGGCCGGTCCCGCCTGTGCCGGACTGCCGCTGGCAGCGACTGCGGCGTTGCGCGCTGCGACGACCTTGGTGAGCGTTTCCTGCTCGTAGCCCATGGCGTCCTTCACCACCTGCACCAGATTGGGGATCAGGTCGTGCCGGCGCTTCAGCTGCACGTCGATCTGGCTCCAGGCGGTCTGCGCCTGATTTCGGCCGGCGACCAGCCCGTTGTAGACAACGATTGCCCAAAGGCCGATCACCACGAGAATGCCGACGACAATCCAGAAACTCATTTTTGACGCCTCCTTGCCGCAACGCCGAGTTTAGTCATGATTGCGCCCCTACCGGGAGGACGAATTATGGACACGACAGCCCTACTGAAGGAATTCTGCTCGGCCGTCGAACGCCGCGACGGCAAGGCCTTTGCCAGCCTGTTCACCGAGGACGGCGTCTACCACGACGTTTTCTATGGCGATTTCAAAGGCCATCAGAAGATCGCCGAGATGATCGACGACTGGTTCCATCGCACTGCGCGCGACTTCCGCTGGGACATGCACCGGCCGGTGAGCGACGGCCGGATGCTCTACGCCTACTACACGTTCAGCTACGTCTCGTTGCTGCCCGAGGCCAACGGCAAGCGCGTCGGCTTCGAAGGCGTGTCGATGATGAAGCTGCGTGACGGCAAGATCGCCGAGTACAGCGAGGTCGCCAATGTCGGCCCGGCCTTCGTCGATCTGGGATTTGCTCCCGAGCGGACGGCGAAGATCCTGGCCAAGGAAGGGGCTCACCTGAAGAAACAACCGGACTTCAGACGACACCTCGGCTGAACGTTCTTTCTCCGCTCAGCCGTCATATGTCCGGCTGCCCGTATCGCGCAGCCACAGCCGCACCAGCAGGCGCTTGCGCTCGGGCTCCGGCCAGTCGCGGAACGCCGTACGCTTGTGGCCCAGCGCGCGGTTGTCGATGATCTGCATCTGCCCGGGCTCGAACTGAAAGCGCGCGGACATGCCGGGCGCGTTGAGGATGGCCTCGAAGGCTTCCAGCGCCGCCGCCCCCTGAGGGTCGAGCGGCACGCCGGCGAGCTTCTGGCCATTCTTCACCTGGAAGTGCGACAGCCGCGCGATCAGCCGGTCGTCCTTGTCTTCGAGCATCGGGTGGTGGGTCGTCATGATGTCGCCGGGCGCATGCTCGCGCTGCCGATCGAAGTAGAATGGCTCGTACAGCCGCTGCAGCAGGTCGGGATGGCGTTGACGCATCTCCTCGTGCGCCGTGGCGAAGCTCACGATGCCGCTCACGCCGCCTGCCATCGCCGTGCGCAGGCACATCAGCCCGACATAGTGCGGCGGCACATTGTTGTAGCTGTTGTCGGTATGGAAGTTCTGCTCGGCGTTGGTGACGTCGGGCCGCACGCCGTTGCCGGGCGGGCGGCCGAGATCGGTGACGTCGTAGATCGAGGTGCCGTCCCACTTCTGCGCCACCGGCCGCGCCACCAGCGAAGCGAGCAGCCACCACACGGCCCGCGCACTGTCGGCCGACCAGCGCTCGACGGGCAGCCGATCGACGATGGCGAAACCCGGTCCGTCGTCGATGGTGCGCTTCGCGTCGCGCATGAACGCCCGCGCCGCGTCGAGGGCGAAGTCGCGAGGGCGTAGCAACAGGAGCGGCAGCGGATCGCGGTCGAGTGCCGCGACCACGCGATCGAGTTCCTGCTCCACGTCGGCCGGCAGCTCGAGCCGGCCGGCCGTGGCGGACAAGGTGTCACCGCGCCAGAGCAACCGTTCCGGGAGCGGCTGGCCGATCATGTGTCAGTCGCGCAGCAGCTCGTTGATCGATGTCTTCGAGCGCGTGCGCTCGTCGACCGTCTTCACGATCACCGCGCA
>CADECW010000212.1 GCA_902825855.1 uncultured Rhodospirillales bacterium | reverse complement strand
CATCCCGACCGGAGCCGAGCGCAGCGAGGCGAAGTGGAGGGACCTTTTCTGTTGAGATATCGACAAGAAGAGGTCCCTCGACTGCGCCGCTCTTCGGGCGGCTTCGCTCGGGATGACAGGGGTGGGAATTGATAGCCCTGTCCGGCGAAGACTAGCTCTTCAGCGCCTTCACCGCCTCTGTCCACGCCGCGATCGTGTGGTCGATATCGGCGCGGGTATGGGCGAGGCTGACGTAGTATTTGCTCTCGCCCTTCATGATGCCGCGAGCGCGGAGAAGCTGGTTGAACCGCGTGGCGAGCGCCTTGTCGCCTTTCAGCGTGTCGCGATAGTCCTTGATCGGCTGGTCGGTGAAAACCACGTCGAACAACGGCGGCTCGCCGATCACCTGCGCCGCTATCCCGGCCTTATTCAACAGCTCGTCGAGTGCCTTCATCAGCTCGCGCCCCGTGGCGAACACCTGTTCATAGGCGCCGGGTCGCTTCAGGATTTCCAGCGTCGCAAGCCCAGCCACGGCGGCGACCGGATTGCCCGACAGCGTGCCGACCTGGAAGATGAAATCCTCGTCGGTCATGGCGAGCCGATCGAAGTGTTTCATGATGTCGGCGCGGCCGGCGACGGCGGCGAGCGCGAAGCCGCCGCCGACGATCTTGCCCAGGCTGCAGAGATCGGGCGTGACGCCGTAGTATTCCTGCGCCCCGCCATAGGCGAAGCGGAAACCAGTCACGACCTCGTCGAAGATCAACGGGATGCCGTGCTTGGCAGTCACCGCCCGCAACGCCTGGAGGAAGCCGGGCCTCGGCGGGATCAGGCGCTGGAACGGTTCGACGATCACGCCGGCGAGGTCGTCCTTCTGCTCCTCGATCAGGCTTTCCACCATGTCGATGTCGTTGAAGGCTGCGACCAGCATCTCGTCCTGCACCGACTTCGGGATGCCGGCGGAGTCCGGCGTCGGGCGCGGGAAGTTGCCGGGCCGCTTGGGCGCCAGCGACATCAGCGCATAGTCGCTCATGCCGTGATAGCCGCCCTCGAACTTCAGGATCTTGTCGCGCTTCCTGAAAGCTCGGACCGCGCGCATGGCGTAGAGATCGGCCTCGGTGCCGGAGCAGACGAAGCGTACCTGGTCGGCGCAGGGCACGGCATCGCAGATGGCCTCGGCGAGCGCGATGCCGTGGCGGTTGTTGCCGAAGAAGGTCGTGCCGAGCGGCACCTGTTCCTGCACCGCCGCCGTCACCTCGGGATGCGCGTGGCCGACGAACATCGGCCCGGAGCCCAGCAGGAAGTCGACATATTCGCGTCCGGCCTCGTCCCAGATGCGGCCGCCTTTCCCCTCCTTCAGCACCACCTCGGCCGGCATGTTGCCGAAGCTGCCGCCCGGCAGGACGCGCTTGGCCTGTGCGACGAGATCATCGATCGGATCGAGGACGGTCTGTGCGCTCATTGTTCAATTCCCACTTTTCGGTTCCCGGGTGACGGCGGCTCTCGTGCGATCATGCATGAGGGAAGCCAGAGCGGCGTTGGACCCGGCTCGAAATTTTCTAACCGGCCGACGTTCACTCGATAGGCACGAAGATGGAATGGCGCATCTTGCCTTCGACGGCCTTGGAGAAATGGCCCTTGCCGCTCGTGTCCTCGACCAGCAGCACCTCGCCCGCACCGATGATACGCGTCTCGCCGTCGCTCGCCTGGATGCTGACGCCGCCGTCGAGGTTGATGATGTATTGCCGGCGTGGCGCAGGGTGCCATTCGTAGTCGTAGGTGCCGGGCGTCTCGCGAAAGATGATGCCGGTCGCCGGAAAGGTCGCCGAGGTCTTGCCGCCGCGGCCCTCCTGTTTCCATTCGACCTCGATGTCGCGGAAATGTGTCTCGCCCTTGTCGTCGACGTAGAGATTGTGGATGCGCATGAATCTTTCTCCGACTTGCCGTTTCCCGGCGGGAGCTTAGAACGAAAGCATGATCAAAAAACCCGTCGAAGCCGCTCTTTTCGACATGGATGGCCTGCTGCTCGACACCGAGGCGATCTACGTCGAGGCCATGCAGGCGGCGGCGCGCGGGCTCGGCTTTCCAGAAATGCCGCTCGATCTCTGCCATTCGACGGCCGGCGTGCCCGGACCGGCGCGCAACCGCATCATCGCGGCCCACTACGGCGAGGGCTTCAGCATCGAGGCGTTCCGTCAGTGCTTCTCGGTGCATGTGCGCCGCCTGACGGAGGCCGGCATTCCGCTGAAGCCGGGCGTCGTCGAGCTGCTCGATTTCCTGGACGGTCGCGGGCTGCCGCTCGCCGTGGCGACCTCGGCCCGCCGGCCCACGGCGGAGGACCATCTCGGCAAGGCGGGCCTGCTCGACCGTTTCAAGGCAGTGGCGACGCGCGACGACGTCGAGCGGACCAAGCCGTATCCCGACGTCTATCTCGAGGCGGCGCGTCGACTGTCCGTGGCGCCCGAGCATTGCATCGCCTTCGAGGATTCCAATGTCGGGCTGGAGGCAGCGCACGCTGCCGGGACAATGGCCTTCATGGTGCCCGATCTGGTGCAGCCCCTGCCGGAAAGCCACGCCCGCTGCCTGCAGATAGTGCCCGACCTGCACACCGCGCTAAGCCTGCTGCGCGAGCACCTCTGACTCTCCGCACGATTAGAACTTCTCCACCCAGGGCCTGACCTCGATCTCCCAGCTCCAGGCGCTGCGGTGCTGCTGCAGCGTCGCCCAGTAGGTCTCGGCGATGGCGTCGGGGTCGAGCAGGCTGTCCGGCGCGTTGTCCGGCACCGGACGCGCCGCGCTCCTGATGCCGCCGTCGATGACGAAATGCGCGACATGGATGCCCTTGGGCGAAAGCTCGCGCGCCATCGATTGGGCGAGGCCGCGCAACGCAAACTTTCCCATGGCGAAGGTGGCCGACAGCGCAAAGCCCTTCACGCCCGCCGTGGCGCCGGTCAGGAAAATGGCGCCGTGCGACTTGGGAAGCATGCGCTTGGCCGCCTGCTGCGAGACCAGGAAGCCGCCGAAGGCGCTGATGTCGATGGCGCGCTTGACGTCGTCGGGCGCCAGGTCGACCAACGGACCACGCACGCGATTGCTCGCATTGTAGACCACGACATCGGGCGTGCGGCCGCGGGCGTCGAGGGTCTCGAACAGGCCGGCAACTTCCTTCGGATCGGCGCCGTTGCAGGCGTGCGCCTCCGCGCCGGTCTCCTTGACCAGCGCGGCAAGCTTGTCGGTCTGCCGGGCGGCCATGGATACGGTCAGGCCTTGCTTGGTGAAAAGGCGGGCCAGCGAAGCGCTGAGACCGGGGCCGGTGCCGACGATAAGCGCAGAGCGGTATTGGGTCTTTTGCATAGGGTCTCCTCGTTGCCGCGGATTCCACGCAGGTATAGGCTTATACGCAACAGGGCGCATTCGAATGTGCCGCCAGGAAGGGAACGACCATGGACCAGGCAAAGCCGGTCGGCCGCATCGACGTCATCTCCGACGTGATCTGCCCATGGTGCTACATCGGCAAACGCCACCTCGAGAGCGCGCTCGACCTTCTGGGCAAGCAGGGCCTGCACTTCACCGTCGCGTGGCATCCCTTCCAGCTCAATCCGGACATGCCGCGCGAGGGCGTCGACCGCGCCCAGTATCGTCTCACCAAGTTCGGCAGTGCCGAGCGCTCGCGCCAGATGGACGAGCGGATCACCGAGACCGCCGCCACTGTCGGGCTGGAGTTCCATCTCGACCGCCTGACGCGCACACCCAACACGCTGGACGCCCATCGCGTGATCCGGCTGGCCGGCCAGAAGGGTGTGCAGGACGGCGTCGTCGAGGCGCTGTTCGAGGGCTACTTCTGCGACGGGGCCGACATCGGCAATGCCGAAATGCTGGCCCGCCTCGGCATCGAGGGCGGCCTCGAGCGCGACGACATTACCGCGATGCTGAACAGCGACACCGGCCTCAAGGAAGTCATCGCGGCCGACCGCATGGCGCGCAACGCCGGCATCCAGGGAGTGCCGAGCTTCGCTCTGCAGGGCCACGTACTGTTCTCGGGCGCCGTGCCGGCCGACGAGATGGCCCAGGCCTTCCGCCGCGCCTGGGAAATCCTGCGCAACCGCGCGGCCTGATTTCGTGTGAACGTAGCAAGCTCGAGGGACGCGTATGGGTGATATTGCCTTCGGCTTCCAGGCCGCACCGGCCAGTGACGTCCACAAATCCGACCAGGCGCTGTATCGCGAGGTCATGGAGGATTGTGCGCTAGGCCGGAAGCTCGGTTACGACGCCGCGTGGCTGCTCGAGCACCACTTCAGCGACTATTACCCGACGCCGAGCCCGCTCCTGTTCATGGCGCACATCGCCGCCGCCTTTCCCGACCTGTCGCTCGGCACCTCGGTGCTGGTCCTGCCGTGGTACCACCCGCTGCGGCTGGCTGAAGAAATCGCCATGCTGAACGGCATGACGACGGGCACGCTCCATCTCGGCATCGGCCGCGGCACCGCCAAGATGGAATACGACGCCTACAATGTCGACATGAACGAGGCGCGGGCGCGCTTTGCGGAATGCTACCGCATCGTCGAGAAGGGCCTGGCGGGCGAACCCTTCACCCATGACGGCCGCTTCTGGAAGATCGGGCGGCCGATCAGGCTCCGGCCCGAGCCGGTCCCCAAGAAGGTGCGCTTTTATGGGGCAATCGGCAGCCCGGCCAGCGCAGAGGTGATGGGGGACCTCGGCGTCGCGCCGATCTGCCTGTCGACCTTCCCCGACAAGCTTCTGGCAAAGATTCTCGAACGCTGGTCGGCGCGCGTCGGCGCCCCCGCGCGCGATGCCATCCTGCCGATCTCGGTGAAAATGTTCATCGCCGACACCGACGAGGAGGCGCAGGCGCTCGGCCGCCGATATTACCCGCCCTACTTCGACCTGCAGTGCGCGCACTATGAGTCCGACGCCAACCCGTGGGCCGACATCCCCGAGTACCACGACTTCAGCCGCATGTTCGCCAACCTGCGCAAGCTCACCGACCCTGCCGAGCTCGGTCCATTCATGGACTCGAACCTGGTCGGCAGCCCGGCGACTATCTGCCGGCGCATCGACCAGCTCGCCGCCCTCGGCTTCAACTACTTCATGGTGTCCTGCGCCACGCCCGGCACGCCGATCGGGTTGCGCCAGCGCATGATGACCCGCTTCGCCGAGGAGGTGTGCCCGAGGTACTCCCAGGCGATGCGTCGCAAACAGGCAGCCTGAGAGCCATGACGCCTCGGAGCGTATGACCGGGGCAGAATATGAGGCTAGACTGCTCCCAATTCCGCGGCTCGACACGCGGCTACTTGGGAGGAAACGATGCGGCTGGTCCTGGTGGGTGGCCTCGTAGTCACCCTGGTTTTTGGTTCGAGCGTAGCGCTGGCCCAGAAAAGCGGCGGCGTCCTCAAAATGTACCATCGCGACAATCCACCGAGCGCCTCCATCCTCGAGGAAGCGACCAACTCGGTGGTCGTGCCGTTCATGTCGGTATTCAACAACCTGGTCATCTACGATCAGGGCAAGCCGCAGAACAGCCCGCAGGATATCGTGCCCGATCTCGCCAGGTCGTGGACGTGGAGTCCCGACGGCAAGGCGCTCACCTTCAAGCTGCAGGAGGGCGTGAAGTGGCACGACGGCCAGCCTTTCACCGCCAAGGACGTGGTCTGCACCTTCGACCTCCTGACCGGCAAGGCCGAGCCGAAACTGCGCCGCAACCCCCGGACCACCTGGTACGGCAACGTCGACACCGTGACCGCCAATGGTGACCACGAGGTCACGGTCACCCTCAAGCGCCCGCAGCCGTCGCTGCCGGCATTGCTCGCCTCGGGATACGCGCCGATCTATCCCTGCCACGTCCCGTCGGCGCAGATGCGCACCAAGCCGATCGGCACCGGTCCGTTCAAATTCGTCGAGTTCAAGCAGAACGAGGGTATCAAGCTCGCCAAGAACACCGACTACTGGAAGAAGGGCCGACCCTATCTCGACGGCATCGAGTTCACCATCGTGCCCAATCGCGCCACGGCGATGCTGAGCCTCGTGTCGGGCAAGTTCGACATCACGTTCCCATGGGAGGTCACGATCCCGCTGCTGGCCGACATCAAGAGCCAGATGCCGACTGCGCAGTGCGTCGTCACCTCGATGAACGTCACCACCAACCTGATCGTCAATCGCGAAGCGCCACCGTTCGACAATCCCGACCTGCGGCGCGCCATGGTGCTGGCGCTCGACCGCAAGGCCTTCATCGACATCCTCAGCCAGGGCAATGCCGATGTCGGCGGCACCATGCAGCCGCCCGAAGCCGGCTACTGGGGCATGCCGTCGGCCATGCTTGCCGCCGTCCCGGGTTACGGTCCCGACGTAACCAAGAACCGCGAGGAAGCCCGGGCCATCATGACGAAGCTGGGCTACGGGCCCGACAAACGCCTGCCGCTCAAGGTCTCCACGCGTGGCATCTCGATCTACAAGGATCCCGCGGTGATCTTCGCCGGCCAGCTCAAGGAGATCTGGATCGACGCCGAGATCGACATCATCGAGACCTCGCAATGGTTCGCCAAGGTCGGCCGCAAGGCCTACTCGGTGGGCCTGAACACGACCGGCAACGGCGTCGACGATCCCGATCAGAACTACTTCGAGAATTTCTCCTGCAAGTCGGAGCGCAATTACACCGGCTACTGCAACCCCGAGATCGATAAGCTGTTCGAGGTCCAGTCGGCGGAAACCGACTTCGAGAAGCGCAAGAAGATCGTGTGGGAGATCGACCGCAAGCTGCTCGAGGACGGAGCGCGCCCGGTCATCATGTGGAACCGCTCGGGCACCTGCATGCAGCCTTACGTCAAGGGCTACGTGCAGCAGATAAACAGCGTCTACAACGGCTTCCGCTTCGAGGACGTCTGGCTCGACCGCTGAGCTGTCGGTCGGGATGACGGGATGAAGATATTTCCCGTCATCCCGAGCGAAGCCGCCCGAAGGGCGGCGCAGTCGAGGGACCTCTTCTTGTCGACGCATCGACAAGAGCAGGTCCCT